>NZ_LJGW01000432.1 GCF_001751255.1 Streptomyces nanshensis | reverse complement strand
AGCGGCGGCTTGACTTCAGCATTGGGAAGCCTCCTTCGGGCGGGAGGCCGGAGACCTCCCTCTGCGGCCACGATAGAACCGATCCACGGAGACCGAATCGGGGAAATCCCGGAGATCGCGTCGCAATCCGGCCCGGAGCCGACTACCCGCGCTCAGCTTCAGCGACGGCTCGCGGCCTCAACCCGGCAGCACGCACACCGGCTTCGTCACCGTCGCCGGCTCGCCCGCCTTCTTCAGCGCCCCGCTCTCCTCGTCGACGGCGAAGATCCCGATCGTGCCGCTCTTCTCGTTCCCCGCCCACAGCACGTCCCCGCCCGACGGGATGCTGATGTGCCGCGGCCAGTCGCCCCCGCACGGAACGGCGCCGGCCACCTTCAGCGACTCGCCGCCACCGCCCACCGACATCCAAGCGACGCTGTTGGCACCGCGGTTGGAGACGTAGACGGTCCGTCCGCCGGCCGCGACGGCCACCTCCGCCGGGAAGTTCCGCACCCCCGGCTCCTCACCCTCCGGCAGCGTGGAGATGCTGTCCCCGCGCGTGAACGTCCCGTTCTCCGCGTCGTAGGCGTAGACAGTGATCGTGCTGTCCAACTCGTTGGCCACGTACGCGAATCCGCCGTCCGGATGGAACGCCAGGTGCCGCGGACCCGCGCCCGGCTCCGCCTTGGCCTCCGCGACGCGCTTCAACGTCCCCTTCTCCGCGTCGAGTCGGTACGAGAACAGCGAATCCGTCCCCAGATCCACCGCGATCACGAAGCCGCCCTTCGGATCGCTCACGATCTGATGCGCGTGCGGGCCCTCCTGCCGCTCGGGATCCGGGCCCTTGCCCTCGTGCTGCACCAGATCCGTACGGGCGCCGAGGGCGCCGTCGGCCTTGATCGGGTGGACGGCGACGCTGCCGGAGCCGTAGTTGGCGCTGAGCAGCCACTCCCCGCTCGCATGCACGGACAGGTGCGTCACCCCGTTCCCGCCCGTCGACTGCGGCTCACCCAGCGGGCTCAACTTCCCGCCGTCACCGACCGCGTAGGCCCGCACCGTGCCCTCTTCGCTCGCCTCATCCAGGGCGTACAGCACCGTGCCGTCCTTCGACAGCGCCAGGAAGGTCGGACTCGTGACGTCCTCCACCTCACCGGACGTACTGATCGCGCCGCTGGAGGTGTCGTACGAACCGGTCACGATGCCGCCGCCGAACGTGCCGATGAACAGGGGCCGTTGAGCGCGCTCGGCCTTCCGGCCGGCGGCCTCACCGCCCTTATCCCCCTCCGTCCGGCCACCCGGCAGCACGGCGGAGGCCGCCGCCGTACTCCCGCCCACGGCCGCCACCACACCGAGCGCCCCGAGGAACGTCCGCCGCCGGACCCTCCGAGAGGACTCGCCGGAGTCGGCGTACAGGGCACGACGATCAGACATACGTGAAGACACGGGCGAACCTCTCGGTGGGGGGTCTCGGGTTCGAGTCGCGAGTATGCCCCAGCCAGAACCAACTCGCCCACTGGCAGGGCAAGTTGGGCCGCGATGCGGCGCTGCCTGGCTGAACGGGGGCTGCGCCGCTGCCTGTTCGGTGTGAGTCCGGTGTGGAGTCCGGTGTGGACTCCGTCCTGACGCACTTCAACGAGGAAACGGGGTGAGCGGAACGCGCTCGCCGTCCGGACGCTGTCCGCGCCGGGTGTGCCGACGCGGTTCACCTGCATCGCCTTCGACCACCTCATGACGCCGGAGCTGCCGGCTCGGGAGATCGTCGAGGGTGACGTGCACCGGCAACGAACCACCGCTTTCGTGGAGGACGCGGAACCTGTGCCCCCCGTGGTGCTGGAGCACCACGGGGCAAGCCGAGCAGGGCAGGCTCCATCGACTGGGGGATCGGCGCAGCGCGGTGGGAACGTCGTCATGGGACGATGCCAGCGTCGATCCGGAAGGCTCTTGCCAGGCTCGGGACGCGGTTGTGGTCGCCCGCCGGATCAGCCGGGTTGGAGAGGATCTGCGACCGGAGCGCTCGATGACCGCCGACATCTCCCGGAAGAAGGACGATCCGACTGCCAGCGGACGCTGGCATGTGCTGTCCCGTCAGGACGTGCTCGGCTGGCTCGACACCACTGCCCAGGGGCTGACCACGGAAGGGGCCGCGCCCCGGCTGGAGCGCTACGGCCGCAACGAACTCCCGGCCGCCGAGGCCACGCCCGCGTTGAAGGTGCTGGCCCGGCAGTTCGTCAGCCCGTTGATCGGAATCCTGGTCGTCACCTTCGTGGTGACCGCGCTCCAGCAGCACTGGGCGGACGCCGCGGCGATCCTCGTCGTCCTCCTCCTCAACGCCGCCATCGGCTTCTGGCAGGAGCGCAAGGCGGAGACCGCGGTCCGGGCGCTGCAACGGCTGTCGGCCCCGACGTGCCGGGTGGTGCGCGACGGCGCGGAGCGCGAGCTCGCCGCCGCCGAGCTGGTGCCGGGGGACGTCGTGCTCCTGCAGTCCGGAGAACGGGTCACCGCCGACCTCCGGATGCTGGAGGTCAACGCCTTGCAGGTGGACGAGTCGATGCTCACCGGAGAGGTGCTTCCGGTGACCAAGCAGGTGCACCGGCTCCCGGTGCACACCGCCGCGACGGAGCGCACCAACGTCGCCTTCAGCGGCACGCTGGTCACCGCCGGGCGGGGACGCGGCGTCGTCGTCGGCACCGGCAGCGGCACCGAGTTGGGGATCATCAACGAGCTGGTGCAGGGGCCGACCGGGAAGACACCGCTCCAGGTGCTGGCCCACAGCCTCCAACGGCGCATCGGTGTGGTGGTGGTCGTCTCCTCCGGGATGGTCTTCCTCGCCGGCCTGGCGCTCGGCCGTGGGGTGTCGGAGATGTTCCGTACCGTCATCGCTCTCGCGGTGGCCTCCATCCCCGAGTCGCTCCCGATCGTGCTCACCGTCGCGATGAGCCTCGGAATGGCCCGTATGGCACGGCACAACGCGATCGTCCGCTCGCTCACCGCCGTGGAGACCCTGGGGTCGACGACCGTCATCGGGTCGGACAAGACCGGCACGCTGACCCGTAACGAACTCACCGTCGAGAAGGTGTGGACGGCGGCGGACGGCACGTCGGACCTCCACGCACCGGACCTCCACGCACCGGACCTCCACGCATCGGACCTCCACGAAGAGGCGGGGTCACCGCATCGGGGACGGCTGCCTGTCGCCTTACGGGCGACGCTGCGCGCGGGGGCCCTCACCAACGAGGCGGTGCGCGCGCCCGCGGAGTCCGGCACGGCGGGAGAACCGCCCCTCGACTACACGGGGGACGCGGTGGATGTGGCGATGCTTCGCGCCGCCGTGCATGCCGAGGCCGTCACGCCGGAGGAACGGGACGCCCGCTGGCTGGCGCACACGCCCTACGAACCGGAGATCCGCTACTCGCAGACCGTCCGAGTCGAGGGCGACGTGCGTGTTCTCTACGTCAAGGGCTCACCCGACGTACTCGCCGGCATGTGCCCGACCATGGCGACCGACCGCGGGGACGTGCCCTTCGATCGCGAGCAGGTGTCCGCCGCCAACCACGCCCTCGCCACCGACGGCATGCGAGTGCTGGGCACGGCACGGCGGATCCTCGACCCCGACGAGCCCGTGCCGCGGCCGCTCCAGCCTCCCTCGGGCCTGACCTTCCTCGGGCTGGAGGCGATGGAGGACCCACCGAGGCACGGTGCGGCCGAGGCGATCGCCGCCTGCCAGCGCGCAGGGATCACCGTCGTCATGGTCACCGGCGATCATCCGGTGACGGCGGCATCCATCGCGCGGCGCCTGGGGCTGGGGACCGGAGCTCAGCCGGTGACGGGGCTGGACATGGAGGACATGGACGACCCGGTCCTCGCCACACGCCTCCGCGAGAGCGGGGTCGCGGCCCGCGTCACCGCTCAGGACAAACTGCGCATCGTGCGGGTCTTGCAGGACCTGGACGAGGTCGTCGCCGTCACCGGAGACGGCGTCAACGACGCACCGGCACTGCGGGCGGCATCCATCGGCGTCGCCATGGGGCGTTCCGGCACCGCGGTGGCGCGCGAAGCCGCCGACATCGTGCTCACCGACGACAACTTCGTCAGCATCGTCGATGCGGTCAAGCAGGGACGAGTCACCTTCAACGCCATCCGGAAGGCCACGTTCTTCCTGCTCGCCACCGGGCTGTCGTCGCTCCTCGCGGTGTCGGTCAACCTGATCGCCGAGCAGCCGCTGCTGTTCCTGCCCATCCAGCTTCTGTTCATCAACGTGATCACCAACGGGCTGCAGGACATCGCACTCAGCTTCGAGCCTCCCGAGGGCGACGAACTGGAGCGGTCCCCGCGGCCGAGGGAGGAGGGAATGCTGTCGCGGACCCTGTGGGTCCGGACCATGATCGCCGGGGCATGGATGGCCACGGCCATCCTGGTCGCCTTCCGCTGGACGCTGGACCGGGGGTACTCCGAGGAGCACGCCCGCACGCTGGCGCTCACCCTCTTCGTGATGCTGAACTTCTGGCTGGTGCTGAGCGCCAGGGCGGAGAACCGGTCGCTGTTCCGGCTGGACCCGTTCGGCAACAGACTGCTCCTCGGCAGCGCGCTCGGAGCGCTCTTGCTGTATCTCGGTGCGACCCAGTGGGCGCTCACCGACGACCTGCTGGGGCTCGTGGCACTCCCCCCGGCAGAGTGGGTGACCTGCTGGCTGCTCGGCGCCTCGGTCCTGGTCATCGTCGAGACCGACAAGCTGATCCGCCGGCGTGCGCGCAGCGCTCTCGGCTCCGGCCCGTCGAGGCTGTGACGAACGGTCCAGGACCGCGGTGGACGAGATCGACGGGAGGCCGCTCGACCGCGGACGCTGCACAGCAGCAGGGCTGCTCGGCGCCGCGGTCAAATGCCGTGTTTGCCCCCCGGGTTGTAGGTGATGAGCGAGGTGGGCACGGTGATCGTGCGGGGCGGGCGGGGCTCACCGGATGACGGCTGGTCGGCGGGCCGTATGCGGGAGATGAGCAACTCGGCGGACTGGCGGCCGAGTTGGTCGGTGTCGTAGGCGACGACGGTGAGCGGGAGCCCCAGGGCGTCGGCGAGTTCGAAGTCGTCGAATCCGGTGAGGGCGGTGGAGCGGCCCGCGGCGCGGATGGCGTGGTAGGCGCCGATGGTGTTGCGGTTGTTGGAGCAGAACAGAGCGGTGGGGGGATCGGGCAGCGCGAGGAGTTCGCGCGCGGCGACGGTCGCCTCGCCGGTGGTCTTCTGCCCCTGCCGTACGTAGCGTTCGTCGACGGGCAGTCCTGCGGCGTCGAGGGCGTCGGTGAATCCCCTGAGACGCTGGGTGCCGGTGTAGACCGTCGTCGGTGAGCCGACGAAGCCGATCGTGCGGTGTCCCTGAGCGAGGAGGTCCTGGGTGGCGCGGCGTGCTCCGCCGAAGTCGTCCACGAGGACGCAGTCGGCCTCGAACCCCTCGGGGGGACGGCTTGCGAGGACGACGGGCACTCCGCCCGCCGCGGCGGCGGCCAGGTGACGCTGGTCGGTGGAGGCCGGAACGGCGACGATGCCGTCGACGCGCCGCGCGACGAGGTCGGCGACGAGGTCGCGCTCGCCGGCGAGATCCTGCTTGGTGTTGGCGATGACGGTCTTCAGCCCGTGCGGTGCGAGCTGCGAGTCGACGCCGAGCGCGAGCTGCGAGTAGAAGGGGTTGGCGAGGTTGGTGACGAGGAGGCCGACGAGTCCCGTGCCCTTGCCGAGGCGGAGGCTGCGGGCCAAGTGGTTGGGCATGTAGCCCAGTTCGTCGGCGGCCGCCCGTACGCGTTCCCGGGTCGCGGACGTCGTGCGCGGGTCGCCGCGCAGCACGCGCGAGGCCGTCATGGAGCTGACACCCGCCCGCTCGGCGACGTCCCGTAGCGTCGGTTTCCCGCCGTTCGCCGCTCGCCGGTCCGGCATGCCGACTCTGCCCCTCTCACGTCGCCGCCGCCGCGAAGGCCGCGCCGAGGAGGGCGGCGTCGCCGGCGAGGCGGCTGGTTCTCACGATGACCGGAGTATCCCCCAGACCGGCGCGGAGTGCCGGGCCGATCAGGTCCCATGAGCCCGTCATCGAACCGCCGACGACGAGCACCGAGGCGCCGAAGGCGGCCACGTACGGTGCCAGCACGCGTCCCAGAGCGGTGAACGCCTCGTCGAGGACGGTGCGTGCCCGGTCGTCGCCGGTACGTGCGCGGAAGGCGATCGCGGCCACGTCGAGCCGTCCGCCGCCGTACCGTTCGCGGATGGCGCGGCGGGAGACGGTCTCCTCCAGCGGCCTTCCGTCCAACTTCAGGAGATCGGCGCGGCCTTGGGGCGGCAGGCCCGGTCCGCCGGTCTGCGGGGAGCCGTCCGCGAGGAACGCGGAGCCCACGCCCGTGCCGAGGGTGATGCCGGCACAGCGCCCGTGGCCCCGTGCCGCCCCCGCGTGCCACTCCCCGAGCAGGAAGGCGTGCGCGTCGTTGAGGAAGACCATGCCGACGGGGCGGCCGGGGAGTCCCTTCACCAGCGCCGCGCGGACGTCGACACCGCGCAGGCTGTCGAACTTGCCGACGCCCTCGAACAGTCCGATGCCGCGGGCGTAGTCGAACGGCCCGGGTACGGCGACTCCCCACACGGCGCCGGGCGGCGCGGGAAGTCTCGCGGCGCAGGAGACGACGGTGCCGAGGATGTCCTCCGCGCTGCCGTGCGCCTCCAGCCGCCGGGTGACGCGGGCGGCGATCTCGGCGCTGCCCGGATCGGCCAGCGCAGCCGTCACATGGGTGCCGCCGATCTCCAGTACCGCTCTCACGGTGCGCCTCTCACGGTGCGTCCTGCGGCCGTACGAGCGCCTTGACGACCTTGGCCGGTCCGCCCTGCGCCGGGTGCAGCCGGTAGCGGCCGACCGCGGCGGGGACGGTCAGCGTCTCCGCGTAGGCGAGCGGGTGCCGGTCGCCGGCGGTGGTCTCCACGGTCACGCCGTCGCCCTCGACGACGTTCAGCACGTGGAAGCGGCCGTCGGTGTCGTCCTCGGCGGGCGCGGTGCCGTCGAGGACCACGCGGCGCACCTCGTAGAACATCTCGCCCAGCGCGCCCAGGAGTTCCTCGTGCCAGCCGTCGCCGGTACGCAGGGTGCGCGGCCGTGGCACCAGGTCGCGGGTGACGTCCTCGCCGCGGCGCCGGGTGTCGAGGTTGGCCAGTCCGTGTTCGTAGGGAAGGGGGCGTGGGCTGCCGTCGGAGCCGGGGCGGAGCCAGTCGTAGAAGCGGAGGCTGTAGAGGTAGGGGGTGGCGCTGATCTCCAGTACGAGGTTCCCGGCGCCGCTGGCGTGCGGCGTGCCGGCCGGGATCATGAACAGCCGGCCCTGTTCGGCGGGGAAGGTCAGCACGTGGTCCTCCGGACGCATCGGTGTGCCCTCGGAGACGGCCTTCTCGATCTGCTTGCGGAACAGTGCGACGTCGGCGTCCTGCCGCAGGCCGAGGAAGACGCGGGTGCCGGGGCCGCCGACGGTCATGTAGTACGTCTCGTGCTGGGTGTAGTGCCAGCCGAAGTGCTCGCGCATGTACCGCTCTTGGGGGTGGCAGTGCAGCGAGAGGTTGCCGCCGCCGACGGTGTCCAGATAGTCGAAGCGGAGGGGGAACGACGTGCCGTAGCGGGCGTGCACGTCGCCGCCCAGCATCTCCAGCGGATGCAGTACGCATAGCAGTTGGAAGGGGATCTCGGCCTGTGCCCGTGGACCGTGGCCGATGAGTACGCCGGACTCCGGGGCGATCAGTTCATAGCCCAGGGCGGTGTTCGGGGCGCCGGGGTCGAAGCCCAGTGTGCGCTGCGCCCAATGTCCGCCCCAGGGCGTGGAGTTGAAGTACGGCCTGGTGCGCACGGGGCGGCGGGCCAGCGCCGCCAGGGTCGCACGCAGCCCGTCCCCGTCGAGGAGCACGGGGAGTTCGGGGTCCTGTACGTCGAGCCAGGCGTCGATGCGCGGCGCGAGGGCGTCCCGGTGCCGGTCGAGCATGGGCCAGTCGACGTAGAACAGCCGCCGCAACTCCCCCGGCCCGTCGGGCAGTCCGAGGTTGCGGCCGGTGCCCGCCGCGACGGCGGCCTCCGCGTGGCGCTTGGGCACGTCGGCGTACCACAGCACGTCGTGCGCGAGCACGGCGGCGCCGGGACCGCAGATCAGCAGCACGCCCTGCTCCGGCGGTGCCGGGTCGGGGACGGCGGCGAACAGGTCCCGCAGCGGATTCTCCGCGAGCTTGCAGTAGTAGGGGTCGGCGGCGTCCACGTCCCGTACGGTGCGCTCCTCCACGACCTCCGCCGCCGCGTAGTGGCCGCGTACGTCGAGCACCCGCAACGCGGTGCCCCGGGCGGCGAGTTGCTCCGTCAGCCGGTTCTTCACGGTCTCCCAGTCCGCCGCCGGGGGCCCGTCCACCGCGACGACCGCGGGCCCCGGGGGCAGCTCCGCGGACACGGCCTGCCAGCCGGTGACGAGGCGGGTCTGCGGTGCGGGGGCGTAGCGCGGGTCGAGCCGGTACACGCGTTCTCCTTCGGGACGGGACGGAGCGGGACGGGGCCGTGGGGATGGGACGGGGGCGGCGCCCACGGCCGGTCTCACGGACGTTCGAGAAGCACCGCCGCCGTGCCCAGCGGTGGAATGTCCACGGTGGTACGGCCGTCGGCGAGGGGCAGCGCGCCGGCGGCGCGGCCGAGGTAGTCGGCGCCATGGGCGGCCGTCACGGGGAAGTCCACCCGTACCGGACACGTCACGCCTTCCTCCGCGAAGGACTGCAACCGCAGCAGTACGGCGTCGCCGGGGCCGGGGGTCGTCGCGCCGACGAGACGCACCCGCGGGTCGCCGAGTTCGACGAAGGCGAGCGAATCCCGCGGCGGCGACGGGGGGTCGGCCTCGTCCGTGCCGGTGGCGCCGGCCCGTGCCCGTACGGCGTGCAGCGGACGGCTCCCGGCCGCGGCGGTGCGCGGCCCGAGGCCGGTCGCCGCAGGACCGGACGCGCAGGCGAGGCTGTAGCGGAAGCCGAAGTCGAAGCCCTGCGCGCTGGGGAAGTTGGTGTCCCAGAGGTTGTTGTGGATCCACGAGAAGACCGTGGCGGGCTCGTCGTGTTCCAGGGTGCGCGGGAACGGCGCGTACGGCAGCGCGATGTTGCCGAACTGCACCAGCGGCGCGTCCTGCGTGACCCACGCCACGGTGCAGTCGTCCTCGGCGAGCGTGATCCAGCGCCGTACGGCCCGCATGTGGAGCGCCGAGCCGGGCACGACGGGAAGGCCGCTGCCGGTGACGCCGCCGGACGCCTCCATCCGTACCTCGGGGTCGTCGAAGGCGAAGGGGAACGCGAAGTAGGCGCTCTCCTTGCCCAGCGTGGCGTCCTTGTCGACGCGGTTGTCGATGTCGAGGCGTGCGATGCCGCGCGGCAGGGTCAGGGTGGTGCGCACCCGGCGCGCGCCGCCGGGCCGCGTCTCGTAGACGAGCGACTCCGCGGTCGCGGTGGACGTACGGGCGATCAGCGCGGCCGGCGGCGCGACCACGCGAGTCCCCAGGTGCTCCAGCCGGTCCGAGGCCGTGGTGCGGCTGGAGTTGTGGTTGAAGCCGCCCGCGGTGGTGTAGCCGTCGTGGAGGTAGCCGTTGAATCCGACGACCGCGTCCGCGCGCACCAACTCCCGCCCGCTCGCCTTGTCGACGACGGAGGAGACGCACGCGCGGGCCAAGTCGACCCGTACCGCGAGGTGTTCGTTCTCCAGCAGCACGGGGGCCGCGTGTGCCAGTGCCCGTGCCGCGCTCTCGCCCGGGTCGTGCTTCTCCGGGCCGCCGGTCGGATTCCACGGGGGCTCGGTACGCGGCCCCTCGGGCGGCGCGGATCCCGCGACGACGTCCAGGCGCACCGACCCGGCCGCCGGCACGTCGGCCACGCGTACCCGCACGAAGCGCCCCGCGTCGCGGTGTTCGGGATTGACCTGGGCGCGTTCCTCGTGGTCGAGAGTCTCGCCCGTACGGGCGTCGTGCACCTCCACGGGCCTGCGGAGCTCGACGCTGCTCTCCGGCAGCCAGATCTCCGCGATCTCCGTACGCGGCCACGAGCAGGTGTTGACCACGTGGTACGAGGCGTCCGCTCCGTCCGCGGCGGCCAGCCGCTGTCCGAGGCGCGCGGCGGCGCGGTCCAGCAGGGACCGGGAGTCGTCGTGGGCGCGCACCGCCTGCCCGTACTTCCAGTGCCACTGCTGCTCGCCGGAGTGGGCGTGCTCGTGGCCGTGCGTCCAGGGGTCGGCCGCGCCCCAGGTGTGCTCGTCGAAGAGGGAGACCGCCTCGTAGACGCCGGCCGCTCCGGCGGTCTCCTCGGCTGCGCCGTCGGCGCCGAGGATTCCGGCGAAGGTGCCGAGGGTCTGGGCGTCGGCGACGGCGGACTGGGCGGTGCGCGCCATCGAGAGGGGATGCGCACCGGAGCCGACGCCGTCGACCCACCAGTCCGTCCAGTCGCCCTCGAAGGTACGGATCTTCTCGCCGAGGCGCGCCTCGGCGTCGGTGAAGAAGTCCTCGTTGCGCGAGAGACGCAACTGCGGATAGGCCCATGTCTCGTTCCAGCGGCGCACGGTGTCGGCGATGATCCGGCGCGGCGGGGCGTTGTCCCCGAACTTGCCCTGTACGCGCAGGTGCAGCACGTCCCACGGGTAGGGCTCGCGTTCGGTCCGCTCCTGGTCCATGCTCCAGCCGAAGACGCTGCCCGCGTACGGATAGGGGCGGGTCGCCAGCGCCGTCAGATAGGCGGGCAGCAGATCGTCGACGCGGCCGTAGTCGGTGTCGAAGCCGAGCAGCGGGCCTTCCATGTAGGCCAGGCCGTGCGGGGTGTCCGTCACCCACACCAGCAGGCTGTTGCCGCTGGGGGCCGCCCAGCGGAACAGCCGCGGCAGCTTGTCCCCGCCGACCAGGTGCGGCACGGAGCGTCCCGCCCAATTGTGCGCCACCGACAGGTACTTCACGCCCGCCGAGGCGAGCGCGTCCACGAGTCCCACGACGGAGCCCGGTACGTCGGTCTGCATCGCGGAGGTGAGCGTGAGGCCGTGCTCGTCGCTCACCTGCCGGGCGGAGCGCAGCAGTTCGTGGAGTTCGTCGGTGGAGCAGGTCTCGGTGTGCAGATTGAAGGGCATCGCGGTCAGCTCGATGCGTCCCTGCCGTACCCGTCGTACGAACTCCGCCACCTGTTCCGCCGGCCGGGCCGCGGCCCACTGCTGGAAGGACCACAGCGACTCCACGCACCAGCGGAACTGCGAGTCGGCGGGCCAGTCGTCGGTCGCCCGCGTCAGCTCCAGACACGAGTCCAGATAGGACAGATGCTCGGCCAGCACCCGGCCCTGCGGATCGGTGTAGCCGATGTCGAGATGCGAGTGGTGGACGAGATGGACCGTCCACCGCCGCTGCGGCGTCAGCGTCACCGCGACGCTCTCGTCCTCCCGGCCCGGCACCGAGACGGCGACGTGCTGCGCGGAGTCGACGGCGGGCACCAGCAGCCGCACCGAATCCCCCGGGCCCGGCTGCCGTTCGACGGGCAGGGCCGCACCGGAGTCCGTGCGTACCTCCAGCGCGTCCGGTACGGCGGCGCCCTCGGCCGGCTCCACGCGCAGCGACTGCAGCAGTCCGCCGCCGGAGGCGCGGCGCAGCAGCGGCTCCTCGACCAGCCTCAACAGGCCGCCGCCCAGCCGCCCTTCGGCCGAGACCACGGACGCGCGCAGGCTGTCGTGGATCCGCCGGTGGTCCCAGTCGTTCGTCCGTACAAGGGCACGGGTCGTCATGCGGCACTCGCTTTCATCGGGCGATCGCTTTCATCGGGCGATGGCAGTGACTCCGCGGAGGAAGAGACCGCGGAAGAGGAGGAAGACGAGCAGGGTGGGCACCGAGACGATCAGCGCCCCGGCGAGGATCACGGGCGGACCGGAGGAGGCGTAGGCGGAGTTGAGCGTCATCAGCGCCGCCATCACCGGCTGCACCTCGGGGCTGCGGCTGAGCGTGATGCCCAGCAGCAGGTCGTTCCAGACGGCGGTGAACTGGAAGATGAACGCCGCTCCCAGACCGGAGCTCATCAGCGGCACGTGGATGCGCCAGAAGATCCGGCGGAAGGACGCGCCGTCCAGCATCGCCGCCTCGGTGATCTCCGGCGGCATGGTCGTCATCTGGTTGCGGACGAGGAAGAACGCGAAGGGCGCCGCCCACGCCACGTACACCAGCATCAGACCGAGCCGCGTGTCGTAGAGATTCGCGTCCGCGTACAGTCCGAACAGCGGCGCGAGGAACATCTGCAGCGGGAAGAGCGTCCCGGAGTAGATGAGCCAGAACCAGAACGCGGGCCTGGGGACCGGCAGCACCACGACGGCGAACGCGGCCATCGCGGCCACCAGGACGGCCACCGCCCCGCACACCACCGCATACAGCAGCGAGACGAGGAAGCTCTCCCCGACGCCCGCCTCGCTCCACGCGATGCGCAGGTTGTCGAGGACCGCGAACCCCCGCGGCGCCCAGTCCGGCGTACCGGTGTAACCGCCCGCCGGGGTAAGGGCGTTGACGATCAGCAGATAGAGCGGGATCAGCCAGAGCAGCACACATCCGGCGACGAACAGGTTGCGCAGCGCACGTCCCATCGTCCTCGCCTCCTCAGTCCCGGGTCCCGCCGGGCATCTGGCGGCGCAGATACAGCCAGGACGCGGCGACGACGATGACGGACAGAACCAGGGCCACGGCCGAGCCGTAGCCGACGTGGAAGAGCCGGAAGGCCTCGCGGTACATCGTCAGCGCCAGCGTCTCCGAGGACCGCGAGGGCCCGCCCTGTGTGAGCACCCAGATCAGGTCGAACGCCTTCAGCGAGTTGACGATCGCCATGCCGACGACCACCACCGTCATGGCCCGCAGTTGCGGCAGCGTGATGTGCCGGAACATGCTCCAGCCGCTCACGCCGTCCAGGTGCGCGGCCTCGACGATGTCGCGGGGGATGGCGCGCAGTCCGATGGTGAAGAGCACCACGTTGATGCCCGTCGCCTGCCAGGTGCCGGCGACGATCAACGACAGGGTGTTCTGCGGCCATTCCAGCAGCCAGGGCTGCGCCAGCGACTCCAGCCCGACCGCGCCGAGCACCTGGTTGACGGCGCCGCCCGAGGTCAGCATGAACTTCCACACCACGGCCGTCGAGGCCCCGGAGATCGCGTAGGGCAGGACGATCACCAGCGTCGCCAGATTGCCCAGCCGCATTCGGTACGTGGCGACCGCGATCAGCAGCCCGACGGCCACGGGAAGCAGCAGCGTCCCCGCCACCCACATCACGGTGTTGATCAGCGAGCGGCCGAGGATGGGGTCCTCCGCCAGCCGGACGTAGTTGTCCAGCCCGACGAACTCGCTGGTGAAGCCGTTGTCCGCGAACAGGCTCCCGTAGACGCTGCGGAAGAAGGGATAGACCAGCAGGATCCCGACGAAGGCCAGTGCCGGGGCGGCCCACAGCAGCGAACTGCCGGGGCTGCCCAGCCTGCCCCGTGCCGCCCCGGCGCCGGAGGCCCGCCCCGGCGTCCGGGTGGGAATGCGCCGCCTGGCGCGCAGCGGCCTCGCGGTGCTCAGCGTCTCGCTCATACCTTCTCCGCCTCCCTCCACACCCGCCACGCCTCGTCGGCGCGTTCCTGCATCGTCCTGAGCACCTGCCGGTAGGAGGACGGGTCGAGCAGGAAGCCCGCCAGGTCGTCGACGGTCGACTCCACCAACTCCGGCGGGCCCTGCTCCCAGAAGCGGTTGAGCATCCACAGCCGCTTCTCCCGCACGGTGCGGGCGATGCCCTCGACCATCGGATTGGCCGGTTTCACCAGGGGGTTGGGGCATCCGTCCTGAAGGGTGTGCGTGAACGCCTCGGACACCCGCGGGTGCAACCACTGGTCTGCCGCCTTGACGGCCTCCGCGCGGTCGGGGCCCTTGCTCGTGCACACCAGTGCGCTCGACTCGAAGATCATGCTGGGCCGTGCCCGGGGGTCGGCCATGGGCAGGACGAACGCGTCCACGTCGGCGCCCGGCTTGCCGCCCGCCGCCTGCAGGTTGGGCGTGAGGAAGGTGCCGCCCGGCATCATCCCGAGCGTGCCGTGCACCACGGCGGCGGCAGCGTCGTCGTGGCTCATGTCCATGGGCGTGAACCAGTCGTTGTCGAAGAACGAGACGATCGTGCGCAGGGCGCGCACCGCACGCGGGTCGTTGTAGCTGCCCCGCCCGTTCATCAAGTCCCGGTAGAAGCGCGGGTCCTGGCGGGTGAGTACCTCCATGAACCAGATGAAGGCCGGCCAGCGGCCGTCGGTGGTGGCGTGCAGCGGTGTGATCCCGGCGCTCTTGAGGCGCTTGCAGACCGCGAGGAAGTCGTCCCAGGTCTTCGGGGCTTCGAGGTCGTGCTGCGCGAAGACCTCGGTGTTGTAGAAGAAGACCCAGTAGGTCAGGTTCATCGGCAGGGCCCATACGCGGCCCTGGTAGGTGAAGGCGCCGCGCAGCTCCGGATCGACCCAGCCGCGTGCGGCGGCCCTCTTCCACGGGCCGGTCATCTCGATGATCCCGCCGGTACGGGCCAGATCCTGAAGCCGGTACCCGGACCAGTACTTGAGCATGTCCGGCGTCTTGCTGGTGCGCAGCGAGGACTTGACGATCTGCTCGAACGACTCGACCGACGGTATGACCAGCGGGACCAGTTCGATGCCCGCAAGCGTCTTCATCCGGCGGCCCGCGGCGGCGATCGGTTCGTCCCACGAGGGGTTGTCGCCGTGCAGGGCGACCTCGCCGGGAGGGCGGCCCTCGGCGGTTCCGCAGGCGGCGGTGAGGGCGGCGGCACCGGCGGCCGCGAGGAGAGCCCGGCGGTTCAGGGCGGGATTCGAGGTGGTGCTGTGACGGCGTCCATGCATGGGACTGGCCCCTCACGTGCGGGTGTTAGCGTTAACATGCTGGCGCGTAGCCAACTCCTGCCGCCTCGGGAAGTCAATGGGCGTGACAGCATCCGCGTCCCGGCCCGGCGCTTCCTGACCCGGCCCGGGCCGGTCGAGGGGCGGACCCGCCGCGGTGTCGTTCCGGCATCGCGGACGCGGAACAGCGCGCGGGTGAGCGGGTGTTGGGCGACGCCCGGCACGGGTGCGCAGCGGTGCGCGGCCGGCGCTGCCGCCTCGCCTCTGTCCCCGGTCGCTTCGCAGGCTCACGTCGTCGGCGTGAACCCCGGCCGCCCGTCGGAGAGTTCCGGCGCCGACGGGTCCACAGCGCACGCCGCGCGGACAGCCGCCGGGACACACCTCACGTCGGGCCGCCGCTACGGCTCAGCTCACCCCTCGGCCCGCACCGCGCCCACGCGGAGATACTTCGCGAACTTCACGTCCTGCAGGCTCAGATGAGACCGGCCGCCGCCTCCCGGCGGCGCGGCCCCCTGCTCCGATGTGAAGTCGACCGCGACCGCATAGCCGACGTCGAAGGCGCCGTAGTCCTGCAGCGCGTGCGCCACGATGCGCTCGTACGGGCGCAGGGAGCGGTCGGCGTCGATGTCGTACGACCGGTCGAGCCAGACGAACTGCCCCTCGGCCCACCGGTCGGGGCCTCTCCCGTCGCTCTTCACGGCGGGATAGACATGCCGGGGGCCGTTGAACGGGGCGCTGAACGCCAGCGCATGCCGGATCCGGCCGCGCTCCCAGTCCGCACGCGTGATGATCCCGGCCAGCCGGGACAGCCCGCTGCCCGTGGGGGCGCCCTGCTCGGCGACGGACGACCGCCGCGTGCCCGACACTCCGCCCCACTCGCAGCTCGGCACACCGCCGGGGCGTACGACCGTGCGCCAGCACTCCAGCGATCTGCCGTCGGGCGTGACGACGATGCTCCAGCCGCCGCGGCCCGACGGCTCCTTCCAGGAGGGATCCCAGGGGTAGTCGACGCCGGAGAACGGGTTCGGGCCCCAGTTCTCCAGATGGCGGCGGGCCTTGATGCGATGCGTCGGGGTGTGCGCGGTGGCGCGGTGAAGGGGCGTACCCGCGGTGCCCGCGGCCACCTGGAGGTCGCCGGCGGAGAGCAGCGTACGGGTCAGTTTCGCCGAATCGGGCGACAAGCGGCGGGAGTTGCGGCGGTTGAACGGGTCGTCCGCGGCGAAGTACCCGTGTCCGGCGGGCGGTTCCACACCGGTGGCCTGCCGTCCCGAGTCGGAGGAGGCCGCGCCGCCCCGCGGCCCTGCCCGGCCACGCCGTCANNNNCCCGGCGCCCCCCCCCGCCCACCCCGTCAGCCCCGCCACACCGCCCGCCACGGCAAGCACCGCGAGCGCGACGAGCGAGAGAGGGAGGGCGGCACGGCGCCAGAGCGGAGCGGGCGCGCCACCGCGGCTCTCCGCGCCGGCCTTCGCGCCGCCGCTCCCTCCGTCCCGTCCGCCGCCGCTTCCGTCGCCCTGTCCGCCGTCGCCAATAGGGACCTCGCCGTTACGGACCTCGCCAGCCGACGCCGAGTTGCCGTCGCCGCCGTCGTCGAGCGCAGCCGAGACCGCGCGCCAGCGCTCCTCCCACTCCGTCCGGTCCCCGCCGCACGCCGTCACATACGCCAGCGTCACCGCGAGCGACGGCAGCCGCTCGCCGCCTGCCGCGTCGGCCAGCGTGGTGGCCGAATAGTGCGCACGGGCGGCCAACTGCCGGTATGTGAGCGGCCCGGTCGTATCCCGCAGATCCCGCAGCCCCGCGGCGAACTCCGCCAGCGGCCCTTCCCCCGGATCCAGCCGACGCTGTGGTCGTCCCACCCGTCCCCGTACCCCCCGCGTTGCACGTCGTTGTTGTCCGGCGGCCGGTCCGCCGTGCCGGACAACTCATCTCCGACTAGAACACTCCACAACCGCCCGAAACACAAACCAGGATTGGAACGTGAACAACCGATGCGTTTCCGCGTCCTCGGCCCTCTCGAAGTCCGTACGAGCGAGGGCTGGAAGGGAATCGGCGCGCCCAAGCGGCGAGGCGTTCTGGCCGAGTTGCTGGTGTGCCGCGGCCAGGTCGTCCCGGCCGGCGTCCTGGCGACGCGCCTGTGGGGAGACGGTGTTCCGGACTCGCACCGGAGCCTGATCCGCAAGTACGTGATGGAACTGCGCCGCCTGCTGGAGGACGGCGGCGACACCCTGACGCGCCGCGACCCCGGCTATCTCCTCCGGGCCGCCCCGCAGGAGATCGACGCCCACCGCTTCGAGCAACTGGTGCGCGCCGCCCGTGAGATCTTCACCCGTACGGGAACGGGCCCCGGCGACCCGGGCACCGGCCCAGGCTCCGGCCCCGGCCCCGGTGCCGACGCGGCGGCACCGCTGCTCGACGAGGCACTGTCACTGTGGCGCGACGCGCCCTACGTCGACGCGGCGTCCTCCCCGTCCGCCGAGGCCGAAGCCGTGCGGCTTCAGGAACTGCGTCTGGACGCCGTCGAAATGCGCGTCGAGGCGGGACTGCTGCGCGGCGGCGCCGGCCTCACCGCCGAACTCCACCGCCTCCTGGCCGACTTCGGGCTGCGCGAGTCGCTGTGGCATCTGCAGATGCGGGTGCTGCGCCACACCGGCCGTACCGCCGAGGCGCTGCACACCTACGTACGGGCCGGCCGTCTCTTCGCCGAGGAACTCGGTACCCCGCCGGGCGGCGCGCTGCGGCGGCTGCACCAGAGCATCCTCACCGACGCGCCCTGCGACGTGTCCGGCCTCCCGTTCCCGGCGGTGTGCACCGTCTGCGCACACGAACGCTCCGGTCCCGGGCCGTCGCCTTCTCTCAAGCGACCGGCCCGGGACCGGAGTTGACGGCGCCCTGTCCGCCGTCCTGTGCGGGTCACCTCACCCGCTGATCTGCTTCACCCGCAGATCGTCTTCCAGTGGCTGTGTCCGGTGGCCACCAGGTCGTAGTAGCCGCCGTCGTCCTTGTACGCGACCGCCTTCACGCGCAGTTGGTACTTCGTGCAGCCCTTGCCCTTCCCGGTGCCGATGGTGCGGTTCATGCGCCAACTGTGACCGGCGCGGTAGGAGCGCTGTGCCTTGTCCGTCAGATGCATACGCATGACGAGGTTGGCCCGCTTCTTGCAGTAGTAGCGCGCGTTGGCCTTCAGATGACGGCTCCCGGACTTGTACGGGTCGCCGACCACCAGACGGCAGTGCTTGGGCTTCGCCGCCTGCTGGGACGACTGGGTATGCCCCGGGACCTTCGTCGTCGACGCGTCCGCCGTCGTCGCGAGCGTTCCGCCGCCGAGCGCCACGACTCCGGCGCACACGACCGCGGCCCAGCGCGCCTTACGTCTCCCGATTCGTTGCTTCATCGTTCGCAAAACCTCTCTGCTCGGACGCTGTTGCGTTCAGATGCAGAGACGCTCGCACCGGGGAGTGCAGCGGCCGTTCCGTCTGCGTACCGGGGAGCGAGCAGCCGTACGCCCACAGGCCGAACGGATCAGGCGTTCAACGGCTGCGGCAGCGGCTCCAGCAGCATGCGGGGCCGCAGCAGGGCGCGGCTCACCGCGTCCGCGGGCGCGCGGTCGGCGCCCGGGCCAGGGCGCATCTCGACGTCCTCCGGCGGGACGCCCGTCTCGCAGGCCGGACAGCGACCGGCCTGGTCGAGCCGCGTGCCGCAGCCGGCGTGCAGGAAGTCCCTGCGGCTGCCCTTCTCGCTGCCGTGGTGCTGCTCGCCCCACACCGCCAGGGCGTGGACCGCGGGCCACAACTCTCTGCCCTTGGCGGTCAGTTGGTACTCGTCACGCGGCGGCGACGCCTGATAGCGCACCGTCTCCAGGACCCCGTTCTCGGTGAGCGTGCGCAGCCGGGCGGAGAGTACGGCGCGGGGCAGGGCCAGGTGCACCAGGAAGTCGTTGTAGCGGCGCACTCCGTAGAAGGCGTCCCGGACGATCAGCAACGTCCAGCGCTCGCCGACAAGTTCGAGGGTGCGGGCGAGCGAGCAGCTCTGCGCGGCGTAGTCCTTCCCCAACGGCATGCGGACACCCTAGCAAAGAGTTCAGTGATTGAATTCAGCGGTTCATCCATTGAACTCTGACTGCTAAAGTCCCCGCCATGACCGTAAGTTCAATGAATGAACCCTCCTCCTCGCCGATTCCCGAGACGTCCGGCACCGCGCAGCGCCGCACCACCCTCGCGGTCACGACGTCCATGACCTTCCTGGTGCTGATGGACTACACCGCCCCCATGACGGTGCTGCCCGACACCGCGGCGTCTCTGGGCACCGGGCCGAGCAGCCACGCGTGGCTGCTCAACGGCATGGCTCTCGGTCTGGCCGCCTCGCTGCTCGTCGCCGGCAGCCTCGCCGACGACCACGGACGCAAGCGCGTCTTCGTTCTCGGCTCGCTCGGACTCGTGGTCACCATGGCGCTCGGCGGGGTCGCCACCGGCACCCTCGGATTCACGCTCGCCCGTATCGCGCAGGGCGCCACGGGCGCGGCGGTCATCGCCGCAAGCCTCGGGCTCGTCGCGCACGCCTTCCCCGGCGGCGCCGAGCGAGTCCGGGCCACCGCGCTGTGGGGTGCGGCGCTCAGCGGAGGCATCGCCGCCGGTCCCCTCGTCTCCAGCGGGCTCAACACGCTGAGCTGGCGGGCCTGTTACCTCGTACTGGCGGCGGCCGCCCTGCCTGCCGCGCTCGTCGCCCTCCGCGGGCTCCCCGAGTCCCGGAACCCACGCCCGGGGCGCCCCGATCTGCCGGGCGCGACCGCGCTCGGACTGGCACTGTCCGCGCTCTTCTCCGCGCTCACCGTCGGCCGCGACGGCTGGCTCCGTCCCGTCGTGGCGGCACTGCTCCTCACGGCCGTCGCGCTCGGTGCGGTCTTCGTCGCGATCGAACGGCGCAGCAGGGCACCGATGATCGATCTCGCGCTCTTCCGCCGGCGCGACTTTCTGACGGCCACGGGCGGCGCGCTGTTCACCGGGTTCGCCGTGATCGGGCTGTTCAGCTACGTACCGACCCTGCTCCAGCGGACGATCGGCCTCTCCCCGTCCGCCACCGCATGGCTGTTCGCGCTGTGGTCCGGTACGGCCCTGGTGACCGCGGTGCTGTCACGACGCCTCGTACGCCTGCTGACCGCCCGGCGCCAACTGGCCGCCGGCTTCCTGCTCTCCGCGCTCGGCACCGTGGCGCTGCTCGGAGGCGCGGGCGCCGGTTCGTGGGTACGGCTCCTGCCGGGGTTGTTCGTGGCCGGCACCGGAAGCGGGCTGCTCAACGCGGCGCTGCCACGCGTCGCCGTGGAGAGCGTCCCGGCCGAGCGGGCCGCCATGGGCTCGGGCGCCAACAACACCGCCCGCTACATCGGTTCGGCCGCAGGCGTCGCCCTCACCGTCGCCGTCAGCACCGCCGGCCACGGCGCCGAGTCGTTGCGCGCACTCGCCGCCGGCACGGACCGCGCGCTGCTCGTGGCCTGCGGGCTGGCGCTCGCCGGGGCGGCGACCGTACTGGCGCTGCACGAGGCGGAGCCGTCCACGGGGTGACGGGCGACGGGGCGGAGCTGCGGGCCGGGTGCTTCCTCAACGAGGAGGCGCGGGCCGGGTCTTCGCACGGTCTCGGGGTCGGTCCGGTCCGGTCGGCGAAGGACCGCAACGGTGACCGGCCGCTCGCCGGCGGAACGATCCGGGCGGCCCGGCAACTAAAAGCAACAGATCGTTGCTATAGTGGCTCGCGAGATCGCCGGGGCGAACGAAGGAGCAACCATGCGGATCCTGGTCAGCGGGGCAGGGGCGGCGGGATTGAGCGCCGGCATCGACCTGGCACGTGCCGGGCACGAGGTCGAGATCGTCGAGCGGGCGAACCATCTGCGCGTCAACGGCTCGCCCGTCGACGTACGCGGCGCGGCCGTCGAGACCGCGCGCGGCATGGGCATCCTCGACGCGGTCGACGAACAGCGGATCACGATGACCGAGCAGACGAAGTTCGTCGACCGGTACGGCGTGCCCGTCGCGCCCCTGCTTCGCCAGGAGATCGATGAGTCCCCCGACGACATCGAGATCCCCCGCGAAGACTTGATGAACATCCTGCGCGAGGCCCTGCCCGAGCAAGTCGACCTGCGCTTCGAGGAGTTCATCGCGACGATGGCGGACGACGGGGACCGGGTCGCGGTCGCCTTCGCCTCCGGCCGCGAGGCCGCCTACGACATCGTCGTGGGCGCCGACGGGATCCACTCCGGAGTGCGGCGCCTGGTGTTCGGCCCGGAGCAGGAGTTCACCGAGCACCTCGGGATGTACGTCGCGATCGGCGATGCACCCGGCCAGGCGACCCCCGGCAACCGCACAACGGAGGTCTTCAACCTGCCGGGGCGCATGGCCGGAGTGGCCCGCTACCGCGACAGGGCTCTGGCGCTCTTCGAGTTCCGATCCGAACCGATCGACTACGACCACCGCGACCTGGACGCGCAGAAGCGCATCCTGGCCGAGGCCTTCGCCGGCATCGAGGACTGGAAGGTCCCCGAACTGGTCGAGGCCGCCCAGAACGACCCCGAGCTCTACTTCGACGCGATCGCCCAGATCCGCATGCCGGCCTGGCACCGGGGGCGGACCGTGCTGATCGGGGACGCCGCGCACTGCGCGACCTCGATGGCCGGGCGCGGCACCTCGCTGGCCCTGCTCGGAGCGTGGACACTCACCGAGGAACTAGGGCGCCACGGCGACGACTTCGAGGCGGCCTTCCGCGCCTACGAGCAGCGCCGGCGCCCCCACGCGGACGCGGCACAGGAGTTCGCGTCCACCGGGGCCGACCTCGTGCTCCCCGCCACGTGGGAGGGCATCGAGGCCCGCAACGCCCGGCTGCGCGCGGCGCAGCCGCTGTAGGCTGCCGTCCGTGGCCGACGACCGACCCGCGCGAGAACCCGCCCGCCGCCCGGGCGGGCGCACCGCCCGAGTGCGGCGCGGGATCCTCGAGGCCGCCGCCGAGCTGATCGCCCGCGACGGGATCGGCGGCTTGCGCTACGACCAGGTCGCCGAGCTAGCCGGGGTCAACAAGACCAGCGTCTACCGCAATTGGCCCGACCGCACCACGCTGATCGCCGATGCGCTCGCCACGTTCGGCACCGACGCCGCACCCGTGTACGACTCGGGCGACGTCGACGCCGACCTCGTCGGCTTCCTCGAAGCCCTCGCCGCCGCCACGGCAAGCCCGCAAGGCCGGGCGCTGCTGAACGTGGTGACCTCGGCCCGGGAGAACCCCGAACTGCGGGCCGTCGTCGACGAGGTGTTCGACCGGCGGCTGGCAACCCTGCGAGACCGCCTGCAGACCGCGGTCGAGCGCGGCGAACTGCCCGCGACCGACCTCTCCTTGCTCGGGGCGATGCTCGCCGGACCCGTCCAGCTCTTCGTCAGCCGCGGCGCCCGCACCTTCACCCGAGCCGACGCGCGCAAAGTGAGCGCGATCGTCCTCGCCGGCCTGCGCACCACCGCTGCCTGCGACGGTGCCCCGGTCGTCGGGCGCCGGGCCACGTAACCCGGCGCACTGCCCCTGCGCACCGGTGCGGACCGCCGTCCCGTTCTACAGGCACCCTTCGGGCAGGGTGGCTCCCGTACTGCACAGATGCCTGATGGCGGCGGCGAAGGAATAGCAGTCGAAGAGCGCCGAATGCTCTTCTCCGGCAACGGGCTTGGGCAGGCCGAGCACTTTCCACAGGCGCCCCACGTTCGCGGACTCCGTCACCGGCGCGACGGTGTTCACCCAGGGACGGAGATTCAGGAAGGCGGCGCCCAGAAAACCGGGGGTGATCTCTTCGCCGCGCGCTCGTGCCCAGCCCGTGTTCTCTCCGAGAACCACCATGTCGTTGCCGTAGGAGAGCACGGTCTGGCCGTGGCAGAACGTCAGGAAACCGCCGAACGCTTCGGCCGGAGGAAGTCCGTCCCGGTCCACCTCTTCCTGGCGGATGCCGGTGAGGTCGGTGAAGTACGGCGACAGCTCCGGATGCACCACGGGCCGAACCAGCGCTTCGTACGCGTCGACGACGGTGTGGTCCTCGCTGATCCGCAGCGCACCGATCTGCACGATCTCCCGAAGCTGTCCCGGTGCCGCCCAGTCGTTCTCGAGCGCACCCCGCCAGGTGGTGAACTCCAGGTCGAACACAACAAAGGTGGGCAAGGTCTGCCTCCGTGTCGGTGAAGCGGCTTACGCGGCGAGCGCCGGGAGCTTGCAACAGCCCAGCCAAGCACAGGAGTCGCCGCTGATCAGGCTCGAACGACACCGTTCCCGGGCGTTCGTGGTGCGTTCACCGGCCCCGCAAGGAGCTGTGGTTCGCACAGCGAAGTCGGCTTCTGCCGACGACCGCAACCAGCGCACACCTCATGGAGACAGCAGACCGCGATTCGACGTCCAACGTCTCCGCCGCCCACGCCAACACGAAGCCCCCAGAAGGGACTTGAGCGCTCTCCGACGCAACGGCTTCGCCGGCCTCTGACGCGTGCCCGTCGTCCGGCCTTGTCACCGTGCCGTCACGTTCACCACGAGAGCGGCCCGTGGTGGGTTCACCGCTGCGCTCCGTTCAAGGGATCTTCACTGTTCAGTTCTCCTTCATATGTTCACCACGCGTAAGTAAAGGTGGCCAGAAAGAGTCCTTGCGAAGGGATGTCCATAGGCGGGTAGGCAGGCAGGCGGGTAGTGATGCGGGTTCTTCTCATCGGCGACATCGGCTGGCGGGATCTCTATCACCTCGGCGACGAGGCGATGACCGAGGTGGCTCTCGACAGTCTTCAGGCCCGCGGGGTCACCGATGTCACGCTCGTCGGCGGCCACCCGGACTGCGCGAGCGCGCGTTACGGTGTGCCGTCGATCGCCCGCATCGGCTTCCGCGGAACGCCGGACCGCAGCCACAACGCCGCCCGTTACGAAGCAGTGGTCGACGCCGCCCGCTCCGGCCGTCGTACGCTGCCGGACGACGACCCGGCGATCGCCGTGATCGAGGCGGTACGCGCGTCCGACGCGGTGCTGGTGGCCGGCGGAGGCAACCTCAACTCCTTCTTTCCGCAGCACATTTTCGAGCGGGCGTCACTGGCCGCGGTGGCCGCGGTCCTCGGCAAGCCGTTCGCGCTCACGAGCCAGACGATCGGCCCGCTGATCCGTCAACAGGACGAGCCCTACCTGCGCTCGCTGCTCGGGCCGGCCGTCGGTATCGGTGCCCGAGAGCGCCACACCCTCGCATCGGCGCACGCCTTCGGCGCCGGAGAGGGGCGTGCCGCGTCCACCATGGACGACGCGTTCGGCCTGCTTCCGCGGGCCGAGGACCGCGCCTCGGTCGCCCGCTACCAGGACGAGCCGTACATCGTGGCGAGCTTCGCGGAGAATCCGTCGACCCCGAGCATCACCAAGGACGGCTACTACCGGCTGGCCGCGAAGACGCTCGTGGAACTCGCCGACCTCTACCGGGCGAAGGTTCTTCTCGTACCCCACGCCGGGACGTTCCAGGAGGACCGTCTCGTACGCGACCAGGTATCGAACGAGACGATCGCCGCCCTTGCGCGCGACGACCGGGTGCAGCCGACTTCGATGCTCACGGCCCGTGAGGTCGCCGCGCTGACACAGGACGCGGCGCTCGTAGTCGGAACGCGCTACCACCCGGCGATCTTCGCCGCTCGTACGGCCACACCGGTCGTCTCCCTCGCACCGACCATGTACTCCTCGGTGCGCATGCGCGGTGCGTCCGCCAACGTGGGGCTGGAGGACTATGTCCTCGACCTGGCGAGCTGGCGGTCGGGCCTGGTGCTCCGCGCGGCCCGCGAACTGCTCGACGACGACCGTGGCGTGCGAGCCCACATGACATCCGTGCGGGAGACGCGCATCGCCGACCACGAAGCATGGTGGGACGCTCTCGTTCCCAGCATGAAGGACGGCCAGCCGATCACTCTGGGCGAGTGTCTGACACCGGTGGACCCGTACACGTCCCCCGGAACATGGGCGACGGCTGCGGGAGCGCTGCTCGATGAGACCGAACGCCACGACCGGCAGCGCAGGACGCTGAAGTGGCGCATCGACGAGCTGGAACGAGAGGTTCGCGAGCTTCGCAGGGCGCCGGCCGAGCACGGGGGACGCAAGGGACGGCGTCGCACCCGCCTCGCCAAGGCCGTTCGTGCCCGGCTGCGTACGGTCATCCGCAGGCTGCGGTCTCTGCGACGCGTCGGAAGACGACAGCGGGACTGATCAACACCGCCGCGTCCAACGGTCGTTGCCGGTCCGTCCTGAGCGCCCGCAACGCACGTAACGCACGTACCGCACATCGGCGACGGCGCAGTTCAGGCGTCCTTCTTCACCGGCTCCAGGATCGCCACGCACTCCAAGTGGTGCGTCATCGGAAAGAGATCGAACGCCCGCAGGAAGCGCGGCGCGTAGCCCGCCTCGCGGAAGTAGCCCAAGTCCCGTGCCAGCGCCGCCGGATCGCATGCCACGTAGCCGATGCGGCGCGGTCCCAGGTCCGCGATGTGGCGTACCGTCTGCTTGCCCGCGCCCGCGCGCGGTGGGTCGAGGACGACGAGGTCCGCCTCCGTGATGCCCGTGCGCGGCAGGACGGATTCGACCTTGCCCTGTTCGATCCGTACACGGGGGAAGTCCGCGAGGTTGTGCCGGGCGTCCTCCACGGCGCGCTTGGACGACTCGATGCCCAGCACCGCTCCGCGTTCGCCGATCCGGTCGGCCAGCGCCCCCGCGAAGAGCCCCACGCCGCAGTACAGATCGAGCGCCATCTCGCCCTTGCGCGGGGTGAGTCCGCGCATCAGCGCGTCCACGAGCAGTTCCGCCGCCTTCGGGTGCACCTGCCAGAAGCCGCCCGCCCCGACGCGCCACGTACGGCCGTCGGCGCGCTCGCGGACGAAGTCGCGGCCGTGTACGCGATGCAGATTGCCCTTGTCGGCGCCGCGCTCCCCCACACGCAACACCGAGACGGGACGGTCCAGTTCGACGATCGGGAGTCTGCCGCCCGGCTTCGGGGTGAGGACCACCTGCCGATCCTGGGAGCCGGTGGCGGCCGTCGCCTCGACGCCCGCCATCTGCGGCCATTCGCGCTGCTCGACGCCCAGTTCCTCCACGCCGGGGGCGGCGATGAGGCAGTGGTCGACGGGCTCGACCTCGTGCGAGCGGTGCCGGCGCAGCCCGGCGCGTCCCTCGTCGTCGACGGCGAACTGCACACGCGTACGCCACGCGGGCACCTCCCCCGCCGGCAGCTTGTCGCCGGGCGCCGGCTCGACGGTGCCGTCCCAGGAGACGTCCTCCGGGGTCAACTCGGCCAGCCGCCAGAGCTGTTCGGTCAGGACCTCGCCCTTCAGGCGGCGCTGCGCCCCCGGCTTGGCGTGCTGCCAGTCGCAGCCGCCGCAGCGGCCCGGCCCGGAGAAGGGGCAGGGCGCGGGGATGCGGTCCTTCGCCGGGGTCAGTACCCGTACGGCGTCCGCGCGCAGGAAGCGCGAGTCCTCATGGCCCTCGGTCACGCGGGCGACGACGCGCTCGCCGGGGAGCGTGTGCCGTACGAAGAGCACCCGCCCCTCCTCGGTACGGGCCACACAGTGCCCGCCGTGCGCGACCGAGCCGATCTCGACCTCGTACTCCTCCCCCACGAGCGACGGAACGATGGGGTCCTGCTGGGTGGCGTGGGGCATGGCGGATGAGCTCCAGAGATACGAGCGGGAGAAAGCGAGAAGCGAGAGAGACCGAGAGAAGAACGACGAGCGGAAGATGCGGAAGATGAGGAAGGAGACGAGAAACGGAGACGAGGAACAAGCAGCAGACGTACGAGCAGAAAGGGGGACGATCAAGGGTGCGAGAGGCAGCCGTTCAGTCTACTTGCCTTCGCAGCATGCTCCCGAACCGTCAAGTGATCGCGCACCGCTGAGTGATCCCGTACGGCCACGGACTCCCGTGCCGCCGTAGTTCCCGCCGTCCGCTACGTCCCCTCGCCGCCCGGACCGCCGCCCTCCCGCGAGCCCCCGTTCCCCGCACCGCGGTCGGTCCGCGTCCGCCCCGCACCCGGTCGGACCGCCGGCCCCCGGCGTACGGACCCCGGGGCGCTCCACTCGGCACACCTGCGCGCCCGCTTCCGCGCGAGTTCGGAGGATTCGAGCTGCCAGGGCACCGAGGTCACCATGACGCCCGGTGTGTAGAGCAGCCGCCCCTTCAGGCGCAACGCGCTCTGGTTGTGCAGGAGTTGCTCGTACCAGCGCCCGACGACGTACTCGGGGATGAAGACGCTGACGACGTCCCGCGGGTTCTCCTTGCGCAGCCGCTTGACGTACTCGATGACGGGGCGCGTGATCTCGCGGTAGGGCGAGTCGAGGATCTTCAGCGGCACGTCCATGCCGCTCTCCTCCCACTCCCTGCGCAACTGCGCGGTCTCCTCCGCGTCCACGCTGATGGTCAGCGCCTCCAGGGTGTCCGAGCGCATCAGCCGGGCGTAGGCGAGCGCGCGCATCGTCGGCTTGTGCGTCTTGGAGACGAGCACGATGGAGTGCACGCGGGAGGGGCGTACGCGCTTCTCGTCCGGGTCGTCCGCGGCCAACTCCTCGGCCACCAGGTCGTAATGGCGGCGGATCCCCGTCATCACCCCGTAGAAGAGCAGCATGCCCAGCAGCGAGACCCACGCGCCGTGCGAGAACTTGGTGATGAGGACGACGACGAGGACGAGCCCGGTGCAGAAGGCCCCGAAGGCGTTGATCGCGCGGGAGCGGTGCATGCGTACGCGCGCGGCCGGGTCCCGCTCCTCGGCGAGCAGCCGGTTCCAGTGGCGGACCATGCCGGTCTGGCTGAGCGTGAAGGAGACGAAGACGCCGACGATGTAGAGCTGGATGAGCCGCGTGGAGTCGGCGTCGTAGATCACGACGAGTATGGCGGCGGCGCCCGCGAGCAGCACGATGCCGTTGGAGAAGGCGAGACGGTCGCCGCGGGTGTGCAACTGCCGTGGCAGATAACGGTCCTGGGCCAGGATCGAGCCGAGCAGCGGGAAGCCGTTGTACGCGGTGTTGGCGGCGAGGAAGAGCACGAGCGCGGTGGCGGCGGCGAGGAAGACGAAGGGGAACGTTCCCTCACCGAAGACGGCGGCGGCCACCTGGGAGATGACCGGGTTCTGCTGGTAACCGCCGCCCGCGGGATGGCCGTTGATGATCAGGTCGGTCGCCGGGTTCTCGGCCATCTTCACATCGGTCGCGAGCGCGAGCACGATGACGCCGCAGAACATCACGGCCGCGATCAGACCCATCATTGCCAGGGTGTTGGCGGCGTTGCGCGACTTGGGCTTGCGGAAGGCGGGCACACCGTTGCTGATCGCCTCGACGCCGGTGAGGGCGGCACAGCCCGAGGAGAAGGCCCGCAGCAGCAGGAACGCGAGGGCGAACCCGGCCAGTCCGCCGCTGTGTTCGGTCTGGATCTCGTAGCCGGCGGTGGGCGCGCGCATGTCCTGGCCCAGCACGGCCCCGCGTATGACGCCCCAGAGGATCATCGCGCAGACGCCGGTCACGAAGCAGTACGTGGGGATGGCGAAGAGCTTGCCCGACTCCCGTACGCCGCGCAGATTCATCAACGTCAGCAGCACGATGGTCAGAACGGCGGCGAGGGTCTTGTGCTCGGCGATGAAGGGGACGGCGGAGCCCAGGTTCTCCACGCCCGAGGCGATCGAGACGGCGACGGTCAGCACGTAGTCGACGAGCAGCGCGCTGGCGACGGTCAGCCCGGCGCGCGCCCCGAGGTTGGTGGTGGCGACCTCGTAGTCGCCGCCTCCGGAGGGGTACGCGCGGACGTTCTGCCGGTAGGAGGCGACGACGGTGAACAGCAGCACCACGACGGCCGCCGCGATCCACGGGCTGAAGTGGTAGGCGGAGACCCCCGCGATGGACAGGACCAGGAGGACCTCCCCCGGCGCGTACGCGACCGAGGAGAGCGGGTCGGAGGCGAACACCGGCAGCGCGATGCGCTTGGGTAGCAGCGTTTCGCCGAGACGGTCGCTGCGCAGCGCACGCCCGAGGAGAAGTCGCTTGGGCAGATGGGTCATCCTTGGCACGGGGAGGATCGTATGCGGTCAGCCGTGCGATCCTGAGACGGCCCGCTGGATGTGACGAGAGGGACGGGCGTGCATGTAGTGATCATGGGCTGCGGCCGGGTCGGCGCCGAGCTGGCGCAGGCGCTGGAGCAGCAGGGCCACACCGTCGCGGTGGTGGACCAGGACCCGACGGCCTTCCGGCGTCTGGGATCGGGCTTCGGGGGGCGCCGGGTCTCCGGCGTCGGCTTCGACCAGGACACCCTGCGCGAGGCCGGGATCGAGGAGGCCGGGGCGTTCGCCGCGGTCAGCAGCGGCGACAACTCGAACATCATCGCCGCACGTGTGGCCCGCGAGATGTTCGGCATCGAGCACGTCGCGGCACGCATCTACGACCCCAAGCGGGCCGAGGTCTACCAGCGCCTGGGCATCCCGACGGTGGCCACCGTCCGCTGGACCGCCGACCAGATGCTGCGCCGGCTGCTGCCCTCGGGCGCGGAACCGCTGTGGCGGGACCCGAGCGGCGGCGTGCAGCTCGCCGAGGTCCACGCCTCGACGGCCTGGGTGGGACACCGGGTGAGCAGACTCCAGGAGGAGGCCGGAGTACGCGTCGCCTTCCTGACGAGGGTGGGCGAGGCCATGCTCCCGACCTCCCGGACGGTGCTCCAGGAAGGCGATCTGGTGCATGTGATGATGCGCTGCGACCAGATCGACCAGGTGGAGGCCGTCTTCTCGAACGGGCCCGAGGAGGGCCGCTCGTGACCGGCGTACGCACAGCGAACAAGGGACTCGGCCGATGAGGGTAGCGATTGCGGGCGCGGGCGCAGTGGGCCGCTCGATCGCGGGCGAGCTGCTGGAGAACGGGCACGAGGTGCTGCTCATCGACAAGGCGCCGACGGCGATCTCGGTCGAGCGCGTGCCGCAGGCGGAGTGGCTGCTGGCCGACGCGTGCGAGATCACCTCGCTCGACGAGGCGGCGCTGGAGCGCTGCAACGTGGTGATCGCGGCCACCGGCGACGACAAGGTCAACCTCGTGGTGTCGCTGCTCGCCAAGACGGAGTACGCGGTGCCGCGGGTCGTCTCCCGCGTCAACAACCCCAAGAACGAATGGCTGTTCAACGAGTCATGGGGCGTGGACGTCGCCGTCTCGACGCCGCGTCTGATGTCCGCGCTCGTCGAGGAGGCCGTCAGCGTCGGCGACCTGGTGCGGCTGCTGCGCTTCTCGCAGGGCGACGCGAACCTGGTGGAGCTGACGCTTCCGCCGGAGGCGGCGCTGGCCGGTACGCGCGTGGGCGACGTCACCTGGCCCGAGGACACCGCCCTGGTCACCATCATCCGCGGCAACCGCGTGCTCGTACCGGACCGGGACGACGCCCTGGAGGTGGGCGACGAGCTGCTGTTCGTGGCCGCGCCCGCGCGCGAGGCCCAGTTGGAGGACCTGCTCTCGGTACGGGGCTGAACTCACCGCGCGCCGCGGCGACTTACCCGGTTTACCGCGAAGCGCGGGGCGTACGGCGCGAAGTGCGGTGCCGTACGCCGGCATACGAGCCGTTCGCCGTTCCGCTCCCGTCCGTACGGTCTCGCGTACGGACGGGACGGAGGACGGTTCCGTCAGCGGCGGTGCCGTCCGCCCGTGCCCTTCGCCTCCTGCTCGCCGTCGAACCGTTCCGACTCGGTCACCAACTCCCGTGCCGCGTCGTCCGCGAGGCGGTCGCCGATACCGTCGAGCGTCTTCCGCTGCGCCTCGTCCGCGTCGGCCCGCTTCCCGCGCTCCTCCTCGGCGCGCTCCTCCGCCTCCATCTCCGCGATGACGTTGATGGGCGCGGGAGCCTTCGCCAGGAAGATCCACGTCAGATAGACCGCCAGCAGGAACGGCGGGATCTTCAGCGCGACCGTGACCCACCCGAACCGCGTGGTGTCCCCCCACAGATACAGCGGGAAGAGCACGGCGGACTTGCCGAGCAGGATGAGCCCCCAGGCGTAACTGGCCTTCGTGTACGCCTTCTTGCGGCCCGGGTTCCGCTTGCGCCAGGAGAGGTTCTCCTTGAAGACCGGCCCGAGTACGAGGCCCAGCAGGGGCACGCCGGCCGCCGCCGTCACGAGGTAGGCGACGGCGAGCCCGAGCGTGTAGAACATCCCGGGCAGATAGAAGTCCTTGGCGTTGCCGGTCATCATCGCGAAGAGCACGCCGAAGGCCACACCGAAGACGCCGCTGAAGGCGTGCTTGACGGTGTCACGGAGCACCAGCCGCGCGACGCCGAGGACGGCGGAGATCCCCAGGGCCGTCAGCGCCGCGGCGTGGATGTCCTTGTTGAACGTGTACCAGGAGATGAAGACCAGGCCGGGAAGGGTCGTCTCCACCAGCCCGCGCAGTCCGCCGAAGGCCTCGAAGAGGGCGGCTTCCGTGACCTCGCGGGGAGCGGCCGCGCCGTCGGCCTGGCTCGCGTTCCCGGTCTCCGGGTCCGTACCGGTCTGTGCTCCGGTTCCGCCGGCGGTCGGCTTGTCGAGGGGGGTCACCCGCTACTCCTGTCCGAGGGGTCGCAACTCGTACTTCGGGTTGAACATGACGGGACGGCCGTGGTTCATCGCGATCCGCCCCCACGCGACCAGACCGCGGCCGGGCTCGATGCCCGCGATGGCGCGGCGCCCCAGCCAGACCACGTCCAGAGCGGCGGAACCGTCGAACAACTCCGCCTCCAGCGTCGGCACCCCCGCCCGCGGGCGCAGGGTGACGGTGCGCAGCGTACCTGTCACACGCGCGATCTGGCGGTCGCCGCAGGACGCGATGCGCGTGCAGCCGGTGCTTTCGGCCTCCTGCTGCAACTCCTGTGAGTGCAGCTCCTCCTCGGAGGAGGACAGCCGCTCCAGGAACCGCTTGAAGCGCCCGGCTCCGCCCCGCTGTTCCTTCTCTGCCCGGGTGGCGCCACTCATGCTGCCCAGCGTACCGGTGCGGTCTCACCCCCGACGCAGGCCGCCGTCCGTACGCGACGAGCCGCCGGCGGCCCGCTTCCGGCGGGCGCACACGGCGGCTCGTGGCAGGTGATCGCGGCCCGTACGGGTACGGCCGCGGGGTCGGCGCAGGGGGGTCAGCGCACCTCGGTGATCTCCGGGCCGCGCTGGAGCTTGTCGAGTCCGCCCGCGAAGCGCGAACCCTCCTCGACGGTCTCCTGCTGCACGCCGTCCGGCACCATCTGCGCGTCCTCGGGCAGCTTGAGGACGATCGGATCGCGCGGCGCCATCGGGGCCTCGCCCCGCACGATGACGGTGTCCCGGAAGACCTGCTCCAGCAGACCGCCGGTCTGCGGCTGCACCGCGCCCTGCCCGGAGATCACACCCCGCAGGAACCAGCGCGGGCCGTCGACGCCGACGAAGCGCACGACCTGCACGCCGTTCGTACCGTCCGGGAGCTGCACCGGCACCTGGGCCCGCAGCTCCCAGCCGAGCGGGCCCTCGACCTCGTCGATCACTCCGCCCTGCTTGGTGATGCCGGTCGCGATCTCCTCGCGTACCTCGTCCCACAGGCCCTCGCGCTTCGGGGCGGCGAACGCCTGGAGCTGGAGGGCGCTGTCCTGGACGACGAGCGTGGCGGCGACGATCGACTCGCCCGCGACCTCGACCCGCAGCTCCATGCCCTCGACACCGGGCACGTACATGCCGCCGAGGTTGACGCGGCCGCTGCCGGGGTCGGTGACCTCGCTCACGTCCCAGGGACCGTCGGGCCGGGGCGCCGGCGGCAGCTTCACGCGCGTCGCGTCGGCGTCCGTGACCGCGTCGGCGGAGCCGGGTTCGCCGGCCTCCTGCTCGTGCGAGCCGAAGTCGTCCGCGGTGCCCGTCTCAGGCTCTTCGCTCTTCTTGCGACGACGTCCGAACACGTCACTGTCCTCTCAGGTCGGAATGCCGGTCGGCTCCGACCGGAACGTAGTCATTCTGATGTGCGGCGGCCTGGCTGTGACCGCCTGTGGAGCCGAATCCCCCTGCGGCCCGCGCCGAGCCCGGCAACTCCGCCACCTCGTGGAAACGCACCTTCTCCACCTGCTGGACGATGAGTTGGGCAATGCGGTCGAGACGCTCGAACCGCACGGTCTCGCGCGGATCAAGATTGGCCACGATCACCTTGATCTCCCCACGGTACCCGGCATCCACGGTTCCGGGTGCATTGAGCAACGAGATGCCACAGCGGGCTGCCAGCCCCGAGCGGGGGTGCACGAACGCGGCGTACCCCTCGGGCAGCGCGATGGAGATCCCCGTGGGCAGCAGCGTGCGTTCGCCGGGCGCCAACTCGGCGGCCTCGGTGGTGACGAGGTCGCAGCCGGCATCCCCGGGATGTGCGTACGCGGGCACCGGAACGTCCGGGTCCAGGCGCTGCAGCATGACGTCGACGGGCTCGCGGCCCTGCTGGGTCCCGCCCAGCGGCTCCCCGTTCACGGGTTCACCTTGAAGGCCCGTGCCCGGCGCACCTGGTCGGGGTCCGCCATGGCCGCCTGGATCTCCTCGTCGCGGCCGTGCTCGGTGAAGTGCTCCACGTCCACCTTGACGAAGAGGGCGTCGGCACGGACGGCGAGAGGGCCGTCGGGCCCCCCGATCCGGCCCGTCGCCGTGGTGAAGACCTTGCGGCCCTCGGCGGCGACGGCGTGCGCGGCGAGGTGGAGGACGGTCCCGACCGGGACGGGACGGACGAACTCCGTCTCCAGCCGCCTCGTGACCATGACCACGTGCAGAAGCCAGCCGAGAGAGCCCATCGTCTCGTCCAACGCCGTCGTCAGCACACCGCCGTGCGCGAGTCCGGGAGCGCCCTGGTGCACCGGACGCACCGTGAACTCCGCGGTGACGTCGACCTGTTGGCCCGCTCTGACCTCCAGGTGCAGGCCGTGCGGCTGCTGGCCGCCGCAGCCGAAACAGTGGCCGTAGTGGGAGCCGAGAAGCTCCCCGGTGGGCGGTGCGTCGGGGTGGCGTACCGGTGCGGTGGCGCGCGGCGGCGGCGCCAGCGGTTGCTTCGGCGGATCGGGCGGGCCCTGGGTACCGGGCGCGCTCCGCGGTCGGGCTGTACTCACGTGTGCAGACCTTACCGCCGAGTTGGGCTCTGTCAGCGCGGAAGACAGCGGTATCCGCGGCCGGGGCCGCCGCCCGTACGTGACAGGCTGGGCGCATGGCCGCTCGCGAACAGCCCTATGACGAACGCCTCACGGCACCGCGCTCCTGGTGGCTCATCGCCGCGCTCGTGGGCGTCGGCGGCGCGCTGACGATGCTGCCGCTCGGTGTGCTGCCGATGCTGGGCGGGCTGGCGACGGGGGGCGTGCTGGCGGCGGTCGCGGTCAGCTCGTACGGCTCGGCGCGGATCCGGGTCGTCGCGGACTCCCTGGTGGCGGGTGACGCGCGCGTACCGCTCTCGGCGCTCGGCACCGCGCATGTGCTGGACGAGGAGGAGGCGTTCGCCTGGCGCACGCACCAGGCCGATCCCCGCGCGCACATGCTGCTGCGCAGCTACATCCGGACCGCGGTACGCGTCGAGGTGACGGACCCGGCGGACCCGACGCCGTACATCTATCTCTCCACCCGCAGCCCGCGGCGCCTCGCGGACGCGCTCTCGGGAGCCGGGGCCGGGCAGACCGGGGAAGCCGGGGAGGCCCGGGAACAGTCGGAGGCCGACAGGTCCGGGGAGCCCGGACGGTAGCGCCAACGCCCCGGTACGTACGCGGAGTTGAGTGCCGTACGGGATCCGGCGCCGTACGGACGGCTCAGTGCGACGGGGGCGGAAGTTCGCGCCCGCCGGAGGGGCCGCCGATGCCGGGCCCTTCGCCGTCGCCCTCGCCGGAGGGCAGCGCCTCCCAGCCGCGGCCGTCGGCCCGCAGGTCCTTGCGGATCTTCGCGGCGAGCTGCTTGGTGTCCCGGCTGTTCATCACGGCGCCGACGGCGGCGCCCACCATGAAGGGGGCCAGGTTCGGCAGGTTGCGCACGGTGCGCTTGAGGAGCTGCTGCCGCAGCTCGCGCTTCATCTGGCCGCCGAGGGCGGCGTTGAGCGTGGTGGGTCTGGTGATGTCGATGCCGCGCTCGGACGTCCACGATCCGAGGTAGGCGGCGGCCCGCTGCTTGGCGTTGCCGGGCGGGCGGTGCCCGTAGACCTCGTGCAGCTCGGCGATGAGTTTGAGCTCCACGGTGGCGACGCCGACGACCTCGGCCGCCAGCTCGGCGGGCATCGCCGGCGGCACCGGCATCATCGCGGCCGCGCCGACTCCGGCGCCCACGGTCGCCGAGCCGCGCACGGCTCCGGTGACGAGCTTGTCCGCGATCTCTTCCGGCCCCAGACCGGGGAAGTGTGCCCGCAGCGTCTCCAGATCGCGCACCGGGATCCGGGGCGCGGTCTCGATGACGCGGTCGGCGACGAAGCCCAGGAACGCGCGCACTCTGCCGTTGCCGCGCTGCTTCCCGTCGGCACCGTCGTCCTCTTCTTTCTCCACGCCGCCCCGTACGTCCTTCCGTACGGCGGCGTCTCCGTCTCCCGCACCGTCGCCCCCCTTGCGCGGCCATGGAAGCCGGGACCGGCTGCGACGCCGTGCCGCGTCGGCCGGCACGAGCGAGGTCCGCTGGTCGGGCTCGCCTCGCTCGTCCTCACGCGCTTCGTCCGCCACTACGGCAGCCCCGATCCGGTCAGGCCGCGCAGTCGCGGCAGACCGGCTGACCGTTCTTCTCGGCGGCGAGCTGGGACCGGTGGTGGACGAGGAAGCAGCTCATGCATGTGAACTCGTCGGCCTGCCTCGGCAGCACCCGCACGGAGAGCTCCTCGTTGGAGAGGTCCGCGCCGGGCAGCTCGAGACCCTCGGCCTGCTCGAACTCGTCCACGTCCACGTTGGACGCCGACTTGTCGTTACGCCGGGCCTTCAGCTCTTCGATGCTGTCTTCATTGACGTCGTCATCGGTCTTGCGTGGGGTGTCGTAGTCCGTTGCCATTTCGCTCTCCCCCTCTGGGTTTCTGTGGTGTCTCCAGCGCACGTAACGCGTGAGAGGCCGGACTTGTGCCCGGCCCGAGGCGGAGATTTTGCCTCACATCAAGGTCTGTTACTCAATCGACACCCAACCGCACCCCTGAAGAGGTGATCGCGTCGGCTGTCGGGGAGGACTTTAAACGGTCCCCTGCTCGCGCTGCGCGCATGCACCCCGGGTACTGCCCACGATCTCCACCTGCGGAAACCTGGATTTTCCGGTAATTCTTCCCGTACTGAGATCACCCTGGGTGCGGAGCGACGGAATCGCGTGTGTGATCGATCACAGAAAAGATCGCTACGCGCCGGGGGACAAAATTCCGCATATAGCGAACCGCGGGGGTTACCCTCCCCGGTCCGCTCCTCGCGGGCCTTCCGCACGGCGGCCGGTACGGGCCTCATACGGGCAGCACCACGCGCAGCGCGAGCCCGCCCTCCTCACGTCCCACGGCCGTCACCGTGCCGCCGTGCGCCCGTGCCACGGAGCGCACGATCGAGAGCCCCAGACCCACGCCCTTGTCGCTGCCCGTACGGTCGCTGCGCAGGCGCCGGAAGGGCTCGAAGAGGTTGTCGATCTCGTACGCGGGGACGACCGGGCCCGTGTTCTCCACGAGGAGCATCGCGTGGCCCGGCAGCGCCTCGGTGGTGACCGAGACCCAGCCGCCCTCGGAGATGTTGTAGCGGACGGCGTTCTGTACGAGATTGAGGGCGACCCGCTCCAGCAGCACACCGTTGCCCTGTACATGGACCGGCCGGCGGACTCCGCGCAGCTCGACGCCCCTGCCCTCGGCCTCCGCACGTACCTGCTCGACGGCCTGAGCCGCCACCTCGGAGAGGTCGACGGGCTTGCGGTCGACGATCTCGTTCTCGCTGCGGGCCAGCAGCAGCAGTCCCTCGACGAGCTGTTCGCTGCGCTCGTTCGTGGCCAGCAGGGTCTTGCCGAGCTGTTGCAGCTCCGGCGAGGCCTCCGGGTCGGAGAGCTGCACCTCCAGCAGCGTGCGGTTGATCGCGAGCGGGGTGCGCAGTTCGTGGGAGGCGTTGGCGACGAAGCGCTGCTGGGCGGTGAAGGCGCGGTCCAGCCGGTCCAGCATGTCGTCGAAGGTGTCCGAGAGCTCCTTCAGCTCGTCGTCCGGGCCCTCCAGCTCGATGCGCTTGTGCAGGTCGGAGCTGGCGACCTGGCGTGCGGTGCGTGTGATGCGTCCCAGCGGCGAGAGCACGCGCCCCGCCATCACGTACCCGAAGGCGAACGCGGCGACGGCGAGACCCAGCAGCGCCAGCAGGGAGCGCTGCAGCAGTTCGTCCAGGGCCGCCGCCCGCTGGGCGTCGGTGCACTGGCCGAGGCGCTGCATGAACTGATCGCTCGGCAGCGTGCCCGTCAGACCGGGACAACTGTCGGAGGTGAGCTGGGCGTTGGCGTCGAGGATGCGGAAGGGGAGCTTGCTGCCCTCGTGCAGGGCCTCGGCGGCCAGCAGATAGATCAGCGTGAGCAGCACCATGCCGGCGATGAGGAACATCCCGCCGTAGAGCAGGGTGAGCCGTATCCGGATCGTGGGGCGCAGCCACGGGTACGGACGCGAGGGCTCGCCCGGGTCCCAGGTGGGCTTCGGCGGTGCCGGGGCGGGCTGGTCCGCGGGGCGGCGCGGCTCGGCCGGTTCGGAGGGGGTGGTGAAGGCGGTCATGGCGGTCAGATCCTGTATCCGGCGCCGGGGACGGTGAGGATCACCGGAGGTTCGCCGAGCTTGCGGCGCAGCGTCATGACGGTGACGCGCACGACGTTGGTGAAGGGGTCGGTGTTCTCGTCCCAGGCCTTCTCCAGGAGCTGTTCCGCGGAGACGACCGTGCCCTCGCCCCGCATCAGCACCTCCAGCACGGCGAACTCCTTCGGGGCGAGCTGGATCTGCGTGCCGTTGCGGAAGACCTCACGCCGGTTCGGGTCGAGCCGGATGCCCGCGCGCTCCAGCACCGGCGGGAGCGGCGAGGTGGCGCGGCGGCCCAGCGCCCGTACGCGCGCGACCAGTTCGGAGAAGGCGAACGGCTTGGGCAGATAGTCGTCGGCCCCGATCTCCAGGCCCTCGACGCGGTCGCTGACGTCGCCGGAGGCCGTCAGCATCAGCACCCGCGTGGGCAGACCGCGGTCGACGATGCCGCGGCAGACGTCGTCGCCGTGCACGAGGGGGAGGTCGCGGTCGAGGACGACGACGTCGTAGTCGTTGACGTCGATGCGTTCCTGGGCCGCCTCCCCGTCGTAGACGACGTCGACGGCCATGGCTTCCCGGCGGAGCCCGGTCGCGACGGCATCGGCGAGCAACTGCTCGTCCTCGACGACGAGTACGCGCACGGCGCCTTCCTTCCTGCTGCTGGTCCGCCCGCGCCGCAGCGGGCGGGCGGAGGCTTGCTGTGCTGCCGCAATCCTGCCGCGTACCTCGGTAAATCGCCGGTAAGAGCCGGGGCGCGCAGGACCCCCGAGATTTTTGCGGTCCTTGAGGTTTTCCTGAGGTTGCAAGCGGGGAGGACGAGGGGACACCCCGCGATCACGCCCTGTAGGCGGCTAGCCACCCCGGTCGAGAGGCCGGTCGTTACGGCTGCCGACCGTCCAGCCAGGGAGCATCCCGTGATCACCGATCGACCGAACCCTCGGCACTCACCCCGTGCCATTCGACCCATGACGAGGGGGCGCACATGGACGCGTTCACTGCCGGACTTCTGCAGCGTATACACAACACCGAGAGCGACCTGAGCCGCGCTCGTGAGTCGGGCGACGACTTCCTCGTGGACGTCGAGCAGTCGGAGCTGGAAGACCTCCACCGGATCGCCGCCGAGCACGGCGTCGAGATCGGTGCCAGCACGGTCTGACGCCCTGGTCGCGGCCCGCCCCGGCCTCTCGTCCGGTGCCGCCGCCGACAGTCTCCACCCCCGACCGCTCGAAGAGCCGATGTGAGCCCCGGGAGCCCCCGCCCCGGGGCTCACCCATGTCCGGGCACGGGTCTCCGTCCCGGCCCGCGGCCCCGTCCTCGCCCTCCCGCGGCCCCGTCCTCGCCCTCCCGCGGCCTCGTCCGGACCGGTCTCAGTCGTGCCAGGCGCCGAGGCGGTCCAGCAGCGGCTGGAGGATCTCGAAGACGCCGGGCGACGCGGCCACGGCCAGCTCCCCGTCCGGCTCCAGGCCCGGCCGGCCGCCCGTACGCGCCCCGGCCTCGCGTGCGATGAGGTCGCCGGCCGCCAAGTCCCAGGCGTGCAGGCCGCGTTCGTAGAAGGCGTCGAGTCGTCCCGCGGCGACGTCGCACAGGTCGACGGCCGCGGAGCCGGAGCGGCGGATGTCCCGGACGCGCGGGATGAGCTGCCGTACGAGGTCGGCCTGTGCCGCGCGCCGCTCGGCGACGTAGTTGAAGCCCGTGCCGATGAGCGCCTGGTCGAACGGGGGCGCGGAACGGCACTGAAGGGGGCGTGCGTTGCAGAAGGCGCCGTGGCCGAGGGCGGCGCGGAAGGTCTCGCCGCGCGGCGGCGACTCGACGACGCCGATGACGGTCTCGCCCTCGAACTCCGCCGCGATGGAGACGGCCCAGTTCGGCAGCCCGTACAGATAGTTGACGGTGCCGTCGAGGGGGTCGACGATCCAGCGGACCCCACTCGTACCGGGCGAGGACGCGCCCTCCTCGCCCAGGAAGCCGTCGTCGGGGCGGCGTTCCGCGAGATAGCCGGTGATCAGCTTCTCGGAGGCGAGATCCATCTCCGTGACGACGTCGACGGAGCTGGACTTGGTCGCCGAGACCTCCAGGTCGGCGGGGCGTCCGTCGTGCAGGAGGACACCGGCGCGGTGTGCGGCCTCCAGGGCGAGTTCGAGGAGTTCGGCCTTGAGCTGATCGACCTGGGCGCTCACGTTTCTCCTTGCTCGGTGCTCGTGCACCGTGCTCGTCGCCGGTGCTCTCGTTCGGCGCGTACGCCACGGCGCGTGCGCTTCCCCACCGGTGTTCCTGCTCGGGCGGGCGCGGCCTTACGCCTGCGGGCCCGCGTGTGCGGGGTCACGCCTGCGAGCTGTCAGCACCCGCCGCGGCGGGCTTCGCCGTCCTGCCCGGGCAGCAGCCGACGGGGCACACGTCGTGGCTGGGACCCAGGGTGCCCAGGGCGCACCGTGCGGGGCGCGCGCCACGCTCGGTCGCCGCGCGCTCCAGGACCAGTTCCCGTACGGCGGCGGTGAAACGCGGGTCCGCGCCGACGGTCGCGGAGCGGGCGACCGGCAGCCCGAGTTCGGCCGCCTTGGCGGTGGCCTCGGTGTCGAGGTCGTAGAGGACCTCCATGTGGTCGGAGACGAAGCCGACCGGCACCATCACGGCGGCGGGAGCGCCCTCCGCGTGCAGGGTCTCCAGGTGGTCGCAGACGTCCGGCTCCAGCCACGGCACCTGGGGCGGGCCGCTGCGCGACTGGTACACCAGCCGCCAGGGACGCCCGGTGCCCGTGCGCTCGGCGACCTCGGCGGCGACGAGCCGGGCGACGTCCAGGTGCTGGGCGACGTAGGCGCCGCCGTCGCCGTGCGCGGCCGGCGGCCCCGAGGTGCCGGCCGCGGCGGTGGGGATGGAGTGGGTGGTGAAGGCGAGGTGCGCGCCCTCGCGGACGTCCGCGGGCAGCGTCTCCAGCGCGGTCAGGACGCCGTCGGCCATGGGCCCGACGAATCCGGGGTGGTTGAAGAAGTGCCGCAGCTTGTCGACGCGGGGCGGGCGCAGCCCCTCCGCTTCGAGGGCGGCCAGCGACTCGGCGAGGTTCTCCCGGTACTGGCGGCAGCCCGAGTACGAGGCGTACGCGCTGGTGGCGAACGTCAGCACCCGGCGGCGGCCGTCGCGTGCCATCTCGCGGAGGGTGTCGGTCAGATACGGCGCCCAGTTGCGGTTGCCCCAGTAGACGGGGAGGTCGATGCCCTGCTCGGCGAGGTCCTTGCGGAGGGCGTCCAGCAGCACCCGGCACTGGGCGTTGATCGGGCTGACGCCGCCGAAGAGGAAGTAGTGCTCCCCCACTTCGGCGAGGCGCTCGCGCGGGATGCCGCGCCCCCTGGTGACGTTCTCCAGGAACGGAACGACATCGTCCGGGCCCTCCGGACCGCCGAACGACAGCAGCAGCAGAGCGTCGTAGGGGCGGATGTCGCAGGGGTCGGGGGCGCCGGCGGGACCGCCGGCATCGAGCGCATCGGACATGTCACGATCCTGCCATCCCGGCCGTGGCGGCACCGGCCCGCCTCCCGGCGGCGCCGCCCGCGTACGCCTTTCCCGGGCCGGGAGCCGGGCCGCCCGCGCCGTGAGTATGATCCGATGTCACCGCGAGAGGGGGCACGGTCCGATGAGCGCGCAGCCGACGAGCAGCGGCCGGAGCAGCAGCCGCCCGCCCCGGAGGAACCGGGGCACCCGTACCACGTGGCAGAACTGGGCCGGGAACGTCGCGATGGCCCCCGCCCGTACCGTCGCGCCCTCCACCACCGACGGCCTGGCCGAGGCCGTACGCCGGGCCGCCGAGGACGGGCTGCACGTCAAGGCGGTCGGCACGGGGCACTCCTTCACCGCCGCGGCCGTCACCGACGGCATGCTCATACGGCCCGAACGGCTGGTGGGGATACGGAAGCTGGACCGCGAGGCCGGCACCGTGACGGTCGCCGCGGGCACACCCCTGAAACACCTCAACGAGACGCTGTCCGCCGCCGGTTACTCGCTGACCAACATGGGCGACATCATGGAGCAGACGGTCTCCGGCGCCGTCAGCACCGGCACCCACGGCACGGGCCGTACGTCGGCCTCGCTCGCCGCCCAGGTCACCGGGCTCGAACTGGTCTGCGCCGACGGCTCGTTGCTGCGCTGCGACGCACACGAGAACGCCGACGTCTTCGAGGCGGCCCGGCTGGGGCTCGGGGCGCTCGGTGTGATCAGCGAGCTGACGTTCTCCGTCGAGCCGGAGTTCCTGCTGACGGCCCGCGAGGAGCCGATGACCTTCGAGCAGGTCACCGCGGACTTCGAGCAACTCTTCGCCGAGAACGAGCACTTCGAGTTCTACTGGTTCCCGCACACCGACTGCTGCAACACCAAGCGCAACAACCGCAGCGACGGCCCGGCGAAGCCGCTGCCGCGCGTGCGGGGCTGGATCGACGACGAGCTGCTCTCCAACGGCGTCTTCCAGGGCGTGTGTTCACTGGGGGCGGCGGCGCCGGTGGCCGTGCCGTCCATGGCCCGCATCGCCGGGAGGGCGCTCTCGGCGCGTACGTACACCGACGTCCCCTACCGGGTCTTCACCAGCCCGCGGCGTGTGCGCTTCATCGAGATGGAGTACGCGCTGCCGCGCGCGGAGGTCGTGGCGGCGCTGTGGGAGCTGAAACAGCTCGTGGAGCGGTCCCGGCTGCAGATCAGCTTTCCGGTGGAGGTGCGGACGGCTCCGGCGGACGACATTCCGCTGTCCACCGCGCACGGGCGCGAGACCGCGTACATCGCCGTGCACATGTACCGGGGTTCGCCGCACGAGACGTATTTCACCGAGGCGGAACGGATCTTGACCGCGCACGGCGGACGGCCGCACTGGGGGAAGCTGCACTCGCGGGACGCGGAGTATCTCGCCTCCTCCTATCCGCGTTTCGGGGAATTCCTCGGGATCCGCGACCGGCTGGACCCGGGACGGGTCTTCGGCAACGACTATCTGCGGCGCGTGCTCGGCGAGTAGGCGCGGCGCCGCGCGCGGGACGGGTGCGGCGCGGGTGCGCCGTCGTCATGTACTCGATGACGTAAGGGAGTTGCCACCGTGCGATCCGCGCGGGCCCCGTCTGCTGCGTCTTCCGCGTCTTCCGCGCCGTCCTCGCGTCACCCGGCCGGTGCGCGGCGCGGTCAGGGGGAGCACACCGGGGCTCGCTTCTCCGGGGTTCTGCCTCCGTCCGCCCCCGGCGCACCCCGGCGTACGGAACGGCTCGCCATGGGTCTGCGAACTCCCGCCCGCTGAACGCGAATTACGGCTCTGACCTGTCAATACGCGGTGCCGGCCGATCCGTTCACAACAGGCGGTCAAGCGGGCGATATCCGAAACGAATGGTTCCGTTCCGGCCGTTCCTGTGACACTTGCCACGGACGAACGGTCTTTCTAGGCTTGTCCGGGCCTTCAATTCCCCTTCCCTGCGAGCAATTTGAACGGCGCGGCGGTCCACCCGCGTGGCCCTAATGGAGTAGTGTGACGAGCCCTGGCCTCGGCTCAGACCCGGCTCAGGCAGCACAGGTGACGAGGACGGTCACTATGCGTTGCGAAGTGATAACCGTGCCGTGTGCGGCGCCGGGAAGGTCCCGGTCGCCGGACAGATCGGCAAGGTTGTGGCAGGCCGCTCGCGGGCAGGCCACACTCGTCCAGCGGGAGCAGCGACGCACGTGATGTCGGCAGGCACCACCCGGGAGGTTCACATGCCCGAACTGCGTGTCGTGGCCGTCAGCAACGACGGCACACGTCTGGTGCTCAAAGCTGCCGACAGCACGGAATACACCCTTCCGATTGATGAGCGGCTGCGCGCCGCCGTACGGAACGACCGCGCCCGTCTCGGCCAGATCGAGATCGAGGTCGAGAGCCACCTGCGCCCCCGCGACATCCAGGCGCGTATAAGGGCCGGTGCCTCCGCCGAGGAGGTCGCGCAGTTCGCCGGCATCCCCGTCGACCGCGTACGCCGCTTCGAGGGCCCCGTGCTCGCGGAGCGCGCGTTCATGGCCGAGCGTGCGCGCAAGACGCCCGTGCGCCGCCCCGGGGAGAACGCCGGACCGCAGCTCGGCGAGGCCGTCGCCGAGCGGCTGTTGCTGCGCGGCGCCGACAAGGACGCGGTGCACTGGGACTCCTGGAGACGCGACGACGGCACATGGGAGGTCCTGCTCGCCTACCGGGTGGCGGGACAGGCCCACTCCGCGACGTGGACGTACGACCCGCCGCGCCGTCTCGTCCAGGCCGTGGACGACGAGGCGCGCTCGCTGATCGGCGAGACCGACGACACCCCGGAGCCGAGCACTCCGTTCGTGCCGCGGATCGCGCGGCTGCCCAGGGAGCGCGGGGACCGTCACGACCGCGAGCGCGGCGAGCGCACCGACCGTACGGAGCTGGAGCCGACCGCCTTCTCGGGCGGGCAGTCCGGGTCCGGGGACGACGACGCCGCGGACGAACCGGACTCGCTGACAAGCCTGTTGGAGGCCGTACCCAACTTCCGCGGCGACATGGTCGTCCCGGAGCAGCAGAGCGCGCCCGCCTCCGCGGCGCACACCTCGTCCCAGACGGAGGCGGAGACCTCCGCCGAGGACGAGCGTGAGGCCGAGGAAGAGGAAGAGACGGTCGAGCCTCCGGCGACGGCCGCCGGTGCCGGCTCGGCCTATGCGGACGTGCTGATGCCGCGCTCGGTCAGCGCGCACCGCGACCGGCTGAAGGGCAACACCGACCGGCAGGCCGAGGCGGACGGTGTACGTCCGGGTCGCCGTGCCGCGGTGCCCAGTTGGGACGAGATCGTCTTCGGGACGCGCCGCAAGAAGGACTGAGGCGCGGACCGCCGAGCCCGCGCGTACGCCCCGTACATCCGCGTGTGTACGGGGCGTACGCATGCCCGGGCGGCGTGCGTCGGACGCGGACGGGCCGTGCGGAGGTCAGCCGGGTTCGGGACCGGTCGCGACCGGGCGGTCCGGGTCGGCGGACCACTCGCTCCAGGAGCCGGGGTAGAGCGCGGCGTCGAAGCCCGCCTCGGCCAGCGCGAGGATCTCGTGGGCGGCCGAGACGCCGGAACCGCAGTAGACGCCGACCTCGCCGCCCTCTCGCACGCCCAACGCGGCGAAGCGGGCGCGCAGTTCGTCCGGGGACCGCAGCAGCGGGGCGGCTTCGCCCTCCCCCGGTCCCGTGGCCGGGGCCGGAGCCGGGGCCACGTTCTGTGCGGTCGGCGCCGAGACCGCGCCCGGGATGTGCCCGCCGACCGGGTCGATCGGCTCGACCTCGCCGCTGTAGCGCTCGGCGGCCCGCGCGTCCAACAGCACCCCGCGCCGGGCCAGTTCGGCCGCGCCGTCGGCGTCCAGCACCGGCAGCGCTCCCGGCCGCGGCACGAAGTCGCCCTGTTCCGGGGTCACTTCGCCCTTCTCCAGCGGGCCGTCCCAGGCGGCGAGGCCGCCGTCCAGCACCCGTACGTCCGGATGGCCCGCCCAGCGCAGCAGCCACCAGGCGCGTGCGGCGGCCCATCCCTGACCGCCGTCGTAGACGACGACGGGACGGTCCGCGCGGACGCCCGCGCGCCGCACGGCCGAGGCGAAGACCTCCGGGTCGGGCAGGGGATGGCGGCCCGACTCCCCCGGCGGGCCCGCCAGTTCGGTGTCGAGGTCGACGTAGACGGCGCCCGGCAGATGACCGGCGAGATAGTCGGGCCTGCCGTGCGGGCCGCCGAGCTGCCAGCGGACGTCGAGGAGCACCGGCCGCTCGCCCGCGGCGAGTTGCTCCGTGAGAGCTGATGCGGAAGTGATGGCTGTCATCCCGCCATTTTCCCTCCCGCCCGCGGAACAGAACCGTGCGAAAGGGGAATTACCGGCGGTGTCGGTGAGTATGGCGCCACAGGTGGTGCGACCATCGGTAAGACCCACGAAGGGCACGGAATCCGCAGCGGTTCCTCGGGACACCACACGACGCGGCCACACCGACGATGGCCACAAGGGAGACGACGCATGACGGAGTCAGTGGCTCGGCGCACGCATTCGAGACAGCTCCCCGGCACACCGTGCTGGGCGAGCCTGCTCGTGCGGGAGCTGGGCCGGACCCAGGAGTTCTACCACGAGCTGTTCGGCTGGGAGTTCCGCTCCGGGCCGCGCCAACCGGGGCCGTACGTACGGGCGTCGGCGGACGGACACGAGGTCGCGGGCCTCGGCGAGATCGTTCCGGGGCGCAGCCTCAACGTCGCCTGGCTGCCGTACATGGCCAGCGACGACGCGGACGCGACCGCGAGCATGATCCGCGAGCGGGGCGGCACGGTCGCCGTCGGGCCGCTCGACGCGGACGACGCGGGCCGGATGGCGATCGCGGCGGACACCGCGGGCGCGGGCTTCGGCGTGTGGCAGCCGCAGCCCGACAGCCTGCCCCCCGCCACGTCGGAGGTGCCGGGCGCGCCCGTCTGGTACGAACTGATCACCCGTGACTCCTCGGTGGCCGGAACCTTCTATCCCGCGGTCTTCGGGTACGAGGCGGGCAGCGAGGCCGAAGGGGACGGCAAGGGCGACGGCTATGTGACGCTGCGGGTGAGCGGTACGCCCGTCGCGGGGATCCGCGGCGTCGGGGATCTGCTGCCGCGCGGGCGCGGCCCGTACTGGAAGACGTACTTCGCCGTGGCGGACACCGACGAGACCGCCACGCGCATCGTCGAACTCGGCGGCACCGTCGTGGACTTGCCCGCGGACACCCCGCACGGACGGGTCGCCACGGCCGCCGATCCGGAGGGCGCGCAGTTCAGCGTGATCGCACACGGCGACGCGTAGACGTACGGACCGGGAGGTACTGACCGGGAAGGCGGTCAGCTCTGCCGCGCCTGGCGCGGAACGGTGAGGATCTCGGCGCCGTCGTCGGTGACGGCGATCGTGTGCTCGCTGTGTGCCGTCCGGCAGCCCGTCGCGCTGCGGAGCGTCCATCCGTCGGTGTCGAGGGCGAGTTCGGCGGTGTCCGCCATGACCCATGGCTCCAGCGCGAGCAGCAGCCCGGGGCGGAGCCGGTATCCGCGCCCGGGGCGGCCGGTGTTGGGAACGTGCGGGTCCTGGTGCATCGTCGATCCGATGCCGTGGCCTCCGAACTGGGTGTTGACCTCGTAGCCCGCCTCGCCGAGGACGGTGCCGATGGCGTGGGAGACGTCGCCGATGCGGGCGCCCGGTCCGGCGGCGGCTGTTCCGGCGCTCAGCGCGCGTTCGGTCGCGCTGATCAGCGCGACGCTCTCCGGGGGCTTCGTCTCGCCCACGAGGAAGCTGACGGCGGCGTCCGCGGCGACCCCGTCCCGAGAGACGGCGAGGTCGAGGGTCAGCAGATCGCCGTCGGCGAGCGAGTAGTCGCGGGGCCGTCCGTGGAGGACGGCGTCGTTGACGGCGGTGCAGATGTAGTGGCCGAACGGCCCGCGCCCGAAGGACGGTTCGTAGTCGACGTAGCAGGATTGCGCCCCCGCCTCGACGATCATGGCCCGGGTCCACCGGTCGATGTCCAGGAGGTTGGTGCCGACCGTGCTGCGGCTCTTCAGCGTCTGGAGGATGTCGGCGACCAGGGCGCCGGTGTCTCGTGCGCGGGCCAGTCCGGCGGGGTTGAGGATCTCGATCACGGGGCGTCCTTCGCATGCATGCTGCCAATAACTATCCCGGCCATGTTATCCCGGTATTAGAATCGCCGTCATGGTCAGGTTGCCGCTCACTCCCGAAGAGGTCGCGCGCGGACAGCGCCTCGGCGCCCTGTTGCGCCGGGCCCGGGGGAAACGCTCGATGCTCGACGTCGCGCTCGCTGCACGGGTCTCTCCGGAGACCCTCCGCAAGATCGAGTCGGGGCGCGTGGCGACGCCCGCCTTTCCGACGATCGCGGCGATCGCCGACGTCCTCGGCCTCTCGCTCGACGAGGTGTGGGCGGAGATCAGCCGGCCCGACGCCGGTGACGCACCGGCCGGCTCCCCGCACGGCGCCCGGGAGCGACTGGCCTCGTAAGGGCGGGCAATACGCCCTGGGGAAGGGCCAGTTCGACGTCAGCGGGCATGCCGCCGCGAGTCCGCGGTCTCACATCCGGGATCTCAGCACGTCGCCCTCGCAGCCCGGCGCGAACGGGTCGAAGCCGTGCTCGGTCAGCCAGCGCACCGCCAGCAGGCTGCGCAGCGACCACCATGCGCGGATCACCTCCAGGTCGACGTCGGTGCCGTAGCCGGCGAGGAGGTCGTCGAGGTGCTCCTCGTGTCCGAGCGTGAAGGTGGCGAGGTCGTACAGGGCGTCGCCCCGGCCCGCCTCGGACCAGTCGATGACGCCCGTGACCTCGTCGCCGTCGACGAAGACGTGCGCGATCTGCAGGTCGCCGTGGGTGAACGCCGGAGTCCACGGCCGCAGCGCGGCCTCGGCGACCTCGCGGTTGCGGGCGACCAGATCGGCGGACAGCAGGCCGTCCGTCACGAGTGAGACGCACTCGGCGTCGAGTTCGGCCGTCAGCGCGGCAATGCTCCGGCCTGCCTGACCGGTACGGGGCGGCAGCGGCGCGTCGTGCAGCGTCCGGACGGCGGCGCCCGCCGCGGCCCACGCCGCCGGCGACCCGGTC
>NZ_LJGW01000402.1 GCF_001751255.1 Streptomyces nanshensis | reverse complement strand
GGCGGCCAGGACGCCGCGGCCGTACGGGAGTCGGGCACCGCACGGGAGACCCCGGCGAGGCCGGGAGCCGCCCGCGCCCGCCTCGTCTTCGGCGCGGGCCCCCGGGGCTCCGTGGAGGCGGAGCTGACCGCGGCCCGCGGACACGCACTGATCACCGGGCCGCCCGGCTCCGGCAAGACGGAGCTGCTGTGCTCGCTCGCCGCGTCGCTGTCCGTGGGCAGCCCGCCCGACCGGCTCCAGTTGGTGCTGCTGGACGGCGACGGCTCCGCGGGCGAGGGCCTGCACACGTGTCTCGAACTGCCCCATGCCAAGCACCACTTGGCGGCCAGCGACCCCGGGCGCATGCGGGAGTTCGCCCAGTCCCTGAGCGGCGAACTCAAGCGCCGCGCGGAGCTGGTGGGGGTGGAGCAGACCGACGAGACGTTCGCACGTGCCGCGGCGCCCCGCGCGGAACAGCAGCCTCCGGCGTCTCCGCGGCATCCCGGGCAGTCCCCCACGGGGAGCGAGGACGTCCACGCGGCAACCCGCGGGGAGTGGGGCACGCTCAGGCTCCGTACACAGCCCGGTCCCGTGCAGGGCCGCGAATCGGACGAGTCGGCCGGTGCCACCGCCGGCGGCGCAACCGGCGCGGGCGACGCGCGCGTTCAACACTTGGACGCACGAGCTGCCCTTCTTCCCAGAATCGTCATCCTTGTCGACGACTTCGACACACTCGCCGACCCCTCGCTGGGCAACCCGGGCCGCCCCGCCGCCGGTTCGGTGATGCGCGCCCTGGAGAGCGTGGCGAGGGACGGCGCGCGCCTCGGGATGCATCTCGTGGCGGCGAGCGGGCGCCCCGACCGTACGGCGGGCACGGCGGTGGCCCAAGCCGCCGCGCTGCGCGCCGAGTTGTCCCGGCAGGGGTCCGAAGGCCCGGGCGGCGAGGGCTCCGTGCCCGGCCGCGGCAGGCTCGTGGAGGCCACGGGCGCCGCCACGGACTTCCAGGCCGGACGCATCACGGGCCGCATTCCGCGCACCGCGACACAGCGTCCGACGGTCGTCCCGCTGGACTGGACACGCGCCGGCGACCCGCCGACTCGCCGCCCCGTACGGGAGCTTGGCAACGGCCCCACGGACCTCGCGCTGCTGGCGAGCGCAGTGGGCCGGGCGGCGCAGTCTCTCGGGGTGGACCGACAGGAATCGGACACACCCGCGCGGAACAGATCACGGAGTGGTCAAGATGAGGTTCTTGAAAGCTGACAACGTATTGCGGCCTCTCCGCGTTCAGGCGTAGGACTTTGCGCACGGGACTGAGGGCGTAAACCAGAAGCCCTCTGCCTTGTGACCAAACGGCGCGGCGGCCGGAACCCGGAGCCGTGCCTCCGATGGGGACGGCGGGAGCTATGCGTAATACGGGTCGTGCGACTGGTGCTTCGGGTACCGGAAGCCACACCAGCATCTTCAGCAAGACCGGCACCACCAGGGCGGCTGCACGTGGCGCGGTGGCGCTGTGCGCCGTCGCAGCACTCTCGCTGACGGCCGCCTGCGGCGGCTCGGGAAGCGACGACAAGGGAGAGGGAAGCGGCTCTTCCCAGGCGGACAAGAGCACCGTCAAGCTTCCCAAGCTCAAGGGCGAGAAGGTCCAGGTCGCCGCCGTCTGGACGGGCGACGAGGGCAAGAACTTCACCAAGGTCGCCGAGGCGTTCGAGAAGCGCACCGGCGCGGAGGTCGAGGTCACTCCCACCGGCGACAACGTCGAGACGTTCCTCGGCTCGAAGATCGAGGGCGGCGCGCCGCCGGACGTCGCGATGCTTCCGCAGGTCGGCGTCCTCAACCAGTTCGCCAAGAAGGGCTGGCTCAAGCCGCTCGACAAGGCCACCAAGGACCAGCTCTCCAAGAACTTCTCCAAGGGCTGGCAGGACCTGGGCTCCAGTGACGGCAAGCAGTACGGCGTCTACTTCAAGGCCGCCAGCAAGTCCCTGATCTGGTACAACTCCGGCGCCTACCAGAACGCGGGCGTCAGCGAGGCGAAGACCTGGAAGGACTTCGTCAAGAACGCCCAGACGGTCGCCGACTCCGGTGTCGAGCCGGTCTCCGTCGGCGGCGGCGACGGCTGGGTCCTCACCGACTGGTTCGAGAACGTCTACCTCTCGCAGGCGGGCCCGGAGAAGTACGACAAGCTCGCCAAGCACGAGATCAAGTGGACCGACCCCTCGGTGAAGAAGGCGCTGACGACCCTCGCCGAGCTGTTCGGGAAGAAGGAGCTGCTCGCCGGCGGCAACAAGGGCGCGCTCCAGACGGACTTCCCCACGTCCGTGACGAAGGCGTTCGACTCGACCGACACCCCGAGCGCCGCGAGCGTCTTCGAGGGTGACTTCGTCGGCATCAACGTCGCCAACGACACCAAGGCGAAGATCGGCAAGGACGCCAAGGTCTACCCGTTCCCGGCCGTCGGCAGCGACGCCCCGGTCATCACGGGCGGCGACGCGGCCGTCGCGCTGAAGGACAACAAGGCCGCACACGCCTTCCTGACCTTCCTCGCCTCGCCCGAGGCCGCCGCGGTCTGGGCGCAGCAGGGCGGCTTCATCTCGCCGAACAAGAACCTCGACGGCAAGGCGTACCCGAACGACGTCCAGCGCAAGATCGCCAAGGCTCTGGTCGCCGCCGGCGACGACTTCCGCTTCGACATGTCCGACCAGGCCCCCGCCGCGTTCGGCGGCACCAAGGGCAAGGGTGAGTGGAAGGCCCTCCAGGACTTCCTGAAGAACCCGAAGGACGTGGCGGGCACGCAGAGCGCCCTCGAAGCGGCCGCGGCCAAGGCGTACAAGGACTGAAGCCGGCGCCGGTTCACAGCACCTCTGAGGGCCGGCGGTCGAACCACCGGTGCCGGGCCCGTCGTTGGCGACGTGCCCGGCACCGGTGACGCCGCAGCACCCGGCCCACCTCTTCCACATCCGGCCCCGGACAAGGGACACCACCGTCATGCCCACCCCTACCGCGCCACCGCCGACGCCTTCGGGCCCGGCGGCAGTCGCCACCTCGGAGGCCCCGGCCTCACGGGCCAAGAACGCCTCCGTCTCCGTGATGCGTTCGCGGCCCTGGATCGCCTTCGCGTTCCTGCTGCCCGCGATGCTGCTGCTGAGCGCGCTCGTCATCTACCCGATCCTGTACTCGGTCTTCCGCAGCACCCTCGACGCTTCCGGATCGAGCTTCATCGGGCTCGGCAACTACGCCGAGGTCTTCACCGACGACGACATCCTCACCGCGTTCAAGAACAACATCATCTGGGTCATCGTCGTCCCGTCCGTCTGTACGGCACTGGGCCTGATCTTCGCCGTCCTGACCGAACGGGTGCGCTGGGGCACGGCGTTCAAGCTCATCATCTTCATGCCGATGGCGATCTCCATGCTCGCCGCGGGCATCATCTTCCGCCTGGTCTACGAGCAGGACCCGCAGCAGGGCGTCGCGAACGCCGTCTGGGTCGGCGTCCACGACACCTTCGCGGACTCCTCGGCCTGGCCGGGCGCCCGGCCGCGGCCCAACGCCGATCTGGCCAAGTCCGGCAAGGGCGACTTCACCACCAAGTCCTCGGTCTCCGCCTCCGATCCGGCCAACCTGGCGCTCGTCGGCGTCCCGCCCAAGGAGGTCGCGGGCGCGTCCCAGGCCAAGGAGGCGACGCCCGGCGGCGGCAAGGTCACCGGCACCGTGTGGCTCGACTTCGCGCCCGGCGGCGCCGGCAAGCCCGACGTCATCGACGGCAAGGAGAAGGCCCTCGAAGGCATCAAGGTCGAGGCGGTCAAGGGCGGCAAGGTCGTCGGCACCGCCGAGACCGCGAAGGACGGCACCTTCTCGCTGCCGGCCGCGGCGGACGGGGCCAAACTGCGCCTGCCCGCCTCGAACTTCGCGGCTCCGTACAACGGCATCGACTGGCTCGGCGAGACGCTGGTGACGCCCTCGATCATCGGCTCGTACATCTGGATGTGGGCCGGTTTCGCGATGGTGCTGATCGCCGCCGGACTGGCGGGCGTACCACGTGAGTTGCTGGAGGCGGCGAGAGTCGACGGCGCCAACGAGTGGCAGGTCTTCCGCAAGATCACCGTGCCGGTGCTGGCTCCGGTCCTCGGCGTCGTCGTCGTCACGTTGATGATCAACGTGCTGAAGATCTTCGACCTCGTCTACATCATCGCGCCCAGCGCGAGCCAGAGCGAGGCCAACGTCCTCGCCCTCCAGCTGTATCTGTCGTCCTTCGGTGCCGGGGCGAACCAGGGCGTCGGCAGCGCGATCGCTGTCATCCTGCTCCTGCTCGTCCTGCCGGTGATGGTCGTCAACATCCGTCGCCTGCGAAGGGAGACCCGCCGATGACTGCCGTCAGCGCGACGCAGCCCGATCCGACCGCCGCTCTCAAGGGGGCTGAGACACCGCCCTCCGGGGAGCGGAAGTCCTCCGTGGCCTCGCGGCTCGTCTCTCTCACCGGGCACTGGGCGGTACGTCTGGGTCTCGTCGTCATCGCACTGATCTGGCTGATGCCGACCGTCGGGCTGCTGACCTCGTCGCTCCGCAGCCCCGAGGACATCGGCGTCTCCGGCTGGTGGAGCATCTTCCACTTCAGCTCCAGCTTCCCGTGGGTGCTCGACGCGGGGCAGTTCACCGGGGAGAACTACAGCTCGCTGCTGTCCAACGACCTGGTGACGGGCTCGCTGTTCACCACGCTGCTGATCACCATCCCGTCCACGCTGACGGTCGTGGTCATCGGCGCGCTCGCCGGATACGCCTTCGCGTGGCTGGACTTCCCCGGGCGCGACTGGTTCTTCCTCATCGTCGTCGGCCTGCTGGTCGTGCCGGTGCAGGTGGCGCTGATTCCGGTCGCCAAGCTCTTCAACGCGGTCGGGCTGTTCGAGACGACGGCCGGGGTCGTCATCTTCCACACGGCCTTCGGCCTGCCGTTCGCGGTCTTCCTGCTCCGCAACTTCTTCGCGGAGATCCCCCGCGAACTGCTGGAGGCCGCACGCCTGGACGGCGCCGGGGAGGTCCGCCTCTTCACCCGCGTGGTGATGCCGCTGGGCGGTCCGGCCATCGCGTCGCTGGGCATCTTCCAGTTCCTGTGGGTGTGGAACGACATGCTCGTCGCGCTGATCTTCGCGGACTCCAGCAATCCGCCGATCACGGTCGCGTTGCAGCAGCAGGTACGGCAGTTCGGCAACAACATCGACGTGCTGGCGCCCGGCGCCTTCGTCTCGATGATCATCCCGCTGATCGTCTTCTTCGCGTTCCAGCGTCAGTTCGTCTCGGGAATGATGGCCGGCGCCGTGAAGTAGGGCCGTACGTCCGGGCGTTGCGGCCCGGCACCCGTACGGCTCGGCAACACGGCACGGCTGAGCACGACGCAGCACAACAGCACAGTGGACGACGCGGGGCAGCCGCCCCTCCCGTCATCTGCCCCGGCCGCCCCGCAGCGCCCGCGACAGATGACGGGAGACCACGGGCGGCAGCACCTCGCGGGCGGCCTTGCGGGAGAGCGCGGAGAGCGCCGCTCCCCTGCCGCGCCCCGCGTCGTCCCTCCCGAAGTCCCGGGCTCCGGCCCGGGACTTCGCATGCCGGGAGACGGGCAGCTCCGGCTGCGCCGCCTTGTCCGCGCCCACCAGCAGCAGCCGGTGCCCGGCCACGTCCTGCCACTGGAGCCAGCAGTCACCGCGCTCGCGCAGCCGGTCGTGCAACTCCTGCTGTACGGGGGCGGGGTCGCCCCATGTGCCGTAGAACTTCTGGGCGCTCACACACACCGGACGCAGCCCGTCCTCCAGCACGGCCTGCCATGTCGCGCAGGCCACGCCGGGCGTGTGCGACGAGCGGTAGTCGTCGAGGACGACGATGCCCTCCGGTGTGAGCGTGCCGCGCGCGGCCGCGATGTCACCGCGTACGTGCTCGTAGAGATGCGACGCGTCGACGTGTACGAACCGGCAACTGTGCGGGGCGACTTCGCCGGGCACGACGGAGGTCGGCGCGTGCAGCACACGCGGCAGCTCGTCGTGGAAGGAGAGGAAGTTGCTCTCGAAGGCTTGCCGCGTCAGCGTCGCGTACGAGCCGCGCATCTCACGCTCGTTGCTCTCGGTGGGCGCCTCGGAGCCGAAGAGGTCGCAGACCGTGAACGTCTCGTCCTGACGCAGATACGCGCGCAGCATGATGGCGCTCTTGCCCAGATAGGCGCCCATCTCCAGCAGGTCGCCGCGCTGTTGGAGGGTGCGCTGCCGTGTCAGCAGCCAGTCGAAGAGCAGGACGTCGGTGTTGTAGAACCAGCCGCGTACGTCGCGGAACGAGCGGGGCAGCGGCAGCCGGTCCTCCCCGTCCGCCGCGGCGTCGCTGCGGTCGGTGTCCTGTACGGCGGCGGCTCGGGGCGTTGAGGCGGGAGTCATGGAGAGCGCTTCTCCTCGTACGGCGGGACGGCGGAACAGGGGCGCACGGGCCGGAGAATCCACGGAATCCACGGCGCCCACAGCCTGTATATGAGGCATACGCCCCCGTACGCACGCGCTGAAGGCCGCTGCGAACAGGGCTTCCGCCGACCGACGTCCGGTGTCCACCGACGGTTCAGCCGGTGTTGGGACCCGCGGACGGCAACGCCAGTGCGCGGTGCGCGCCGTGGCGGATCCGTCCGCGGAAGCGCCGTACGTCCCCGTACCGGTGAGGCGGCGCCGCGGCCCACCGTCCCGCCGAACACGTCGCTTTCCACCCTGCTGGCTATTTTCTGATCAGCTATGGACAATACTGCCGATATAGGGCATTTCGCATGCCAATTCTCGAGCGGCACCTGTGAGGAATGGGCCAGATGAAGTTCGTCTTTCTGCTGGACAACGCCTATGGAATCGGCGGAACGATCCGTTCCACGGTGAACCTCTCCCGGGCGCTCGCCGATCGCCACACCGTCGAGGTCGTCAGTCTCCGGCGTACGGTCCGGGACACCGCTCTCACCTTCGACCCCCGGGTCCGGATGACCCACCTCCTGGAGCTGCGCCGCGGCGAACGCGACTACGACGGCGACGACCCCCGCTTCCGCGAGGCCAGCCACCGCTTCACCGAGGGTGCCGACCACTTGCAGCGCGGCGTCGCCACACACCTGGGCGACGTACGCGTCGAGGAGTTCCTGCGCGAGACCGACGCCGACGTCGTCGTCGCCACCCGCCCCAAGATCAACGACTATCTGGCGGCGTACGGAAGCGACCGCTATCTGCGCATCGGCCAGGAACACCTCACGCACGCCATGCACAGCGAACACGTGCGCTCCCACCAGGACGCGGCCATCCCGCAGCTCGACGCGTTCGTCACCGTCTCCTACGCCGACGCCGCCAACTACCGTGCCGCGATCACCGGCAGCGGCACCGAGACCGCCGACGGCGACGCCCTCATCACCTGCATCCCCAATGCCGTACCGGCCGTCGACGTCGAACCCTCCGACGGCGAGAGCAAACTGATCGTCGCCGCGGGCCGGCTGATCAAGGTCAAGCGCTACGACCGTCTCCTCAAAGCCTTCGCCCTCGTCGCCGAGCGGCACCCGGACTGGCGGCTGCGGCTGTACGGACGCGGACGGCAGCAGGCGGCGCTGCGGGCGCGGATCGACAGCCTCGGACTGTACGACCGCGCCTTCCTCATGGGTCCGCACGCCCCCATCGAGGCCGAGTGGGCCAAGGGCGCCGTCGCCGCCGTCTCCTCCGACGCCGAGTCCTTCGGGATGACGCTCGTCGAGGCCATGCACTGCGGGGTCCCGGTGGTCAGCACGGACTGCCCGTACGGACCCGGCGAGATCATCAGCAACGGGCAGGACGGACTGCTCTCGCCGCTCGGCCCGACGGAGAAAGACACCGTCCGCGCCTACGCGGACGCGCTGTGCCGGCTGATCGAGAATCCCGAACTGCGGTACCGCATGAGCCAGGCCGCGCTGGAGAAGGCGGCCCGCTACGCGCCGGAGCGCATCGCCGGGGAGTACGAACAGCTCGTGGAGAAGCTGCTGGAGCAGCGGGCGCGGCGGGGCGTGCGGGTGGGCGTGGGCGCCGACAGGGACGAGGGCGCCGACGCCGGCGCTCGCGAGGGCTTGGACAGGGGCGCTGACGGGGGCGCGGAGGAGGCGGGCGCCGCCGAGAG
>NZ_LJGW01000403.1 GCF_001751255.1 Streptomyces nanshensis | reverse complement strand
CCTTGCGCGCGGGAGTCGGGCGGCCGGGGCGGTTCCGCGGGGCCGCGGCCGAGGGCGATACGCGCGACGCGGGCGGTGTCGGCGGCGTTGGCGGTGTGGTCATGGCGTCCATGAAGGTCCCCCGGCGGGTGCGAGAAGTGAACGGAAAGGCGGAGAGGGAAGCCCGCCGGGACCATCGGTTTACCCGGCGGTAGCTTCGTCCACGGTTGTATCCGCGTGACCGTGCGGTCGCAATGCGTGACGAAGGGTGCGGCGGAGCGCTCCGGCAGTTCACCTATCAGGCTGAGGAGCGGATCGAGGGTGACGGCGGGCGCCTCTCACCTGGTCCTTCGTGCGCCGGGCGCCGGGCGGCCCCGGACCGTCGGGCCCGTATCCTGACGTGGCCCATCCTCCGGCGATACACGAAAGCGGCAGCCCATGCGTGTCTACGTGCCTCTGACCTTCCCGGCGCTGCGTGCGGCGTACGGGGCCGGCGAGCTGTCGGCGGAGCGCGGCGGCACCGTCGCGTACGCGGTCACGCCCGGGCTGCGCGAGTGGTATCTCTCCGACGACAGCGAGGAGTTGGAGTACGCGGCGCTCAGCCGCGCCGCCCGTGCCTCGCTCCGGCTGCTGGCGGTCAGCCCGGACGTGCCCCGCCGCCGGGTCGTGCTGGCCCTCGACGTCGCGGACAGCGCGGTCTCCTTCGACCCCGACCACGGCCTGGAGCGCGAGTCCTTGGGCGAGGTACGGATCGAGGGCACGGTCCCGATGGCGAAGGCCGCCGCCGTCCATGTGGACGCCGAGGACGCCGGGGCGGATGTCGCGGCGGCGGCCGACGCCCTGGGCGCGGCCGACGCGGGCGACGACGACGCACGCTTCACGGTGGACGGCGCCGACGACCACGAACTGCTCTGGTACGCCACGCAGGAGATCCCGCACCTGCCGGAATGAACCGGTCCGGGCTCCGCGGACCGGTCACGCGCGCAGACCCCGCGAGCGCCCCGGAGCCAGGACGGCCGAATCAGGTATCGCGCTGTCAGACCCCCGACGTACCGTCGTATCCATGGCTCTTGGACACAAGCGCAGACGATCCACCCACATCGTCTGGGACTGGAACGGCACGCTGCTGCACGACATCCACGCCGTCATCGCGGCGACGAACGCCGCCTTCGCCGAGCTGGGGCACCCCTCCATCACGCTGGAGCGCTACCGCGAGCTGTACTGCGTGCCCGTCCCGAAGTTCTACGAGCGGCTGATGGGACGGCTGCCCAGCGAGGAGGAGTGGGAGGTGATGGACGCGACCTTCCACCGGCACTACTGGCGGCAGGCGGAGAGTGCGGGCCTGGCCGAGGGCGCGGCCGAGCTGCTGGAGGCGTGCACGGATTCGGGAGGCACGCAGTCGCTCTGCTCGCTCGCCCCGCACGACCGGCTCGTCCCGCTGTTGCGGACGCACGGCATCGAGCGTCACTTCGTACGGGTCGACGGCGCACGGGGCCCGTCGGGGGGCGGCAAGGCCGCCCAGATGGAACGGCATCTGCGCTCGCTCGACGGCGTCGCCGCGGAGCGCACGGTGGTCATCGGGGACGCGGTCGACGACGCCCTGGCGGCCGGGCACGTGGGCGCCCGCGCGGTGCTCTACACCGGCGGCTCGCACAGCCGGGCGAGCCTGGAGACGGCCGGCGTGCCCGTGGTGGACACCCTGTCCGAGGCCGTCGAGACGGCGGAGCGGATAGCCGGTTAGCCGCACGGACGGCCGGGACGGAGGTCCACGGGACGCGGCGGCGGAGCGGCGAACGCCCTCGGCGGAGCCGCCCAACACCCGCCGCGGACACGGCAGTCGGAGCGGCCGGGGCCCAAAACCGGGCAGGCGCCGAGGAGTCGGGCGGTGGCAGAGCAGGGTAGTCATGAGCGGAGCGGAGTTGCGGACCGTACGGCGGTGCCACGCCGGCGGACCGGCATCCGTTGCTGTCCACTCCGTCCAAGACCAACCCTTGATTTTGTACACATAAGGTCTATGACTGCCCCCGGGCCGGTGGCTGTAGCCTACGGACGTGATCAGCCCGATAGCCCGCGGGGTCGAAGCGACCCTCGCCCGTTGCCTCGTGCGCGACAGCGCACAGGTCAGCCGCTGGTCGACTTCCACGGCACGTGTCGAGCCCCGGGCGGTCATCCCGCGCTCCGGTGCCGTGTTCGAGCAAGCCCCGCCATTTCACGTCACGCAACGGCGCGCGACAGGAGCCACAGGACATGCAGACCAAGCTGGACGAAGCAAAGACCGAGCGGCTGGAAGAGGCCGCCCGGGTAGCTGAAGAGAGCCCGGCCGGGGGCCAGCACCCCGCGCGGGGCCTCGAGAACGGGGCGCTCAGGGCGTTCCTCCAGCGCTACTACCTGCACACGGCGCCGGAGGACCTGGCCGACCGCGACCCGGTCGACATCCTCGGCGCCGCCTTCGCGCACTACCGCCTGGCACAGGAGCGGCCCCAGGGCACCGCCAACGTCCGCGTGCACACCCCGTCCGTCGACGAGCACGGCTGGACGTGCACGCACACCGTCATCGAGGTCGTCACCGACGACATGCCCTTCCTCGTGGACTCCGTCACGAACGAGCTGTCGCGGCAGCACCGCGGCATCCACGTCGTGATCCACCCGCAGATGATCGTGCGCCGCGACGTCACCGGGAAGCTGCTGGAGGTGCTGGACGCCGGGCGTGAGAAGCCCGTACAGGGCCCGGGCGAACGCAACTCCGAGCAGCGCGAGCTGCCGCACGACGCCGTCACGGAGTCCTGGATCCACGTCGAGATCGACCGGGAGACCGACCGGGACGACCTCAAGGAGATCAACGACGATCTGCTGCGCGTCCTCTCCGACGTCCGCGAGGCGGTGGAGGACTGGCGCAAGATGCGCAGCGCCGCGCTGAACGTCGCCGAGGAGCTGGAGAGCGAGCCCGTCGCCCCCGACGTGCCGGCCCAGGAGATCGAGGAGTCCCGGGAGCTGCTGCGCTGGCTCGCCGACGACCACTTCACCTTCCTCGGCTACCGCGAGTACGAGCTGTCGGAGGAATCCCCGGACGAGGACAAGGAGTTGACGCTCACCCCGGTCGCGGGCACCGGCCTGGGCATTCTGCGCTCCGACCCGCAGCACACCACGGACGAGGACGGCCACCCCGTCTCGCCGTCCTTCAGCCGGCTGCCCGCCGACGCCCGCGCCAAGGCCCGCGAGCACCACCTGCTGGTGCTGACGAAGGCCAACAGCCGTGCCACGGTGCACCGTTCGTCGTATCTGGACTACGTGGGCGTGAAGAAGTTCGACGCCGACGGCAAGGTCGTGGGGGAGCGGCGCTTCCTCGGGCTCTTCTCCTCCGCCGCGTACACCGAGTCGGTGCGCCGGGTGCCCGTCATCCGCCGCAAGGTCGCCGAGGTGCTCTCCGCCGCGGGCTTCGCCCCCGACAGCCACGCCGGGCGCGACCTGCTGCAGATCCTGGAGACCTACCCCCGGGACGAGCTGTTCCAGATCCCCGTGGAGCAGTTGCTGTCCATCGCCACCTCGGTGCTCTACCTCCAGGAGCGCCGCAAGCTGCGGCTGTATCTGCGCAAGGACGACTACGGGCGCTATTACTCGGCGCTGGTCTATCTGCCGCGCGACCGCTACACCACCTCCGTCCGGCTGCGGCTGACCGAGATCCTCAGCGAGGAACTCGGCGGCACCAACGTGGACTTCAGCGTCTGGAACACCGAATCGGTGCTCACCAGGCTGCACTTCGTCATCCGGCTCAACCCCGGCGAGCAGCTTCCCGAGCTGACGGACGCCGAGGCCGACCGGATCGAGGCACGCCTCGCCGAGGCCGCCCGCTCGTGGGCCGACGGCTATCTGGAGGCGCTGACCGCCGAGTTCGGCGAGGAGGACGCCGCCGAGCTGGCCCACCTCTACAGCGCGAACGCCTTCCCCGAGGGGTACAAGGCGGACTTCCCGCCGCGTGCCGCCGTGGCGGACCTCCAGCACATCAACCGCCTCGCCCGCGGTGAGAACGGCGCGGAGGGCTTCTCGCTGAGCCTCTACGAGCCGGTCGGCGCGGCCCCCGGCGAGCGCCGGTTCAAGATCTTCCGCATCGGCGAGCCCGTCTCCCTCTCGGCCGTGCTGCCCGTCCTCCAGGCCATGGGCGTCGAGGTCGTGGACGAGCGTCCGTACGAGCTGAAGTGCAGCGACAAGAGCAAGGCGTGGATCTACGACTTCGGACTGCGCATGCCCGTCTCCCACGCGCACGGTCTCGGCGACGAGGCACGCGAGCGCTTCCAGGACGCCTTCGGCGCGGTGTGGACGGGCCGCGCGGAGAACGACGGCCTCAACTCGCTGGTGCTCTCCGCCGGTCTGACATGGCGCCAGGCGATGGTGCTGCGCTCGTACGCGAAGTATCTGCGGCAGGCCGGCGCCACCTTCAGCCCCACGTACATGGAGGACACCCTCCGCCACAACGTGCACACGACGCGGCTGCTGGTGAACCTCTTCGAGGCCCGCCTCGACCCGGGCCGCTCCCGCGCCGGGCACGAGCTGACGGACGGTCTGCTGGAGGAGCTGGACGGTGCGCTCGACCAGGTCGCCAGCCTCGACGAGGACCGGATCCTGCGGTCCTTCCTTACCGTCATCCGGGCCACGCTGCGCACCAACTACTTCCAGAACGCCGGTGCCGGCAGCCGTACGGGCGGGGAGAAGGACCCGTCGGCGCAGCCGCACGCGTATCTGTCGGTGAAGCTCGACCCGCAGGCCATCCCCGACCTCCCCGAGCCGCGCCCCGAGTACGAGATCTGGGTGTATTCGCCCCGCGTCGAGGGCGTCCATCTGCGCTTCGGCAAGGTCGCGCGCGGCGGTCTGCGCTGGTCGGACCGGCGGGAGGACTTCCGTACGGAGATTCTCGGCCTGGTCAAGGCGCAGGAGGTCAAGAACACGGTCATCGTGCCGGTCGGCGCCAAGGGCGGCTTCGTCTGCAAGCAGCTCCCGGACCCGAGCGCGGACCGGGACGCCTGGCTCGCCGAGGGCATCGCCTGCTACAAGACCTTCATCTCCGGTCTGCTCGACATCACCGACAACCTGGTCGCGGGCGACGTCGTGCACCCCGAGGACGTCGTACGGCACGACGAGGACGACACCTATCTCGTCGTCGCCGCGGACAAGGGCACCGCCAAGTTCTCCGACATCGCCAACGAGGTCGCGGAGGCGTACGGGTTCTGGCTCGGCGACGCCTTCGCCTCCGGCGGCAGCGCCGGCTACGACCACAAGGGCATGGGCATCACCGCCCGCGGCGCCTGGGAGTCGGTCAAGAGGCACTTCCGCGAACTGGGCCACGACACCCAGACACAGGACTTCACGGCCGTCGGCGTCGGCGACATGTCCGGCGACGTCTTCGGCAACGGCATGCTGCTGTCCGAACACATCCGGCTGATCGCGGCGTTCGACCACCGGCACATCTTCCTCGACCCCGATCCGGACGCCGCCACCTCCTACGCCGAGCGCCGCCGCCTGTACGAACTGCCGCGCTCCTCCTGGGAGGACTACGACACGTCGCTGATCTCCGCGGGCGGCGGCGTCTATCCGCGTACCGCGAAGTCCGTGCCCGTCAGCCCGCAGATGCGCGAGGCCCTCGGCATCGACTCGAAGGCGGGCAAGGTCACCCCGGCGGAGCTGATGCGGGCCATCCTCTCCGCCCCCGTCGACCTGCTGTGGAACGGTGGCATCGGGACGTACGTCAAGGCGGCCTCGGAGTCGGACTCCGACGTCGGTGACAAGGCGAACGACGCGATCCGCGTCGACGGGCAGGACCTGCGGGTCAAGGTCGTCGGCGAGGGCGGCAACCTGGGGCTGACCCAGCTCGGCCGCATCGAATTCGCCCTGAACGGCGGCCGCGTCAACACCGACGCCATCGACAACAGTGCGGGCGTGGACACCTCCGACCACGAGGTGAACATCAAGATCCTGCTCAACGCCGTCGTCGCCAACGGCGACATGACGCTCAAGCAGCGCAACTCCCTGCTGTCGGAGATGACCGACGAGGTCGGCGAGCTGGTCCTGCGCAACAACTACGCGCAGAACGTGGCGCTCGCCAACTCCCTGGAGGTCGCCCCGAGTCTGCTCCAGGCGCACAACCGCCACATGCGCCACCTCTCCAAGGAGGGCAAGCTCAACCGCGAGCTGGAGTTCCTGCCCGGCGACAAGCAGGTCCGCGAGCGGCTGGCGGCCGGGCAGGGCCTGACGCAGCCGGAGCTGGCGGTGCTGCTGGCGTACACCAAGATCACGGTGACGGACGATCTGATCGGCACGACCCTGCCGGACGATCCGTTCCTCCAGCAGCTCGCGCACGCCTACTTCCCGGAGGCCCTGCGCGAGCGCTTCCCGGAGGAGATCATCGGGCACGCGCTGCGCCGCGAGATCGTCACGACGCTGCTGGTCAACGACACGGTCAACAGCGGCGGTACGAGCCTCGTGCACCGCATGAAGGAGGAGACGGGCGCCTCCACGGAGGAGGTCGTGCGCGCGCACACCGCCGCCCGCGCGATCTTCCGCCTCGGCGAGATCTGGGACGAGGTGGAGGCGCTGGACAACGCGGTCTCGGCCGAGGTGCTCACCAGCATCCGGCTCCAGACTCGGCGCCTCGTCGAGCGGGGCACGCGCTGGCTGCTGAACAACCGTCCGCAGCCGCTCCAACTGGCCGAGACGATCGAGCTGTTCAGCGACCGGGTCGCCGCCGTGTGGGACGAGCTGCCCAAGCTGCTCAAGGGCGACGACCGCGCCTGGTATCAGGCCATCCTGAACCGGCTGGAGGACGCCGGCGTCCCGCTCGAACTGGCCCAGCGGGTGGCCGGGTTCTCGGCCGCCTTCTCCGGTCTGGACGTGGTCGCCGTCGCCGACCGTACGGGCGTGCAGCTCCTCGACGTCGCCGCCGTCTACTACGACCTGGCCGACCGGCTCGGCATCACCCAGCTCCAGGAGCGGGTCAGCGAACTGCCGCGGGCGGACCGCTGGCAGTCCATGGCGCGCTCGGCGATCCGTGAAGACCTGTACGCGGCGCACCAGTTGATCGCCGCGGACGTGCTCTCGGAGGGCGACGGCACGGCGACGCCGGAGCAGCGGTATGAGAAGTGGGAGGCGAAGAGCGCGACGATCCTCTCGCGTGCGCGCGCCACCCTCGACGAGATCCAGGCGTCGGAGACCTTCGACCTGGCCAATCTCTCGGTCGCGATGCGGACGATGCGTACGCTGCTGCGCAGCAACCGCTGATCTTCCTCCGGCCCCGGGCCGGTCCGCGACGGTCCCCGTACCTCACTCGTACGGGGACCGTCGCATGTGTGTCGGGCCCGCGAGCGCGGACGCCCGGGCGCGGGGCACGCGTTCGGCCCCGCTCAGGGCGCAGGGCGCGGG
>NZ_LJGW01000393.1 GCF_001751255.1 Streptomyces nanshensis | reverse complement strand
CGGGCGGCGCCGCCCCGGCCGGGCAACTCGGCGCCGGCGACGCGCCCGTCACGGCGGAGGAGCGGCCCGGCGGCGGCTGGGTGCTGGCCAACGGGCTGCTGCGGATCGAGGTGGACGGGCGCGGACTGGTCGTCTCCGCGTACGACGAGGAGGGGCGCCGGGAGAGCGTCGCACCGGGCGAGGCGGCCAACCTGCTCCAGATCCACCCGGATCTGCCGAACCACTGGGACGCCTGGGACGTCGACGCCTTCTACCGGCACAACGTCACCGACCTGACGGGTACGGACGCGCTGGAGCTGGCGGAGACGGACGAGCGGGCCGCCACCGTGCGCGTCGCGCGCTCCTTCGGCGACTCGGCGGTCGTCCAGCGGCTGACGCTGCGCGCCGGCGCGAAGGTGCTCGACGTCGACACCGAAGTGGACTGGCACGAGAGCGAGATGTTCCTCAAGGCGGCCTTCCCGCTCGATGTGAAAGCCGAACGCTCGGCCGCCGAGACGCAGTTCGGGCACGTCTTCCGGCCCACGCACACCAACACCTCGTGGGAGGCGGCGAAGTTCGAGATCTGCGCGCACCGCTGGCTCCAGGTGGAGGAGCCCGGCTGGGGCGCGGCGGTCGTCAACGACTCGACGTACGGCCATGACGTCACCCGTACGATCCGCGAGGACGGCGGGCAGACCACCACCGTGCGCCTCTCCCTGCTCCGGGCGCCCCGCTACCCGGACCCGGAGACCGACCAGGGCACGCACCGGCTCCGCTTCGCGCTCGCACCGGGCGCGACGGTGGGCGACGCGGTGCGCGAGGGCCACCGGATCAACCTGCCGGAGCGCACGGTACGGGGCGGCGGCGAGGCCGTGGCCCCGCTGGTCGCCGTCGAGGGCGACCAGGTGGTGGCCGAGGCGGTGAAGCTGGCGGACGACCGCAGCGGCGACGTGGTGGTACGGCTCTACGAGTCGCACGGCGGACGCGGGCACGCGGTGCTCCGTGCGGGGACCCCGGTGACGTCGGTGACGGAGACGGACCTGCTGGAACGCCCGCTGCCGGAGCCGGAGACGACGGGCGCCCACACCCTCGCCGCGGACGGCTCGGTGGAGGTGACCCTCCGCCCGTTCCAGATCCTCACGCTGCGCTTCGCACGGCCGTAAGCGCGGGGTCCGGCCGGAGGGCCGGACAGCCGAGTGACCGGGCGCAGCAGTCACGGCGGCCCGCCGGGAGAGGTTCCCGGCGGGCCGTTGTGCTGAACTCACGTCATGCCGAACTCGGCGGTCTTCAGCCGGTGTTCAGCGCTTCTTGAGCGGGTGGCAGCCCTGCACCGTCAGGGTGCCGTCGCCCTGGGAGAGGGTGATGATGATCCGCTCCCCCTTGTTGCCGGTCTTCATCTGCGGGAACTTGTCGCCCTTCGGCTCGGTCGTGATCGAACAGAGGTCGAAGACGTCGGAGGCGGCGCCCGAGGACTCGTACGTACCCGGCGGGATGTCCTCTCCCACGACGTAGTCGCCGTCGCCGTACTCCTTCGCCTCGGGCTTCGGCTGCGGCTTGTCCTTCGCGGCGTTCAACTGCCGCTGTCGGCACGACCGTTGAGGAGCGCTGTCCCGGTGGCCCGGTCACCGCCCGGAGATCACCGGCCGCTGCCTGCCGGGGTCGGCGCCGATGTCCCGGCGCCGGACCGTGTGAGGGCGGGCGCGCGCGGAGTGCGCCCAACGCCCCGCGCCCCCGAGCGACTTACCGACGACGAAGCGACGAAGCGCCGCCCAAGCCCCGGTCCCCCTCGCGCGGGAGCGCGGTCACGCGTCGGCGGCCGCCCGTGGGCGCTTCTTCAGGGAGACCACCGGGCCCTTGGCGCCTGCCTCGTCGTCCGCCGTGGGCGCCGTCCTCGGGATGGTGATGAGGACCTTCAGGCCCTTCGGGTCGTTGTGCTCGTAGGTGAGCCGCGAGCCGCCGGAGGTCAGCAGGGCGCGGGTGATGGAGAGGCCGAGGCCGGAGCCGGAGATGTTCTGGTGGCGGTTGCTGCGCCAGAAGCGGTCGCCGATGCGCTCCATCTCCTCCTCGGTGAGGCCGGGGCCGTGGTCGGCGGTCTCGACGGTAACGGTGTCCTTCTGCTGCGAGACGCTCACGGTGACGCGCTCGCCCTCGGGCGTGAACTTGATGGCGTTGTCGACGACCGCGTCCAGGGCGCTGGAGAGCGCCACGGGGTCGGCCCAGCCCGTCACCGCCTGCCGGCCCGCGGCCTCCAGGACGACGCCCTTGATATCGGCCACCGGACGCCACGCCTCCACGCGCTCGGCGGCGACCTCCGCGACGTCCGTCAGCCGCAGATCGGCGGCGGCGTGCTCCGCGAGGGCCAGGTCGAGCAGATCGTCCAGCACCCGCGCCAGCCGCCGCCCCTCGGACTGTACGGACTTGAACTCCTCCTCCGCCTCGGGGAGTTCGAGCCCGAGCAGCTCGATGCGCAGCAGCAGCGCGGAGAGCGGGTTGCGCAACTGGTGCGAGGCGTCGGCGACGAACGCGCGCTGCTGCTCCAGCACACCTTCGACGTTGTCGGCCATCTCGTTGAACGAGCGGGCCAGCCGCCGCAGTTCGGGCGGCCCCCCGGAGGCGGCGACGCGGGACTTGAACTGGCCGACGGCGATCTCGTGCGCGGCACGGTCCAGCGTCCGTACGGGACGCAGCACCCAGCCCGTCAGATGGAGCGCCAGCCCCACGGCGATCAGCATCGCGGCGAACTCCCCCGCGATGATCGGCAGCCAGCCCTGCAGGATGCGCGAACGCAACTGCCCCGTCGGGGAGTCGGTGAGGACGACGGCCGCGACGTCGCCGTCCCGGATGACGGGCGAGGCGATCGACAGCCGCCCCTCCTGCCAGGGCCACACCTGCGCCGGGTCGTGGCTGCGGCGTCCCGCGAGCGCCTCGGCGAACGCGTCGGCGCCGCGGCCCTCCTCGGGCACGGACCAGCCGCGCGGCGCGATCGCCAGGGCACGGCCGTCCCGCAGGAAGACGCCGACCTCGATGCCGTACAGCGAGTGGTAGCGGTTCAGTTCGTCCTGGAGTATCGCGCGGCGCTCCTCCTCGTCCGGCGAGGTGGCGACGTACTGGGCGAGCGCCGCGAAGCGCGCGGTGTCGTCGATGCGGTCCACGACGACGCGCTGCTGCTCCGCGGCGGCCTGGCTCGCCGCGAGCGGGAAGCCGAGGGCGAGCAGCACACCGGCGAGCAGAACGGTCAGCAGTGACAGCAGCCGTGCGTGCATGGTCCTCTCCCGCTCCCCGCCCCGTCGCCTAGACCGTCTGCGAGGGCTCGACGAGGCGGTAGCCCACACCCCGTACGGTCTCGATCAGCGCGGGCAGCCGCAGTTTCGAGCGCAGCGACGCCACATGCACCTCCAGCGTCCGGCCCGTACCCTCCCAACTCGTACGCCAGACCTCGCTGATGATCTGCTCACGGCGGAAGACGACGCCGGGACGCTGGGCGAGCAGGGCGAGCACGTCGAACTCCTTGCGGGTCAGGGAGACGGCGGTGCCGTCCACGCAGACCTGGCGCGTGGGCAGTTCGATGGTGACGGCGCCGACGCGGAGCGTGGAGTCCGCGGGGGCGGACTCGTCGCGTGCCGTCTCGGCGCTCTCCTCGGGGGCGGCGCGGCGGCTCACGGCGTGGATGCGGGCGAGCAGTTCGCCGGTGTCGTACGGCTTGACGACGTAGTCGTCCGCGCCGAGGTTCAGGCCGTGGATGCGGGAGCGTACGCCGCCGCGCGCGGTCACCATGATCACCGGCGTGGAGCTGATCTTCCGGATGCGGCCGCAGACTTCGAAGCCGTCCTGGTCCGGCAGGCCCAGGTCGAGCAGGACGACGCCGAAGGGCGCCACCTCGTCCGAGGGCAGCAGCTCGCGGAGGGCCTCCTCGCCGCTGCGGGCGTGCACCACCTCGAAGCCGTGCCGCCCCAGCACGGCGGAGAGCGCCGCGGCGACATGGCGGTCGTCCTCGACGAGCAGCAACCTCACTCGGGCCTCCCTCCGCGATGCGGCGCCGGTGCGCGGACGACCCGCGCACACCACCCGCATCCACCCGTATCGGCGCAGGTGAGTCAAGGGGCTCCCTGTCGCACGCCGGCGTACGTTGTGCAGCCGGTAGGACAGACTACGGATTCCGCGGCGGCCACCGGGGGCCCGTGGCTTCCGCGACGGGATCGTTATGCTCAATTTCCCCTCAGATGTAATGACGCTGGCCACGGTCGCTCATTAGTGTCCTCGCAACCGACGAGGACGGAGCTACACGCCGATGAGCGAAGTATCGGTGACCAAGGACGCCGCGCCGGCCGCGGACGATCTGGTCGTACTGGACAACGTCAACAAGCACTTCGGTGCGCTGCATGTGCTCCAGGACATCGACCTGACCATCGCGCGCGGCGAAGTCGTCGTCGTCATCGGGCCCTCCGGGTCGGGCAAGTCCACGCTGTGCCGCACCATCAACCGGCTCGAGACCGTCGACTCGGGCAGCATCAGCATCGACGGCAAGCCGCTGCCGCAGGAGGGCAAGCCCCTGGCCCGGCTGCGCGCCGACGTCGGCATGGTCTTCCAGGCGTTCAACCTCTTCGCGCACAAGACGGTGCTGGAGAACGTGATGCTCGGGCAGACCAAGGTCCGGCGCACGGACAAGCAGGCCGCGGAGCAGAAGGCGCGGGCCCTGCTGGACCGCGTGGGCGTCGGCAACCAGGCCGACAAGTACCCGGCGCAGCTCTCGGGCGGCCAGCAGCAGCGGGTGGCCATCGCCCGCGCGCTGGCGATGGACCCGAAGGTGATGCTCTTCGACGAGCCCACCTCCGCGCTCGACCCCGAGATGATCAACGAGGTCCTCGAGGTGATGAAGCAGCTCGCCGACGAGGGCATGACGATGGTCGTCGTCACACACGAAATGGGCTTCGCGCGCTCGGCCGCCAACCGCGTCGTCTTCATGGCGGACGGGCGGATCGTCGAGGAGGCGACGCCGGACCAGTTCTTCAACAACCCCCGCAGCGACCGCGCGAAGGACTTCCTGGCGAAGATCCTCCACCACTGACGCGGCCGCGTGCGGCGCGCGTGGCGTATGTTCCGCGTGCGCCCCGGGGAGTTCCGCAGCAGATCCGAGCAACGGAAGAGAACCGGAAGAGAACCGGGAAGCAACCCAGAAGTACCGAGCGTTCACCACCAGTTACGAGCACTGACGAGTTCAGCGGCCGGCGGCCCGTCCGTCCCGCACCGGTCCTTCCGTACCGCACGACGACGACCGCCGGCACCGCCGCCCCGGTCCGCCGGCCGTCCGGCTGCCACCCCACCGGCAGCCGGGAGGCCGGGCGCCGCGGCAGCCGCCCGCACGGCCGGCGATCCGTACGACCGGCGACGCACGAGCGCCGACCAGCAGAACACCGAGCAAGGGATGCCCATCATGAAGTTCCGCAAGACCGCCGCCTCGGCGGCCGTGGTCCTCACTCTCGCCCTGTCCGCCACCGCCTGCGGAGGCAAGGAGGGCTCCGCCGGTGACAAGGCCGGCGGCGACACGGACACCAAGGCGCTGCCGAAGTACAAGGTCGCCGAGGACGTCAAGGCCGACTCCCCCGTGCTGAAGAAGGCCCAGAAGCGCGGCAAGCTGATCGTCGGCGCCAAGTCCGACCAGCCCTACCTCGGCTTCCAGGACCCCTCGTCCAAGAAGTACGAGGGCTTCGACATCGAGGTCGCCAAGATGGTCGCCGCCGACCTGGGCTTCGGCGAGAAGGACATCCAGTTCAAGACGATCGACTCCTCCGTGCGCGAGACGGCGATCTCCAAGGGCCAGGTCGACCTGATGGTCGGCACCTACACGATCAACGACGAGCGCAAGAAGCAGGTCGCCTTCGCGGGCCCGTACTACATGGCCGGCCAGGACCTCCTCGTACGCAAGGACGAGAAGTCGATCAAGGGCCCGGACAGCATCAAGGGCAAGAAGGTCTGTTCCATCACCGGCTCGACCCCGCTGCAGAACATCAAGGACAACAAGTCCAAGTACGGTGCGGAGCCGGTCGAGTTCGGCAAGTACACCGACTGCGTCAAGCAGCTCCTCGACGGCCAGGTCGACGCCATGACCACCGACGACGCCATCCTCAAGGGCTACGCGGCCGAACGTCCCACCAAGCTCAAGGTCGTCGGTGAGACCTTCAGCGAGGAGCCGTACGGCATCGGCCTGAAGAAGGGCGACAAGGAGCTGCAGAACGCGGTGCTCGACGCCGTCGAGGCCCACCAGAAGGACGGCAGCTACAAGAAGGCCTACGACGCCACGCTGGGCCGCTCCGGCTCGAAGTTCGAGGAGCCGCCGGCCCTCGAGCGCGACTGACCGCCCGTACGGCACCGCCCCACGTCCCGTACGCCCGTCGCACCGGGCGGGCGTACGGGACGCGGCATTCCCTGACCGCCCTGCGGAGACCCTATGAATGTTCTGCTCGACCACCTGGACCTGTTCCGCGACGGATTCATCGGAACGGTCTCGCTCACCGCGGCCAGTGCCGCGCTCTCACTCGTGCTCGGCGTGCTCATAGCCGGCTTCCGGGTCTCGCCGGTGCCGCCGCTGCGCGCGTTCGGCACGGCGTGGGTGACGCTGCTGCGCAACACCCCGCTGACGCTGCTCTTCCTCGTCGCGTTCTTCGTGCTGCCGCAGGTCGTCTTCCCCGGAATCAGCTCCTACATCCTGGGCGTGCTCGCGCTCGGCTTCTACACCTCCTCGTTCGTGTGTGAAGCGGTGCGCTCCGGCATCAGCACGGTGCCGCTGGGGCAGGCGGAGGCCGCCCGCAGCCTCGGGATGACCTTCGTCCAGACCCTCCGCATGGTCGTGCTGCCGCAGGCCACGCGGACGGTGCTGCCCCCGCTGAGCAGCATCATGATCGCGCTCACGAAGAACTCCGCGATCGCCGGGGCCTTCAACAACCCCGAACTCTTCAGCGTCCAGAAGGTATTGAGCGACAAGGGCTACAACGTCATGGTCATCTTCGTGTGGGTGGCCCTCGCCTACCTCGTACTCGTCTTCCTCATCAGCGGCCTCTTCCGGCTGCTGGAGCGCAGGATGGGGGTCGCCCGATGAGTTCGTCCGTCCTCTTCGACGCGCCGGGTCCCAAGGCCCGCGCCCGCAACCGTGCTTACGCCGTCGTCGGCTCCGTCGCCCTGGCCGGGATCGTGGCCTTCGTCGTCTACCGGCTGGCGATCAAGGGCCAGCTCGACGGCGCGATGTGGGACATCTTCAACTACGCCGGCGTGCGCAACTCCATCGTCAAGGGCATCGTCAGCACCCTTGAGGCGTTCGTCATGGCGGGCGTGCTGTCGCTGCTGCTCGCCGTGCTGCTGGCGGTGGCGCGGCTGTCCGACCACAGGCCCGTGAGCTGGGCCGCGACCGGCGTGATCGAACTCTTCCGCGCCGTACCGCTGTTGATCACCATCTACGTGCTGTGGGTCGGCTTCTTCACCAGCGAGCCGCTGTGGGCGGTCGTCATCGGTCTGACGCTCTACAACGGCGCCGTGCAGGCCGAGGTGCTGCGCGCGGGCATCGCCGCCGTACCCAAGGGGCAGAGCGAGGCCGCGTACGCGCTGGGCATGAGCAAGACCCAGGTGATGACGACGGTCCTCATCCCGCAGGCCGTGCGCTCGATGCTGCCGACGATCGTCAGCCAGCTCGTCGTCACGCTCAAGGACACCTCGCTGGGCTTCGTCATCACCTACGAGGAACTCCTCTACGCGGGGCGGCAGATGGCCAGCACGATCCTCGTCGACGGCGAGAACCCCTACGTTCCCGTCGTCCTGGTCTTCGGCGCCATCTACGTCGCGATGTGCCTCGCACTCTCGGCGCTGGCCAACTGGATCGAGCGGCGCGGCCGGCGCGCCAAGACCGGTATCCAGGTGGCCGAGGCGCAGCAGGCGACGCCCGACATGGGCGGGGGGCCGGCGACGTAGGACGCCGGCGGAACCGGCCCGATGGGCTTCCCCACAGCGACCACCGCGGCGGCGGACTGGACATGTCACGAAGTGTCCGGGCCGCCGCCGTCGGCGTTCCGGCCCGGCTTGACGGGTGACCTGGCACTGGGTTGCATACGGTTCGTGATCGCGCACCGTGCTCCGCTCCCCTCCGCTTCTGCTTCCGCCGCCGTGCCCGCCGCTTCACGCGGCGTTCTGTCCGGCCACGGCGGTACGGGGACGGGGGACGGCCGCGCGCTGCGGCACCGCGCGGGGACGTGCGCGTGAGCGAGTCCGAGATCGTGATCGTCGGCGCGGGGCCGACCGGGCTGGCGCTGTCGCTGGCACTCGCGAGGTTCGGGGTGCCCTCGCTCGTCCTGGACAACACCGACGGCGACGTGACCGTACGCGCCGCCCGAAGCTGCGTACTGCGCCCCGACACCGCCTCCTGGGTCGGCGCGCTCACCGCGCCGCACGCCTCCGTGCCCGCCGCGGGCTGGACGCGGTGGAGCACCCGGCGCCGCCGGCAGCTCGTCCACGAGGTCGAGCTGACCGACGAGACCACACCGCAGCACGTCGAACAGCACGCGCTGGAACGGGGGTTGCGCGACGCGCTCGCGCGGGAACGGCTGGCGCACGTCGTCACCCGCGGCCACGTCGACATCATCGAGCAGGACGCCACCGGGGTCACCGCACACACCCGGCCGCGCGGCTCCGCCGGTCCCGGCGGGACCGTCGGGACTGCCGCCGGCGAGGACGACAGCGGCGACGGGACCGCTGCGAACGGGACGGGGACGGACGGGGGGCACGGGTACGGGACGTACGGAACCGGAGCGTACGACGCGGGGACGTCCGGCTCGGGGGCCCACGGCTCGGGGATGTCCAGCTCGGGGGCGGACGCTGCGCGCGCCGTGCCGGCGGTCGCCGGTGAGCGCGGGCGGACGGGCGCCCGCAACACCGGTGGCAGGGGCGGCACATGGTGGCGCGGGAGCTATCTGGTGGGCTGCGACGGGGCGCGCTCGACCGTACGGAAACTGCTCGGCGTGCGCTTCGCGGGCCGTACGGCCGTCGAACGGCACGCCGTGGCGGCGCTCCGCGCCGAGCTGCCCTGGGACGAACAGGCGCTGCTGCACCGCGAGTTGGGCGCCGGAAGCGGCGCGGGCCGCAAGGGCGGCGTCGGCGGAGTACAGACCGAGGTGACCGCACGGCCGCTGCCCGACGGCATGTGGCGGCTCGACTGGCTGCTCCCGCCCCGCGGCGAACTCGTCACGCCCGAGGCGCTGTTGGAGCGCATCCACGCCACCCTCGGGCACTGGTACGAGGGTGACGAGGGCTCCCAGGGCGGGGGCACGGCGGCGGGCGCCGGAGGCGGCGGCGTGGACGGCGGAGTGGACGGCGGCGCCTACGAACTCCTCGACACGGGCGTGTACACGGCGCATCAACGACTCGCACGCCGCTGGCGCGTGGAACGCACCTTCCTCGCGGGCGACGCGGCCCATCTGGTCGGCGCCCTGGGCGTCCAGTCCGTCGACGAGGGGCTGCGCGACGCGGCCAACCTCGCCTGGAAACTGGCCCTCGCCTGGCACGAGGCGAACGGCGTACGCGGCCCGCGCGTGGACCGGGACGCGCTCGACGTCCTGCTGGACAGCTACGAGTCGGAACGCCGCGGCGCCGTCGGCGCCCGGCTGCGCGCCGTCGACCAGGCGCTGCCGCTCGTACGCCGCGACGGCGGCGGGCTGCGCTCGCTCCTGCCGGGCGGCGGTGCCCGTACACCCCTGGAACTGCTGACGGACGGGCACTTGGGACGCGGACTACTGGGCGCACCCGCCGCATACCGCCGCACCCCGCTGACGCCCGCGCGGGACGCGGTGGAGACGATCCCCGTGGACACACCGCCGGGAGCGCCCGTCGAGGACGTCCCGGTGATCGCCCTGGACGGCGAACGCGGACGGCTGCGCGGCCAACTGTGCGCCTCCGGCGCCGAGTTGCTGGTGCTGCTCGTCGCACCGGGCACCGCCGTGTGGGACAGCCGCCACTGGCTCTCGGCGGGAATGATGCCCGAACTGGCCGCGGCGGTGGACTCGTTGCCCCTGAACGCCACGCTGCTGGTGACGGAGAACTACCCCGGCGCGGCCCCCCACACGGTGCTGGTGATACGCCCGGACGGCCACCTCGTGGCGGCCCTCCCCGGGCCTCGCAGCGCACACCTCCACGCCTGCGCCCACGCGATCCGCGGCGGCACCCTCCCCCAGAACCTCCCGGCGACACGGGGCGAGGGGTAGGGGTAGGGGCGGGTCACCCTGGGGGCAAGCGCGCCGGGTCACCCGGGGGCGAGCGCGCCGGGGGGG
>NZ_LJGW01000035.1 GCF_001751255.1 Streptomyces nanshensis | reverse complement strand
CGGCACCGGCCATCCGCCGACAGACCACGCTGACGGGAGAAACCAACGAATGCCGCGGGCGTCGACATCACCGTCACACCACCGGCCAGTGCAAGAGAGCACTCGCCCTGCCGCAGCGCCTGGGCTGCCAGGTGCATGGCGACGNCCACCGGCCAGTGCAAGAGAGCACTCGCCCTGCCGCAGCGCCTGGGCTGCCAGGTGCATGGCGACGAGCGACGACGAGCACGCCGTGTCCACCGTCACCGCCGGCCCCTCGAAACCGAACGTGTACGACACACGCCCGGAGACGACGCTCGGAGAGCTGCCGAAGCCCTGGTGCCCCTCGCTTTCTGCGTCGAGGAGTTGGGCGTAGTCGTTGTACATCACGCCCGCGAACACACCGGTCCGGCTCCCACGCAGAGCGCCCGGATCGACACCGGTCCGCTCCAGCGCCTCCCACGACGCCTCCAGCAACAACCGCTGCTGGGAGTCCGTGGCGAGGGCCTCACGCGGCGACATCCCGAAGAACTGCGGGTCGAACTCCGCAGCGTCGTGAAGAAAGCCGCCACTACGGGTGTAGGAAGTACCCGGGTGATCCGGATCCGGGTCGAAGAGGGAGTCCAGATCCCACCCACGATCGGTCGGGAAATCGGAGATCGCATCCGTCCCCTCCGACACCAGCCGCCACAGATCCTCCGGCGAGGAGACCCCGCCCGGATACCGGCACGACATCCCCACGATCACCACCGGGTCGTCCGCCGTTGTGACGAGCGTGGGGACCTCGGAGGCGGCAGGCCCGTCCGAGCGGAAGAGTTCGTCGACCAGGTGCTCGGCGAGATTCGTCGCGGTGGGGTAGTCGAAGACGAGCGTCGCGGGCAGCCGCAGACCGGTCGCGGCGGTCAGCCGGTTGCGGAGTTCGACGGCTGTCAACGAGTCGAAACCCAGGTCCTGGAACGCCCGCGTGGCATCGACCTCCGCACCACTGCCGAAGCCCAGCACCCCCGCGACCTCACCACGCACCATTCCCAGCAGGGCCTCATGCTGCTCGTCCACGTCCAAGCCACTCAACCGCCGCACCAGCGAAGCCACCGTCTCCGCTCCGGCCACGGAGCGGCGTGTACGGGTACGGATCAACCCCCGCAGCAGCGGCGGCACTTCACCCCGGGACTTCAGCACCGGCAGATCCAGACGCACCGGCACCAGCGCAGCCGCGTCGGCCGTCAGCGCCGCGTCGAACAGCTCCAGACCCTGATCGGAACGCAGCGGCGGCATGCCAGCGCGGGCCAGACGCTCGGCGTCGGCCTCGTCAAGCATGCCCTCCTGTGCCCAGGCGCCCCATGCCAACGAGGCGGCAGGGAGGCCGAGTTCGCGGCGGTGCAGTGCGAGCGCGTCCAGGAACGCGTTTGCCGCCGCGTAGTTGCCCTGGCCCGCATTACCGAACACACCGGCCGCCGACGAGAACACCACAAACGCCGACAGACCACGGTCACGGGTCAATTCGTGCAGGTTCCACGCCGCGTCCACCTTCGGACGCAACACGGCATCGACACGCTCCGGCGTCAGCGACTCCACGACACCGTCATCGAGCACGCCCGCAGCGTGCACGACAGCACCCACCTGATGCCCGGCAAGCAGAGAAGTCAGCGCCTCCCGGTCGGCCACGTCACATGCGGCGACCTCGGCCTGTGCGCCCAACTCGGTGAGCTCGGCGGCCAGTTCGTCCGCACCATCGGCATCAGGGCCACGGCGGGATACGAGCAGCAGATCCCGCACACCATGCACAGACACCAGATGCCGCGCCACCAGCGCACCCAGACCACCCGTACCACCAGTGACCAACACCGAGCCCTCAACCCCGCCCCAGACGACCTGCCGGTCATCCGGCGAGACACGAGCCAAACGCGCCGCAAGTGCTCGGCCTTCGCGGACCGCGATCTGCGGCTCGTCCGCTCCGAGTGCCTGTGGCAGTACGTCCGACGACGCCTCCGTACCGTCCACGTCCAGCAGACCGAAGCGGCCCGGGTGTTCCGACTGCGCCGAACGCACAAGACCCCACACCGCAGCAGCCGCCGGGTCCTCACCCGTCACGGCACCACGCGTCACAAACACCAGACGCGAACCCGCGAACCGCTCCTCAGACAACCACTGCTGCACCAACTCCAGAACACGAACGCTCAACGCATGCGCAGCCTCCGCCACACCACCGTCGGCCCGACCCGAAACCGGAACCAGCACCACACCCGACACCGACGACACATCGACCGATTCCAGGTCCGGCGTCACGTCTGTCTCGAAGCCCGCGTAGCGGAGGGCTTCGCCCACCCCAACGGAATCCTCGCCGACAACGACGAACGTGCTGTCCGCGGCGACGGCCTGGGCGGACACGGGCGTCCAATCGACGGCGAGAAGCCCGTCGCGGGCCGTTCCGGCGCCACCCAACTGGTCGCTCTTTACGGAGCGTGTGATCAGTCCACCGATCCATGCGACCGGACGGCCCGAGGGGTCTGCGACCTCTACCGAGGTCGCTCCGCCGTCACCGCGTACGAGACGTACTCGAATCCTCGAAGCACCGGTCGCGTGCAGCGATACGTCCTCCCAGGAGAACGGGAGTCCGCCTCCTGCTGCGGCTCCCTCCGCCGCGCCGACGGCGTGCAGGGCGGCGTCGAGGAGTGCGGGGTGCAGGCCGAAGTCCCGCACAGAGGTGTCCTCCGGCAGGGTCACCTCGGCGAACAGCGCGCCGTCCTCACCCCGCCAGGCAGCCGTCAATCCCTGGAAGACCGGACCATAGTCGAAGCCGGCGTCCGCGAACCGCTCGTAGCAGTCCCGAACCTCCACCGGCACAGCACCCGACGGCGGCCACACCGACGCGTCGAACCCCGCAACCGGCCCCTCACCCTCAGCCAGCACACCACTCGCGTGCTCGACCCACGGAGCATCCCCGTCGGTCTCCGGCCGTGCATAGACAGCCAGTTGGCGACGCCCCGCATCATCCGCAGCTCCCACCGAAACCTGAAGCTGCACCGCGCCCTGCTCAGGAATGACCAGCGGCGCGGCCAGCGTCAACTCCTCGACACGACCGCAGCCCACCTCATCCCCGGCCCGCACCGCCAACTCCACAAACCCCGTACCAGGGAACAGCACACGCCCATACACCGCATGATCCGCAAGCCACGGATGCGAAGACAACGACAACCGACTGGTGAACAGAGTCCCTTCGGAGCCGGCCAGTTCGAGGGCGGCACCGAGCAGCGGGTGCTCCACCGATCCCAGACCGGCGGCGCGTACGTCCCCGGGACGTGTGGTGGCGGTGGGCCAGAAGCGCTGGTGCTGGAACGCGTACGTCGGCAGGTCCACACGGCGGGCGCCTGTACCGTCGAAGAGTCGCTGCCAGTCCACCTCATGACCGGCGACATGCAGTTGGGCCGCCGCGGTCAGCGCCGCGGCTTCTTCGCCGCGGTCCTTGCGCAGGAGAGGCACCGCGGTGGCGTCGGGGGTGATCGCAGCGGCCATCGCCGAGAGCACGCCGTCCGGACCCAACTCCACAAACGCCGACACGTCCTGGCCGGTGAGCCATTCGACGCTGTCGCCGAAACGCACCGTCTCCCGGACGTGCTCCACCCAGTACTCGGGCGTCGAAATGTCGCCCCACGCCGCCACCGGAATAGTGGGAGCCTCAAAAGTCAGGTTCTCGATGGCGGTGCGGAAGTCCTCCAG
>NZ_LJGW01000068.1 GCF_001751255.1 Streptomyces nanshensis | reverse complement strand
GCGAACACCACCGCCGTACGCCCACGCACCACGGAACCGGTGACGAGTGACGCGTCGGGGTCGGAGCCGCTCAGCGCGGTCAGGCCGCGCACCAGGGTCTCGTGGTCGGGCGAGAGGACGGTGGCGCGGCGTTCGAAGACGGAGCGTCCCCCGGCGAGGCTGAACGCCAGGTCGGGCAGGGGCGTCCCGGGACGCCGCTGGAGCATGCCGAGCAGGGCGGCGGCCTGGGCGCGCAGCGCCTCGTCGGTACGGGCGGAGATCAGCACCGGCCAGGCGGAGATCCTCGGCTGCGGCCGGGGCGTCTGCGTCTCGCCTGCGCTCTCCGGCGCGGCCCCCGCGTCGTCGCCGGACTCGCCGTCCGCCGCGAACGAGCCCTCGGCGGGGGCCTGTTCGAGGATGGTGTGGACGTTGGTGCCGCTGAGGCCGAAGGAGGAGACGCCGGCGCGGCGCGGGCGCCCGGTGCGGGGCCAGTCGGTCTCGCCGGTGAGCAGTTCGATCTCTCCGGCGCTCCAGTCGACCTTCGTCGAGGGGCTGTCGACGTGCAGGGTCCTGGGCAGCAGACCTTCCTGGAGGGCCCTGACCGTCTTGATGACTCCGGCGACGCCCGAAGCCATCTGGGTGTGGCCGATGTTGGACTTCACCGAGCCCAGGTAGAGGGGCAGTTCGCGGTCCTGCCCGTAGGTCTCCAGCAGCGCCTGCGCCTCGATGGGGTCGCCGAGCGCGGTGCCGGTGCCGTGTCCCTCGACGGCGTCGACTTCGGACGGCTTGAGCCCGGCGTTGGCGAGGGCCTGGCGGATGACGCGCTGCTGCGAGGGCCCGTTGGGAGCCGTCAGCCCGTTGGACGCGCCGTCCTGGTTCATCGCGGACCCGCGGACGACGGCGAGGACGGGGTGACCGTTGCGGCGGGCGTCGGAGAGCCGCTCCAGCATGACGAGGCCGACGCCCTCGGCGAGGGTCATGCCGTCGGCGGCGTCGGAGTAGGCCTTGCAGCGCCCGTCGGGGGCGAGGGCGCGCTGCCTGCTGAAGCCGACGAACGCGCCGGGCGTGGCCATGACGCTCACGCCGCCGGCCAGCGCGAGGGCGCTCTCGCCCTCGCGCAGCGACTGGCAGGCCATGTGGAGGGCGACCAGCGACGAGGAGCATGCCGTGTCGAGGGTGACGGCCGGGCCTTCCAGCCCGAAGAGGTAGGCCATGCGTCCGGACAGGACGCTGGAGAGCGTACCGGTGATCATGTGGCCCTCGGAGCCGTCGGCTCCGCCGGGCACGCCCGAGGTGTAGTCCTGATATCCGGCGCCGACGAAGGTACCGGTGCGGCTGCCGCGCAACGTCGCCGGGTCGATGCCGCAGCGTTCGAAGGTCTCCCATGCCGTCTCCAGCAGCAGCCGCTGCTGCGGGTCCATCGCGAGGGCCTCGCGCGGTGAGATGCCGAAGAAGGCGGCGTCGAAGTCGGCGGCGTCGTGAAGGAATCCGCCCTGTACGGAGTAGCTGCTTCCGGCCCGGTCGGGGTCTTCGTCGAAGAGGGCGGCGGCGTCCCAGCCGCGGTCTTCGGGGAACCCGGAGACCGCGTCGGCGCCTGCGAGCACCAGTTCCCAGAGCTGTTCCGGCGAGGCGACGCCTCCGGGGTAGCGGCAGCCCATGCCGATGACGGCGATGGGCTCGTCGGTGACGGCGGGCGACGCCGGGGCCGGCGCGCTGGGCCGCCCCTGTACTCCCATGACCTGCGAGAGCAGGAACTCGGCCAGCGCGACCGGGTTGGGGCGGTCGAAGACCATCGTCGTCGGCAGGGACAGACCGGTGGCGGCGGCCAGCCGGTTGCGCAGGTCGACGGCGGTGATGGAGTCGAAGCCCGCCTCGCGGAAGGCCCGGTGTTCCGGCAGGGCGTCCGCGGAGGTGTGCCCGAGGACGGCCGCGGCCTCGGAGCGCACCAGGTCCAGGAGCGTGCGTTCGGCCTCGGCGGGGGGCAGGTCGCGCAGCCGTGCGCCGAACTCCCCCACCTGCGAGGAGGCGGCGCCCGCTTCGGCGGCCTCCGCCAGCTTCCGCACCTCGGGCACCTCGTCGAAGAAGGCGGTGGGGCGCGAGGAGGCGAAGACCGGGTGGTAGCGGTCCCAGGAGACGGCGGCGACGGCGAGTTCGCTCTCGTCGTCCGCCAACGCCCGCTCCAGCGCGGCGAGGGCGAGCCGGGCGCTCATGAACTCCAGGCCGCTGCCGCGGATTTCGTCGGAATCGACGCGGCCGAGGCCGATGTCGTCCGACCAGATGCCCCAGGAGATCGCGGTGGCGGGCAGCCCGCGGCCGCGGCGCTCGGCGGCGAGCGCGTTGAGGTACGCGTTGGCGGCCACGTAGGCGGAGTGGCGGCCGCTGCCCCACATGCCGGAGATGGACGAGAACAGCACGAACGAGTCGAGGTCGTCCCCGAGCAGCGCGTCGAGGTGGGCGGCGCCGGCGACCTTGGCGTGGGTGATCTCCGTGAACGCCTCGTGTGTGGCGTCCTCCAGGGTGTGCGTCCCGATGACGGCGGCCGTGTGCACGACGTTGCGTACGGTGTGGCCCGCTTCCCGCAGATCCTCCAGTACCGAGGCGAGCGCGTCGCGGTCGGTGATGTCGCAGGCCACGACGGTGGCATCGGTGCCCAACTCGGCCAGCTCGGCGACGAGTTCACCGGCCCCGGGTGCGTCCGGGCCGCTGCGGCTGACCAGCACGAGGCGGGGGGCGCCGCGGTGGGCGAGCCAGCGGGCGATGTGCGGGCCGAGGGTGCCGGTGCCGCCGGTGATGAGGGTGGTGCCGCGCGGAGTGAAGCCGTCGTCGGCGTCGCCGCGTGCGGGCGCGGGCACGAGGCGGCGGGTGAGGACGCCGGAGGCGCGCAGCGCCAACTGGTCCTCGCCGATGCCGCCGGCGAGGACGGTGGCCAGGCGCTGGGCGGCGCGCTCGTCGAGGGTGCCGGGCAGGTCGATCGTGCCGCCGACGCGGCGCGGGTGTTCCAGGGCGGCCGTCCAGGTCACGCCCATCGCCTGCGCCTGGAGGGGGCTGGTGACGGTGTCGGAGCGTCCGGTGCTCACGGCTCCGCGGGTCAGGCACCACAGCGGTGCGTCGGCGCCGGTGTCGCCGAGGGCCTGGACGAGGGTGACGGTCAGCGCCAGCCCGGCCGTCAACTCCGGGTGGCCGGCGCGGGGTTCCTCGTCCGCGGCGAGCAGCGACACCACGCCGGCGGCCTCTTCGGCCCCGGCGAGACGCGCGGCGAGGACGCCGCGGTCGGTGCAGTCGTCGTCCAGTACGACGGGCCGGACGCGGGCGCCGTGACGGGTGAGGGCGTCGGCGATCTGCTGGACGTGGCCGGGCTCGGCATGCTGCGTCCTCTCGGTGCTGACGAGGAGCCATTCGCCGTCCAGGGACGCGGGGTGGGTACCGGTCAGCGGCTTCCAGCGGACGCGGTAGCGCCAGGAGTCGGCGGTGGAGCGTTCGCGGTTGTTCTGCCTCCAGGTGGCGAGGGCGGGCAGCACGGCGGCCAGGGAGTCCTCGTCGAGGTGCAGGCTGCGGGTGAGCCGTTCGTAGTCGGCGCTCTCCACGGCGGACCAGAACTCGTCGTCGGCGGCTTCGCCCTGTCCGGGCCGCGCGTGGTGCGGGCCGGGCCCGCCGATCCAGTAACGCTCGTGCTGGAAGGCGTAGGTGGGAAGCTGCACGTGCCGGGCGTCGCGTCCCGCGAAGCAGTTGCGCCAGTCCACATCGACGCCACGGACGAACGCCTCGGCGACGGAGGTCAGTACGCGGTGGAGACCTCCCGCGTCGCGGCGCAGCGTCCCTACCACCGCGGCGGCGACTCCGGCGTCCGCGACGGTGTCCTCGACGCCGGGCGCCAGCACGGGGTGCGGGCCGACCTCGACGAACGCCCGGTGCCCGGCGCCGAGCAACTGCTCGACGGCACCGGCCAGGTGCACGGTCTGCCGGAGGTTGCGGTACCAGTACTCGGCGTCGGTCTGCTCGCCGTCGATCCACTCGCCGGTGACGGTCGACAGCATGGGAACGGCGGGGCTCTGCGGCCGCACCGGTTCGAGCTGCCGCAGCAACTCCTCGTGGAGGTCCGCGACATGGGCGGAGTGGGAGGCGTAGTCGACGTCGATGCGGCGTACCCGCACGTCCTCGGAGGTCAGCCGCTCGCACATCTCGTCGAGGGCGTCCACGTCGCCGGAGACCGCGGCCGAGCGGGGCCCGTTGACGGCGGCGAGGGAGAGCCTGCCCTCCCAGCGTTCGAGCCGGGGGCGGAGCTCGTCGGCGGGCAGCGCGACGGAGACGATACCGCCGCGGCCGGCGAGTTCCCGGGCGATGGCCTGACTGCGCAGGGCGACGACGCGGGCGGCGTCCTCCAGTGACAGGGCGCCGGCGACGCAGGCGGCGGCGATCTCGCCCTGGGAGTGGCCGACGACGGCGTCCGGTTCGACTCCGTAGGAGCGCCACACCTCGGCGAGGGAGACCATGACGGCGAACGTCGCGGGCTGCACCACGTCGACACGGTCCAGGGAGGGCGCCTGTGGTGCCTCGCGTAGCACGTCGATGAGGGACCAGTCGGTGTAGGGGGCGAGCGCCGCGGCGCACTCGGCGATGCGTGCGGCGAACACCGGTGACTCGTCGAGGAGTTGTGCGCCCATGCCGGCCCACTGCGCGCCCTGGCCGGGGAAGAGGAACGTCAGCGGGCCGTCCTGTGCTGCGACGCCGCGCACCACGTCGGCGGTGCTCTGGCCGCCGTGCAGGGCGTCCAGCCCGGCTTGCAGTGCGTCGCGGCCGGTGCCCAGGGCCACGGCCCGGTGTTCGAAGACGGACCGGGAGGCCAGCGCGAGCCCGGTGTCGGCCGGGTGCCAGTCCTCCGCGGCGGCGACGGCGGCGCCGACGCGGGCGGCGTGGTCGCGCAGCGCCGACTCCGTACGCGCGCTGAGCACCCACGGCAGGGTCCCGGCCGGTTCCTGCCGTGTCGCACCGGCGGAGCCACCCCAGGGCAGGACGGTGCCCTGCACGGTGAGGCCGGCGGGCGCGGGGAGCCGGGGGGCCTCCTCCAGCAGGGTGTGCGCGTTGGTGCCGCTGATGCCGAAGGAGGAGACGGCGGCGCGGCGAGGCCGTCCGGTGCTCGGCCACTCGACGGCTTCGGCGAGCGGTGCGAGCGCCCCGGAGCTCCAGTCGACGTGCGTGGAGGGCGTGCCCAGGTGCAGGGTCTGCGGCAGCGTGCCGTGCTGCATGGCCAGCACCATCTTGATGACGCTGGCGACGCCGGCCGCGGACTGGGTGTGCCCGAGGTTGGACTTCACCGAGCCCAGCAGCAGCGGCCGGTCGGCGTCGCGGTCCTTGCCGTACGTGGCCTGGAGGGCCTGCGCCTCGATGGGGTCGCCGAGGGTGGTGCCGGTGCCGTGTGCGTCGATGGCGTCGACCTCGGACGGCTCCAGCCCGGCGTTGGCGAGGGCCTGCCGGATGACGCGCTGCTGGGAGGGCCCGTTGGGCGCGGACAGGCCGTTGGAGGCGCCGTCCTGGTTGACTGCGGACCCGCGGACCACGGCGAGGACGGGGTGTCCGTTGCGCTCCGCGTCGGAGAGCTTCTCCAGCATCAGCATGCCGATGCCTTCGGAGAGGGTCATGCCGTCGGCGTCGTCGGAGAAGGACTTGCAGCGCCCGTCCTTGGCGAGGGCTCGCTGCCGGCTGAAGGCGATCAGCGGCTTGGGGTTGGGGACGATGGTGGCGCCGCCGGCCAGCGCGAGGCTGCTCTCGCCGCTGCGCAGCGACTGGCAGGCCAGGTGCAGCGCCACCAGGGACGAGGAGCAGGCGGTGTCGACGGTGACGGCCGGGCCCTCGAGCCCGAAGACGTAGGAGACGCGTCCGGACAGCACGCTCGGGGAGCTGCCGGTGACCTGGTAGCCCTCGGAGCCGTCGCCCCCGCCGCCTTCGCCGTATTCGATGTAGCTGGAGCCGATGAACGCGCCGGTGCGGCTGCCGCGCAGGTCCGAGGGGTCGATGCCGGCCCGTTCGACGGCTTCCCACGTGGTCTCCAGCAGCAGCCGCTGCTGCGGGTCCATGCCGACGGCCTCACGCGGGGAGATGCCGAAGAAGCCCGCGTCGAAGTCGGCGGCGTCGTGCAGGTAGCCGCCCTGCGTGGTGTAGGTGGTGCCGGGGTGGTCGGGGTCCGGGTGGTGGAGGGCGGCCATGTCGAAGCCGCGGTCTTCGGGGAAGTCGGTGACGGCGTCGGTTCCGGAGGCCAGCAGCGACCAGAACTCCTCGGGTGTGGCGGCCCCGCCGGGGAAGCGGCAGCTCATGCCGACGATGGCGACGGGTTCGCCGCTGCCGTCGCTCTCCGCGCGGCTGATCTGCGGCGCCTCGCCGGTGCCGGCGAGGCGGTCGCGGAGGTGGGAGGCGAGCTCCCTCGGTGTGGGGTGGTCGAAGACGAGGGTCGCGGGCAGCGGCGCTCCGGTGGCGCGCACCAGGCGTTTGCGCAGTTCGACCGCGGTGAGCGAGTCGAATCCGATGTCGCGGAAAGCGCGTTGCTCGCCGACGTCGTCCGCGGAGCTGTACCCGAGTACGGCGGCGGCCTCCTCCCGTACGAGCGTCAGCAGCCGCCGCCGCTGCTCGGCGTCGCCGAGACCGCGCAGGGTGGCGGCGAACTCGGAGACCTCCTCGGCGACCCTGCCGGCTTCTTCCGCCAGGGCCCGCACCTCGGGCAGGTCGGAGAGGAGTGGGCTGGGGCGTACGGAGGTGAAGACGGGGGCGTAGCTGTCCCAGTCGACGTCCGCGACGGTGACGGTCACGTCGTTCTGCGCGACGGCGCGGGCGAGTTCGGTGAGGGCGTGCTGCGGCGGCAGCATGCTCAGGCCGCGCCGCACCAGGTTGCCGGACATCGCCTCGTGGGTGGCCATGCCCGCCTCGGCCCACGGGCCCCAGGCGATGGATGTGGCGGCGAGGCCGCGGGCGCGGCGCTGTTCGGCCAGCGCGTCGAGGAAGGCGTTCGCGGCGGCGTAGGCGGCCTGGTTGCCTGCGCCCCAGACTCCGGCGATGGAGCCGAAGAGCACGAACAGGTCGAGGTCGCGGTCGCCGAGGAGTTCGTCGAGGTGCACGGCTCCCGCGGCCTTCGCGGCCATCACGCCGGCGAATTCGGCTTCGGTCATCCGCTCCAGCGGCGTGGCCTGGCCGACGCCGGCGGTGTGGACGACGCCGGTGAGCGGCAGCCGTCCGGGCAGCCCGTCGAGGAGCTGGGCGAGGGCGTCGCGGTCGGAGGCGTCGCAGGCGACGATGTCGACGGCGGCGCCCGACTCCTCCAGTTCGGCGCGGAGTTCGGCCGCGCCGGGGGCGTCGGGCCCGCGCCGGCTGGTGAGGACGAGGTGCTGTGCCCCGTGGGCTGCGAGCCACCGGGCGACGGTGGCCCCGAGGCCGCCGGTGCCGCCGGTGACCAGGACCGTGCCGTGCGCGGTGAACTCGCCGTCGGCGGGCGGCGACTCCACGGTGCGGTGGGCGAGGCGCCGTCCGAAGGCGCCGGTGGAGCGCAGCGCGAGTTGGTCTTCGCCGCCGTCCGCGGTCAGCACGGCGGGCAGCAGGCCGAGGATCCGCTCCGCGGTCTGCTCCCACCGGCCTCGGGGTGTCTCCTGCGCGTCACCGGGCTCGTCGGTCCGAGGGGTTTCGTCCTGCGGCGCGCCGGGAGAGGCGGGCAGGTCGACCAGACCGCCCCAGCGTTCGGGGTGTTCCAGCGCGGCGACGCGGCCGAAGCCCCACACCGCCGCCTGGGCGGCGGAGGCCACGGGTTCGTCTGCGGGACCGGTGCTGACAGCTCCCTGGGTGAGCGTCCACAGCGGGGCGTCCAGGGTCCGTACGAGGGCGGCGGTGAGCGCCAGTCCCCGGGTGAGGCCGGGCCGGCCCGCTGTCTGGGGACGTTCGTCGAGGGCGAGCAGGGACACCGCGCCGGCGATGCCGTCGACGGCGGGAAGCCGCGCGGCGAGTTCCTCGTCGTCGGTGCAGGTGTCGTCCAGCGTGACGTGCTCGACGTTCGCCCCGTGCGCGACGAGCGCTCCGGCGACGTGGGAGGCCAGTGGGGCGTCGGAGCCGTCGCCGCCGGTGACGAGGAGCCAGGTGCCCTGTATCCGGGGGGTGGAAGGCAGCCGCAGCGGCGCCCACAGCACGCGGTAGCGCCAGGAGTCCAGCAGCGTCTTCTCCCGTCCGGCCTGCCGCCAGGAGGACAGGGCGGGCAACAGCGAGGCGAGGGAGGCCTGTTGCTCGTCTCCGAGGGAGAGCAGCGAGGCCAGCTCCCCGGCGTCGCCGCGGTCGACGGCCTCCCACAGCCGGTCGGCCGACGGGTCCGCCTCGGCGGGAGGCGCCGTCTCGGCAGGCCCCTGCGGCCAGTAGAAGTCGTGCTGGAAGGCGTAGGTGGGCAGGCCGGTGCGGACGGCGCCGCTGCCGGCGAAGTAGGCGTCCCAGTCGAGGGTGACGCCGCGGGCGTGGAGACGGGCGAGCGCCGTGTCGAGGGCGGTTCCCTCGGGGCGGTCGGCGCGCAGCAGCGGCACCAGACGTGCGTCGTCGTGGTCCTGCTCGCCGGCCTCGAACCCCGTGTCGCCGTCGGCCTGTTCGTGGCCGCCGGCGGATTCGGCGAGCACGCTCTCGGCCGCGGCCAGCAGGCCGCCGTCGGGCCCGGCTTCGACGAACGTGGTGGTGCCCGCGCGGCGCAGTGCCCGCACGCCGTCGGCGAACCTGACGGTCTCCCGCACGTGCCGTACCCAGTACTCGGGGGTGGCGATCTCCTCGTCGGCGGCGAAGTCGCCGGTGACGTTGGAGATCACCGGTACGGACGGGGCGGCGAAGCGGAGTTGTTCCACCGACTGCCGGAAGTCCTCCAGCATCGGGTCCATCTGCGGCGAGTGGAAGGCGTGGGAGACGGCCAGCGCCTTGGTTCTGCGGCCGAGCGCTTCGAAGTGGGCGCGTACGGCGTCCACTTCGGCGGCTTCGCCCGCGACGACGACGGCACGGGGCCCGTTGACGGCGGCGAGGGAGACTCCTCCCGTCAGATGCGGGACTACTTCGTCCTCCGCCGCCTCCACGGCGGCCATACCGCCGCCGGAGGGCAGGGCCTGCATCAGTCGGGCGCGGGCGGCGACCAGGGTGCAGGCGTCCTGAAGGGACAGCACTCCCGCGACGTGCGCGGCGGTGATCTCACCGACGGAGTGCCCGGCGACCGCGTGCGGTCGCACGCCCCACGAGGTCAGCAGCCGGTGCAGGGCCACTTCCAGGGCGAACAGAGCGGGCTGCGTCCATCCGGTCTGGTGCAGCAGCTCCGCTTCGGAGGTGCCCTCGTCGGCGAAGAGCACGTCCCGCAGGGGCGGTTCGAGGTGCGTGTCGAGACGGTCGGCGAGTACCGAGAGCACCTCGTCCAGCGCCTCCGCGAAGACGGGGAAGCGTTCGTACAACTCCCGTCCCATGCCGGGGCGTTGGCTTCCCTGGCCGGAGAAGAGAAGGGCGAGGCGTCCGGGTGCGGCTTCGTCCTCGACGACGGCGGCGTCCGCCGCGTCGGCGGCCAGCGCCGACAGTGCACGCAGCGCTTCGCCGCGCTCCCCCGCGACGACGGCCGCGCGCTGCTCGAAAGCGGTACGGGTCCGCGCCAGCGAGTAGGCCAGGTCGGCGAGTTGGACCTCGAGGCGGGCCTCCATGTGGGCGTGAAGCCGGGCGGCCTGTGCGCGCAGGGCACGGCGGGACTTGCCCGACAGCGTCAGCGGAACGGTGCCGCTGCGGTGGACGCCCCCGGCCACGGGGGAAGCGGGGGAAGCGGCCGGGGGCTGCTCGATGATGATGTGCGCGTTGGTGCCGCTGATGCCGAAGGAGGAGACGGCGGCTCGGCGGGGGCGGTCCGTCTGCGGCCACGGCGAGGCCGAGGTGAGCAGTTCGACGGAGCCCTCCTCCCAGTCCACATGGGAGGACGGCGCGGTCACGTGCAAGGTCCTGGGCAGTTCGGGGGCGCCGAGCGCCATGACCATCTTGATGACGCCGGCGGCGCCCGCCGCGGCCTGTGTGTGACCGATGTTGGACTTCACCGACCCCAGCAGCAGGGGCTGTTCGCGGTCCTGTCCGTAGGTGGCGAGCAGCGCCTGCGCCTCGATGGGGTCGCCGAGGGACGTGCCGGTGCCGTGCGCCTCGACGGCGTCCACATCGGTGTGGCCGAGGCCCGCGGTCTCCAGCGCCTGCCGGATGACGCGCTGCTGAGACGGACCGTTGGGCGCCATCAGGCCGTTGGACGTGCCGTCCTGGTTGACGGCGGATCCCCGTACGACGGCCAGGACCTGGTGGCCGTTGCGCCGCGCGTCGGACAGCCGCTCCAGCACGAGCACGCCGACGCCTTCGGCCCAGCTCACGCCGTCCGCGGAGTCCGAGAACGCCTTGCACCGTCCGTCGGGGGCGAGGCCGCGCTGGCGGGAGAACTCGATGAGCGCCGTGGGCGTGGACATGACGGTCACACCGCCGGCGAGGGCGAGCGAGCACTCCCCCGAACGCAGCGCCTGCATCGCCCAGTGCATCGCCACGAGCGAGGAGGAACAGGCGGTGTCGACGGTGACGGCTGGGCCTTCCAGGCCGAGGGTGTAGGAGACGCGCCCGGAGACGATGCTCGGCGACGTGCCGCTGCCTTGATGGCCTTCGAAGTCGCCGCCGCCCAGCCGGGCGCCGTAGTCGTTGTACATGACGCCCGCGAAGACTCCGGTGTCGCTGCCGCGCAGCGACGACGGGTCGATACCCGCGTGCTCGACGGCCTCCCACGTCGTCTCCAGCAGCAGCCGCTGCTGGGAGTCGGTGGCGAGGGCCTCGCGGGGCGACATGCCGAAGAAGCCCGCGTCGAACTCCCCGGCGTCGTGGAGGAATCCGCCGGAGCGGCTGTAGGTGGTGCCGGGGTGGTCGGGGTCGGGGTGGTAGAGCCGCTCCAGGTCCCAGCCACGGTTGGTGGGCAGGCCGGAGACGGCGTCGCCGCCCTCGGACACCAGCCGCCACAGCTCCTCGGCGGAGCTGACGCCGCCCGGGTAGCGGCAGCCCATGCCGACGATGACGATCGGATCGTCTGTGGCGGGCGGGGTGAGAGCGGCCTTCCTCGTACGCGGTGCCGTGGCGGCCTCGGAGCCGAGGAGTTCGTCGAGGAGGTGGCCGGCGAGCAGCCGGGGCGTGGGGTGGTCGAAGACCATGGTGGCGGGCAGCCGCAGTCCGGTGGCGCCGGTGAGCTGGTTGCGCAGTTCGACGGCCGTCAGCGAGTCGAAGCCCAAATCGCGGAACTGGCGCTCGGGTTCGACGTCCGCGCCGTCGGCGTGGCCGAGTACGGCGGCGGCATGGCCGCGCACCAGTCGCAGCATCGCCTCCTCGCGCTCCTCGGTGCTCATCCCTTCAAGACGGCGGACGAGGGAGTCGGCGGTCTCCGCTCCGGCCACGGAGCGGCGTGTCCGGGTACGGATCAACCCCCGCAGCAGCGGCGGCACTTCACCACGCGACTTCAACACCGGCAGATCCAGACGCACCGGCACCAGCGCAGCCGCGTCCGCCGCCAGTGCAGCGTCGAACAGCTCCAGACCCTCGTCGGAACCCAGCGGCGGCATGCCGACGCGGGCCAGACGCTCGGCATCGGCCTCGTCAAGCATGCCCTCCTGCGCCCACGCACCCCACGCCAACGAGGCGGCGGGGAGGCCGAGTTCGCGGCGGTGCAGCGCGAGCGCGTCCAGGAACGCGTTTGCCGCCGCGTAGTTGCCCTGACCCGCATTACCGAACACACCGGCCGCCGACGAGAACACCACAAACGCCGACAGATCCCGGTCCAGGGTGAGTTCGTGCAGGTTCCACGCCGCGTCCACCTTCGGACGGAACACCGTCGCCACACGTTCGGGATCCAGCGACTCCACGACACCGTCATCAAGGACACCCGCAGCGTGCACCACAGCACCCACCGGATGCCCGGCAAGCAGAGAAGCCAGCGCCTCCCGGTCCGCCACATCACACGCCGCAACCCCGGCTTGTGCGCCCAACTCGGTGAGCTCGGCTACCAGTTCATCCGCACCCTCGGCATCGCGANCCACCAGTGACCAGCACAGAGCCCTCAACCCCGGCCCAGGAGACCCCGTCCCCCTCAGCGGACGCGGCCCGTACCAGACGCGGGACACACAACTCCCCCGCACGCACAGCCAGTTGAGGCTCATCGACCGCCAACGCGGACGGCACCGCCGCAAGCGACGCCTCCGCATCATCGACATCCAGCAGACCGAAACGGCCCGGATGCTCCGACTGCGCCGAACGCACCAGACCCCACACCGCAGCCGCCGCCGGATCCACACCCGACACCGCACCACGCGTCACAAACACCAGACGCGAACCCGCGAACTCCTCAGCACTCAGGAACAGTTGAGCCAACTCCAGAACACGCGTCGTCGCCGCGTGCGCGGATTCGGCCGCCCCCGAGCCTTCGTCGCGCTCTCCGCTCACCGGAACCAGCACCACACCCGGCACCGACGGACCCTCGACCGCCGCCAGACCCGCCACGTCCGCAAGCTCCGTCCAAGACCCCGCACCCGACACACAGGCAGCCAGCCCGAACGGATCCACACCCACGACCGCGACGGACTCCTCGGTCCGTCCCGCGGGCGCGGGGGCGGGGGCCCACTCCAGGGCGAACAGCGCGTCACGGGCGGCGGGGCGGGCGGTCTCCTCCTGCGTGACGGCGCGGAGGACGAGGGAGTCCACGGATGCGACGGGTGCGCCGGCCGTGTCCGTGAGAGCGATCGCGAAGGCTCCGTCAGGGTCGCGGCTCAGCCGGACCCGCAGCGCGGTGGCACCGGAGGCGTGCAGCGTGACGCCTTCCCAGGAGAACGGAACTCCCGGGGCGGTCCCGTTCTGCGCCGAAGTGCCCGTGGCGGCGCCGCCGTCGAGCAGTGCCGCGTGCAGGGCGGCGTCGAGGAGCGCGGGGTGCAGGCCGAAGCCGTCGCCGCTGTCGGCTCCTTCGGGAAGGGCGACTTCGGCGTACAGTTCGCCGTCCCGTCCCCGCCATGCGGCGCGCAGCCCCTGGAACAACGGCCCGTAAGCGAAGCCCAGTTCGGTGAAGCGCTCGTAGCATCCGGCGGTGGCCAGCTCCTCGGCGTCCCGCGGAGGCCATGTCGAGGTGTCGAAGTCCGCGGTCTGCGCGCCGGTGGTGACGACGCCGGTGGCGTTCTGCGTCCAGGGCCGGGAGTCGTCTTCGTCGGGCCTGGAGTGGACGGTGACGGTGCGCCGGCCGGTGGCGTCCGCGCGTCCCACCGCGACCTGCACCTGGACGCCCTGGTCGTCGGGGACGGCCAGCGGGGAGGTCAGGGTGAGTTCTTCGACGTGGTCGCAGCCGACCTCGTCGCCGGCGCGAACGGCCAGTTCGAGGAAGGCCGTTCCGGGGAGCAGGATGCCGCCGCGCACGCGGTGTTCGGCGAGCCAGGGGTGGGACTGGAGGGAGAGCCTGCCGGTGAGCAGTGCGCCGTCCGTGTCGGCGAGGGAGACCGCGGCGGACAGCAGCGGGTAGTGCGCGGCGCCGAGCCCCGCGGAGCGCAGATCGGCGGAGTGCTGGAAGCCGCCGCCCCGCGGCCAGTACCGCTTGCTCTGGAAGGCATAGGTGGGCAGGTCGACGTGCTCGGCTCCGGTGCCCTGGAAGTAGCCGGACCAGTCGACGGTGAGGCCGCGGGTGTGGAGCCGGGCGAGGGCGGTGGTGGCGGTGGGCGCCTCGGGGCGTCCGGCGCGCAGCAGCGGGACGGCCGCCAGGCGGTCGCCGGCGTCGTCGCCGAGGCATTCCTGTGCCATGGCGGACAGCACGCCGTCCGGGCCGAGTTCGACGAAGGTGGTCACGCCGTGGTCGCGGAGCCAGGCCACCGCGTCCGCGAAGCGCACCTCGCGGCGGGCCTGTTCGGTCCAGTACGCGGCGGAGGTGAGCTGCTCCACCCGGGCCTGTTCGCCGGTGACGGCGGAGACCACGGGAATGAGGGGTTCGTTGAGCGTGAGGCCGTCGACGACGCGGCGGTAGTCCTCCAGCATCGGTTCCATGTGCGGGGAGTGGAACGCGTGGGAGACCTTCAGCCGTGTGGTCTTGCGGCCCTGTGCGGCGAAGTGGCCGGCGATGTCGGTGACGGCGTCGGCGTCTCCCGAGACGACGACGGCACGGGGGCCGTTGACGGCGGCGAGTGAGACCTGGTCCGCGCGGTCGGCGATCAGCGGCGCGACTTCGTCCTCGGTGGCCTGGAGGGAGACCATGGCGCCGCCGCCGGGCAGCGCCTGCATGAGCCGGCCGCGGGCGGCGACCAGGGTGCAGGCGTCCTGGAGGGACAGCACTCCGGCGACGTGCGCTGCGGCGATCTCGCCGACGGAGTGCCCGGCGAGCTGGTCGGGCTTCAGTCCCCAGGAGGCGGCCAGCCGGTAGAGGGCGACTTCCAGGGCGAACAGAGCGGGCTGTGCGTAGGCGGTCTGCTCCAGGGCTTCGGCGTCCTCGCCCCACATCACCTCGCGCAGCGGCCGGTCCGTCTCGGCGTCGAGGTGCTCCAGCACCTCGTCGAGCGCTTCGGCGAACACCGGGAATCGGGCGTGGAGTTCGCGTCCCATGCCGGGCGTCTGGGCGCCCTGCCCCGTGAAGAGGAAGGCCTGCTTGCCCCGGCCGGCGGCGTGGCCGCTGACGACGGAGGCCGTCGGTTCGCCGTCGGCCAGTGCGCGCAGGGCCTCACGCAGTTCCCCGGAGGTTCCCGCGACGGCCACGGCCCGGTGCTCGAACGCGGTGCGGGTGGTGGCGGCGGAGTGGGCGAGGTCCAGGGGGCGCGGTCCGGCGTCGTCGTCGAGAAGGGCGAGCAGCCTGGCGGCCTGGGCGCGCAGCGCGTCCCGGGAGCGGCCGGAGACGGGCAGCGGTACGGCTCCGGCGTCGGCGACGCTCGTGCCGTGCCCCGTGTCGTCCTCGTCCTCGCCGTCTTCGGGGCGTGGGGCTTCCTCGACGATGGTGTGTGCGTTGGTGCCGCTGATGCCGAAGGAGGAGACGGCGGCCCGGCGGGGCTCGCCCGTCTCGGGCCAGGGCCGGTGCTCGGTGAGCAGTTCGACGGCGCCGGCGGACCAGTCGACGTGTGAGGAGGGGGCGTCGACGAGGAGCGTGCGGGGCAGTTCCCCGTGCCGCATCGCCATGATCATTTTGATGACGCCGGCGACTCCGGCCGCGGCTTGTGTGTGGCTGAGGTTCGACTTGACCGACCCGAGGAGGAGGGGACGGCCGTGTTCGCGGTGCTGTCCGTATGTCGCCAGCAGCGCCTGCGCCTCGACGGGGTCGCCGAGGGTGGTGGCGGTGCCGTGTGCCTCGACGGCGTCGATCTGGGCGGCGGTCAGACGGGCGTCGATGAGGGCCTGCTGGATGACGCGCTGCTGTGAGGGGCCGTTGGGGGCGGTCAGCCCGTTGGAGGCGCCGTCCTGGTTGACGGCGGAGCCGCGCAGCACGGCGAGGACGCGGTGACCGTTGCGGCGTGCGTCGGAAAGGCGTTCCAGTACGAGGACGCCCGCGCCCTCCGCCCATCCGGTGCCGTCGGCGGAGTCGGCGAAGGAGCGGCAGCGTCCGTCTCCGGAGAGCCCGCCCTGGCGGCTGAACTCGGCGAAGGTGGCGGGGCTGGACATGACGGTGCAGCCGCCCGCCAGCGCGAGGGAGCACTCGCCGGCACGCAGCGACCGCGCCGCGAGATGCATCGTCACCAGGGAGGAGGAGCAGGCGGTGTCGACGGTGACGGCGGGCCCGAGCAGTCCGAAGGTGTAGGAGAGGCGGCCGGAGAGCACGCTGTGGGAGTTGCCGAGCAGTTGGAAGCCGTCTCCGGCGTCCTCGGGGCCGACCTGGTAGTCCTGAGCCATGGCGCCGACGAAGACGGCGGTCTCGCTGCCTTTGAGGGACGTGGGGTCCATGCCGGCGCGTTCGACGGCTTCCCAGGTCACCTGTAGCAGCATGCGCTGCTGGGGGTCCATGCCGACGGCCTCGCGCGGGGAGACGCCGAAGAAGTCGGCGTCGAAGTCGGCGGCGTCGTGGAGGAATCCGCCGCTGGAGGTGTCGGAGAGGCCGGTCAGTTCCGGGTCCCAGTTGCGGTCTGCGGGGAAGCCGGATATGCCGTGCCGCCCCTCGGCGACCATGCGCCACAGGTCTTCCGGCGAGGCGATCCCGCCGGGGTAGCGGCAGCCTATGCCGATGACGGCGATCGGTTCCTGCGCCGCCTCCTCCACCTCCTGGAGGCGCTGCCGGGTCCGCCGCAGGTCCGCACCGGCTCGCTTGAGGTAGTCGCGAAGCTTCTCTTCGTTGTCCATCAACTAACCCATCTCGACGGTCGGGCGGGCCGCGCGGGCGCGGGGCGCGTGGGCGGCGGTGGCGGGATCGGTCGCGGTCACCAGGTCACCGGGAGTTCGCGGAGGCTGTAGACGATCGCGGTGTCGCGGAACTTCAGTTCCTCCACGCGTCCGGCGAGCTTCAGCGTGGGGATGCGGCGGGCCAGCGTTCCCAGCGCGACCTGGAGTTCCACGCGTGAGAGGAACTTGGCGATGCAGCTATGGATGCCGTGCCCGAAGGCCAGGGGCGTGCTGCCGGCGCGTGTGATGTCGAGCCGGTCGGCCTCGTGGTAGACGCTCTCGTCGCGGTCGGCGGAGGACAGCAGCACGATCAGGCCCTCGCCGGCGGTGATGTGCTGACCGCAGATCTCGGCGTCCTCGGTGGCGACGCGCCCCACGCCGCACTGCATGACGTTCTGGTAGCGCAGCAGTTCCTCTACGGCGCCGACGATGAGTTCGTCGGTGTTCTCACGGAGGCGGGCGAACTCCTCGGGGTGTTCCAGCAGCGCCAGCGTGGTCAGTGCGATGGAGCTTGCGGTGGTGTCGTAGCCGGCGGAGAGCAGCATCATGCCGGTGACGACGACCTCGTCGTGCCCGATCTCGCCGTCGCGCATCTGGTTGCCGGTGAGGCGGCCCAGAACGTCGTCGGTGGGTTCGCGTTCCTTGTCGGCGACGAGCTTGTGCATGTAGCGGAAGAGGGCTCCGGCCGCGGCGTCGCGCCGTGCCTGCGTGGTGCTGGTCTCGACGAGGGTGTTGATCCAGCGGCCGAAGGCGACGCGGTCCCGGTAGGGCACGCCGAGCAGTTCGCACACCACGGTCAGCGGCACGGGCCGGGCGAAGGCGGTCACCAGGTCAACGGGGCGGGGCCCGGCCAGCAGCCGGTCGATGCGTTCGTCGACCAGTTCCTGGATGCGCGGACGCATCGCCTCGGCCTGCTTCTTGGTGAAGTGGCTCATGATCATCCGCCGGTAGCGGGTGTGTTCCGGCGGGTCGACGGTGACGAACGCTCCGGGCTGCGGATCGACGGGGAAGAGGTAGCGGGGGTATCCGGGGTTGGCGACCTCGGCGCTGAAGCGCGGGTCGGACAGGACGGCGCGTACGTCCTCGTAGCGGGAGACGAGCCAGGCCACGTCGCCGCTGGGCGTGGTGACCTTCCGCACGGGCTGGTCACGGCGGAACCTGGCGTACTCCGGCGGCAGGTCCAGTGGCCGCTTGCGGTCCCGCGGCAGGGGGAACGGGCACTCCTGCGTCGCTGTGAGCCCTTCATGCATGTGCTGCGTCCCAACTTCTCCTCGTCGCGGGGCCGCCCGTCCGGGCGGGGCCCCTGCCGCTGTGGCCTCGGTCGCGGGGCCCGTTCAGCTACGGAAGCGGTTGATGGCCTCCAGGTGCCTGCTGCGTTTCGCCTCGTCGCGCACGCCGAGCCCCTCGCCGGGGGCGAGGGCGAGGACGCCGAGCTTTCCCTGGTGGACGTTGTTGCGGACGTCGAGCGCCGCCTGCGGCGCGTCCTGGAGGGGGTAGACACGGGAGAGCGTGGGGTGGATACGGCCGCGTGCGGCGAGCCGGTTGGCCTCCCACGCCTCGCGGTAGTTGGCGAAGTGCGAACCCACGATCCGCTTCAGCGACATCCACAGATAGCGGTTGTCGTAGGTGTGCTGATAGCCGCTGGTGGAGGCGCAGGTGACGATCGTGCCGCCCTTGCGCGTGACATAGACGCTGGCACCGAAGGTCTCGCGGCCGGGGTGCTCGAAGACGATGTCCGGGTCCTCGCCGCCGGTCAGTTCGCGTATGTGCTTGCCGAAACGTTTGAACTCCCGCGGGTTCTGGGTGTGTTCATCGCTCCAGAACCGGTAGTCCTCCCGCGACCTGTCGATGATCAGTTCTGCGCCCATGCGGCGGCAGATGTCGGCCTTCTCCGGGCTGGAGACGACGCACACGGGCCTGGCGCCCCCGTTGAGCGCGAGCTGCGTGGCGTACGAACCGAGTCCGCCGCTCGCGCCCCAGATCAGCACCGTGTCCCCCTGCTTCATGCCGGCGCCGTTGGCGGAGACGAGCTGCCGGTAGGCGGTGGAGTTGACCAGTCCCAGGCAGGCGGCCTCCTCCCAGGTGAGGTGGTCCGGCTTGGGCATGAGCTGGTTGGACTTGACGAGCGCGATCTCGGCGAGACCGCCGAAGTTGGTCTCGAAGCCCCAGATGCGCTGCTCGGGGTCGAGCATCGTGTCGTTGTGCCCGTCGGGCGATTCCAGCTCCACCGACAGGCAGTGCGCGACGACCTCGTCACCGGGCTGCCAGGCGTTGACGCCGGGCCCGGTGCGCAGCACCACGCCGGACAGGTCGGAGCCCAGCACGTGGTAGGGCAGGTCGTGCCGTGCGGCGAGCGGGGAGGTGCGGGCGTAGCGCTTGAGGAAGCCGAAGGTCGGCAGCGGCTCGAAGATGGACGACCAGACGGTGTTGTAGTTGATGGAGCTGGCCATCACCGCCACCAGCGCTTCGCCCGGGCCGAGTTCGGGTGTGGGCACCTGCTGGAGGTGGAGGGACTTGGTGGGGTCCCGGTCGCGTCCCTCGACGCCGTCGAACATGCCGGCGTCCTCCTCGCGGACGACGACGGCACGGTAGTCCTCGGGCAGGGGAAGGGACGCGACGTCGCGTGAGCCCGCCTCGCCGGAGCTGACGGCGCTGACGATCTCCTGAACAGTCATCGAGGAACCTCCTGGCACCGGCCGAGCGGGTAACCGTCCGTAGCGGTCACACCGTAGGTCGCGGGGTACTAGGGAATCTTCGAGACTTCGGGGCCCTCGGGGCCGTCGAGGCGGGGCGGCGGCGCGGAAGTCTAGGGATTCTAGGAGTTCATGACGGGGTCGACTGTGCAGGGACGCGTGCCCGCCGTCGTCGTGACCGGAGTGCCGAGTGCTGATCAGACTGCTGTATGCCTGCGTGCGGCCGTACCGCGGGAGGACGGTGCTCCTGCTGGTGCTGCAAGTCGTCCAGACCGTCGCCACGTTGATGCTTCCCACGCTCAACGCCGCGGTCGTCGACGAGGGCGTGGCGAAGGGCGACTCGGACTACATCGTGCGCACCGGCATGATCATGCTGGCGCTGGCGGCCGTCCAGATCGTGGGCGCGGGCATCGCCGCCGTGCTCTCCTCCCGCATCACGGCGGCACTGGGGCGTGATCTGCGCTCCAGGATCTTCCGGCACGTGATGCGCCTGTCGGCCACCGAGATGGCCCGGTTCGGCACGTCGTCCCTCAGTACGCGGACCGTGAACGACGTGGTGCAGATCCAGCGTCTGGCGCTGACGGTGGCGGACGTCGCAGTGTCGGCCGTGATCATGAGCGTGGGCGGTCTGCTGCTGGGGCTGTATCAGGACACGGGGCTGGGGCTGCTGCTGATCGGCCTGGTCGCGGTGATCGGCCTCTGCCTGTCGGTGCTGCTGCGGCGCCTGGGCCCGCCGTACGCGGCGATGCAGCGGTGCGTGGACATGCTGACCCGGCTGCTGCGCGAGCAGATCAGCGGAGTGCGGGTGATCCGGGCGTTCGTACGGGACGGCCACGAACGCAGACGCTTCGGCGAGGCCAACGACGAACTGTTCCGCGTCTCCCTGCGCGTCGGGCGCATCATGGCGACGATCCCCGTGACGCTCATGGTCTTCATGAACGTCCTCACGGTGGCGCTGGTGTGGTTCGCCGGGCTGCGCATCGAGGACGGCGCCATGCGACTCGGAGCGCTCAACGCGGTGCTGGGGTATCTGACGCTCATCATCATCTCCATCATCGTGGTGTCGTTCGTCTTCACGGAGGCGCCGCGAGCACGCGCCTCGGCCGCCCGCATCGAGGATGTCCTGCGCACTCCGACGAGCGTGCCCCAGCCCGAGATTCCCGTGGACCCGTGGATGACGACCGGTCATATCGACCTGCGCAGCGCCACGTTCGGCTATCCCGGGGCGCAGACTCCGGTCCTCAAGGACGTGGAGCTGAGCGCCGGCCCGGGCGAGACGGTCGCCGTGCTGGGGGGAACCGGCAGCGGCAAGACGACGCTTCTGAGCCTGGTACTGAGGCTCAACGACGTCACCAGCGGCTCCGTCTCCGTCTCCGGCGTGAACGTGCGGGAGATGGAGCCCGACGTCCTCGCCCGCAGCATCGGATTCGTACCGCAGCGTCCCTACCTCTTCTCCGGCACCGTCGCGAGCAACCTGCGCTACGGCAATCCGCGGGCCACGGACGAGGAGTTGTGGCACGCGCTCGACGTGGCGCAGGGCACCGAGTTCGTCGAGCGCATGGCCGACGGCCTCGACTCCCCCATCTCGCAGGGCGGTTCGAACATCTCCGGCGGCCAGCGGCAGCGGCTGGCCATCGCACGCGCGGTGCTGGGCCGTCCGCTGATCTATCTCCTGGACGACTGCTTCTCCGCCCTCGACCAGGGCACCGAGGCCGCGCTGCGGGCCGCTTTGGAGAAGGAACTGGCAGCGGCCACCGTGCTGCTGGTCACCCAGCGCATCGGGTCCGTGCAGGGGGCCGACCGCATCGTCGTGCTCGACGGCGGACGCGTCGTGGGGACCGGCACACACGAGGAGTTGCTGCGCGGCAGCGCCACGTATCAGGAGATGGCCGCGTCGCAGTCGGCCCCTTGGGAGGTGCCCGGTGCGCTCGCCGATGCTTGACTGGTTCTCGTCACCGATCTTCCAGTGGGAGGGAACGGGCAGACACCGGCGGCCCAAGCAGAAGTGGCACGAGCGGTACGGGTTCTCCTCGCGGCCGGGAGAACGCGGAGTGGTGCGGCGCATGGCGGAGCGGCTGCGTCCGCAGAGGCGCAGCTTCGTCCTCATGGCGGTGCTCGGCGTGGGCTCGGTCTTCCTGAACCTGCTGGGCCCCGGACTTCTCGGCTACGCCACCGACTTGATCTTCGCCGGGCTCGTCAGCAAGGACCTGCCCGCGGGTTCCGGCAAAGAAGACGTCATCGCGCGGCTGAGGGAGCAGGACAAGGACACCCTCGCCGACGTGCTGACGACCGTCGACGTCGTGCCCGGGCAGGGCATCGACTTCGACCGGCTGGGCCTGGTGCTGCTGCTGATCCTCGCGCTGTATGTGGTGGGTTCCGTGTGCATGCTGGTGCAGGGCCGCATGGTGGCGCTGGTCGTCCAGCGCACCGTACGCGACCTGAGGGAGCAGGTGGAGCACAAGTTGACGCGGCTGCCCGTGAGTTACTTCGACAGCCGTTCGAAGGGCGAGATCCTCAGCCGGGTCACCAACGACGTCGACAACCTTCAGCTGACGCTTCAGCAGGTGCTCGGCCAGATGATCAACTCGGTGCTGTCGGTGTCGGGCGTGGTGGTGATGATGCTCGTCATCTCCTGGGAGCTCGCGCTGATCGTGCTGGTGAGCGTGCCCGTGTCCGTGCTGCTGGCGGTCAGGCTCGGGCGGCGCGCCCAGCCGCGTTTCGCCGAGCAGTGGCAGGTGACCGAGAACCTCAACTCGCACGTGGAGGAGATGTACACGGGCCACGCCGTCATCACCGGCTTCGGCCGGCGCGACGTGGCCGAGCGCCTCTTCGACGAGCACAACGACGCCCTGTACTCCGCCGCTTCGCGTGCGCAGGCGACCTCCGGACTGATCGGCCCGGCCACTCGGTTCGTCACAGACCTCAACTATGTGCTGGTGGCGATGGTCGGTGCGCTGCGTGTGGCGTCCGGCACGGTCTCCATCGGCGACGTGCAGGCGTTCGTGCAGTACTCCGGGATGTTCAGCAGGCCGCTGATCGACATGGCGAGCTTCTCCGGGCAGCTCCAGTCGGGGCTGGCCTCCATGGAGCGCGTCTTCGACCTGCTGGAGACGGAGGAACAGCGGCCCGACCCGGAGCGCTCCTCTGAGCCCCACGAGGTCAAGGGACACGTGGAGTTCGAGAACGTCTCCTTCCGCTACCTGCCCGCCACCCCGCTCATCGAAGACCTCACGCTGACGGTGGAGCCGGGACGGCTCGTCGCCGTCGTCGGCAAGACCGGCGCCGGCAAGACGACCCTGGGCAACCTGCTGACCCGCTTCTACGACATCGACGGCGGCCGCATCCTCCTGGACGGCCGGGACATCACATCGATGCACCGGGAGGAGCTGCGCGCGGGAATCGGCCTGGTGCCGCAGGACACCTGGGTCTTCGGCGGCACCATCGCGGAGAACATCGCCTATGGACGTCCGGGCGCCACCCGTGAGCAGATCGAGGAGGCAGCGAGGGCGACGTGCGTGGACAGGTTCGTGCGCGCCATGCCGGACGGGTACGAGACGAGGCTCAACGACGACGCGTCGGCCGTCAGCGCCGGCGAGAAGCAACTCATCACCCTCGCAAGGGCGTTCTTGTCCGATCCGGCGATCCTGATGCTGGACGAGGCGACCAGTTCGGTGGACTCCCGCACGGAGGCCGCGATTCACGAGGCGATGAACTCGCTGCGGGCGAACCGGACGAGTTTCGTCATCGCGCACCGTCTCTCCACGATCCGCGACGCCGACATGATCGTGGTGATGGACTCCGGCCGGATCGTCGAACGGGGCACCCACGACGAGCTGGTGGGGGCAGGCGGCCGCTACGCGCAGCTCTACTCGGGGGCCGGCGAGGGGCAGGGCTCCGGGGCGGCGGAGGTGCGGGCCAAAGTGCCGGCGGCGCGCACCGCGCCCGACGGAGCCCGGGAGGATGCCGCGGCCGGCGGGAAGGACGCGTAGTGGCCCGCCGGGCCGGCACCGGCCGGGTGCGCCCGGCTCACGGCTCCGGCCCGAACACGGCGCGTGCGAGGAGAAGTCCGGGCGTCAGCGGGTCACCAGACACCCGCCGGCAGCATGTCGAGGTAGTCGCGTTCGCGGGAGACGTGCTGCAGGTCGGACTCGGTCATCGTCCGCATGAGGTCGGGGAATTCCATGGTGGGCTCCCAGCCCAGTTCGGTGCGGGCACGGGTGGAATCGGCGCAGAGGATCTCCACCTCCGCGGGCCGCACCAGGGCGGGGTCGACCACCACGTGGTCCTGCCAGTCCAGCCCCACGTGCTCGAACGCGATGCGCACGGCGTCGCGCACGGAGTGCATCGCGCCTGTGCCCACCACGTAGTCGGTGGGCTCGTCGCCCTTGAGCATGAGGTGCATGGCCCGCACGTAGTCGCCGGCGAAACCCCAGTCGCGCACCGCGTCGAGGTTGCCCAGGTGCAGCTTCTCGTCGATGCCGAGCTTGATGCGCGCGACGCCGAGGGAGATTTTACGGGTGACGAACTCGGCGCCGCGTCGCGGCGATTCGTGGTTGAAGAGAGTGCCCGAGACCGCGTACATCCCGAAGGACTCGCGGTAGTTGCGGGTGATGTAGTGCCCGAAGGCCTTGGCCACGCCGTAGGGGCTGCGCGGGTGGAAGGTGGTGTTCTCGTTCTGCGGCGTTTCGGCCGCCTTGCCGAACATCTCCGACGAGGACGCCTGATAGAAGCGGATCTGCGCGGAACCGGGGTGACGTGAGCTGTTGAGGCCGCTGACGATGCGGATCGCCTCCAGCATCCGCAGTACGCCCGTGGCGTTGATCTCGGTGACGAGCTCGGCCTGCTGCCAGGACATGGGGACGAAGGAGACGGCGCCGAGGTTGTAGACCTCGTCGGGCTGCACCGTCTCCACGGCGGCGACGAGGCTTCCCTGGTCCAGCAGGTCGCCGTCCACGAAGGACAGTTCGGACATCAGTCTGGCCACCCGCGACTTGCGCGGATTGGCCTGGCCCCGTATGAGCCCCCAGACCTGGTAACCCTGGGAGAGCAGGTGCTCGGCCAGGTACGAGCCGTCCTGTCCGGTGATTCCGGTGATCAGTGCGCGTCTGGGCATTGCCTTCTTCCTCTCTTCACCGCGGACGGCCCGGGGGTGGGGCCTCGCGTCGTACGGTCACGGGGCCCTGTCGAGGGCATCGGGCCCTTCGCCGGCCGTCTGCAGGACGCCGGCCCGGGGCCAGGTCAGTCGGAAGTGGCCACCGCGGAGGGCCTCCAGGCGGATTCCGCCCGTGGCCGACGCAGCCGTGCTTCCGCCTCTTCGATTCCGGTGCGGGGGTCGCCGTCGCCGGTGAGCACCGCGGTCGGGCGCTGCGGCGGCCCCCGGGGCGAGCGGCGGGTATCTCCGGCCGTGCGGCGGCCGGCGGTGAGGACGGGCTGCAGCGTGCGCATCGTCTCCCCGCCCTCGTTCAGGAGGAGCGGGAGCCGATGCTCTGGAGGAGGCGCACGCACCTCCTCCAACAGGCCCGAGCGGCAGGTTCGTTCGGGCGCGTCCTCACGGGGGGTGTGCGGGGTGCCCTGGCTCGTACCGCTGCTCGGAGGAGCGTTCTCCTCGGGGCGCGAAAGCACGTACCGCCTGGAAGGAGACGGCGGCCCCGGTCCTGTGCCCGGGGGAGGGCGACGGCCCGGGCTCCGCCTCGTGCCACGTCGCTGCGCCCGCCTTGCGTGAGGCGGGGCTCGGGACGCGGGCGACGGGCTTCCGGGAGCGACGGCGGTCCTTCCGCCGCAAGCAGCGTGCGGCCGGCGCCCCGGCCCGCCGGCCTGCGTTCTCCGCGACAGGGGCGGACCACGTCGCGGGGCCGCACGGGACGTGCGAAAGGGACACCGTACGCGGCGAGTTCGCGGCGGGCCGCAGGAAACGGCCGGGCCGCAGTGCTGCGCCGGCTTCCGCCGCGGCATCTCCCTCCGCGGATCCGGCACCGGAGGAGATGCCGGTCTCTGTGTTCGCCGTGGACTTCGCCATGAGTCGCACGTCCTTTCCCCTGGCCGGGCTCAGTGAAGCAGCGGCCTTGTTGAGGAAGTCCCTAGAATCACGGTCCGCACCGGCCGTTTCCGGCAGGGGCGGCCGGACGGCCCGCTCCGGTATGCGGAGGCGTGGCGGCAGGCAGCGCGCGGGAGTTCACACCGCTGCCGGTGCGGGAGCCGCGTGCAGGGTGAAGCCCGTACCGGTCTTCCTTCCGAGGTGTCCGTCCGCGACGAGCTTCTCCAGCGTGGCGGCCGGCACGGTCGCAGGCTGCGGCACGGACTCGTTCAGCCTGCGCAGGATCGCCAGCGACACGTCGAGGCCGACGGAGTCCAGCAGTGCGAACGGACCCATCGGGTGGCGGAAGCCGGCCGTGACGGCCTCGTCGATGTCGCCGACGGACAGCCCGGTGCGCTCCAGGGTGCGGACGGCCTGGTTGAGGAAGGGGAAGAGCAGCGCGTTGACGATGAAACCCGTCCGGTCGGTGCACTCCACCGCGCTCTTGCCCAGTTCCGCGGTCAGGGCGTGCGCCGCGGCGAGCACGTCGGGGTCGGTGTCGTCGGTGCGTACGAGTTCGACCAGGCGCATCGCGGGCGCCGGGTTGAAGAAGTGCAGCCCGAGAACCCGGGAGGGCCGGTTCGTGGCCCGCGCGCACCCGTCCACGGAGAGACTGGAGGTGACGGTCGCGAGCACCGCCTCCGGTTTCGCCACGGCGTCCATGGCACGCAGGACCGTGTGTTTGACGTCGGTGTCCTCGGCGACGGCCTCGATCAGCAGGTCGCTGCCGGCCAGTTGGGCACGGTCGTCCGTCGCGTTGATGCAGCCGAGCACGGCGATCCGTTCGCACTCGCTGATGCGTCCGCGCTTCTCGGCCCGTGCGAGGGAGCGGTCCACCGCGTCGAAGGCGGCGCTCGCCCGCGTCTCGTCCCGCGCGACGAGCGTGACGGGCACGCCTGCGCGGGCGACGGCCTCCGCGATGCCGCGTGCCATGGTGCCGGAGCCGACGACGCCGACTGAGGTGAAGCGGCGATGGGGCAGCCGTGCACCGTCGTCCCCGGCCGCGGCGGTGGAAGCCGCGGCGTACGGAGCGTGGTGCCGCTCCGGTACGAGGACTTCGCCGCCGTCCCAGCGGTGGAAGCCGTCGCCCGTCCTGCGTCCGAGGCTGCCCCTCGCGACGAGTCCGTCCAGGAGCGGCGCCGGCTCGAAGGCGTCGTCGCCGGTGCGTGCATGCAGGGCGCGCAGGGTGTCGCGGACCGTGTCGAGGCCGATGACGTCGACCAGTTGAAGGGGACCGTAGGGCAGTCCGCAGCCCAGCCGCATGGCGGTGTCGACGTCCTCGGCGGAGGCGTACCCCTCCTCCACCATGGCGACGGCGCTGTTGAGGTATCCGTAGACCAGTTCGGCGGCGGCCCGGCCCGCGCCGTCGGGAAGCGTCACGACCTCGCTGCCGACTGCCTCCAGGACGCCGCGCGCCAGCGTCAGCGCCTCGGGCGAAGTCCGCGCCGTACCTGTCAGTTCGACTTTCGTGCCGTGCGGCGGAGGAAGACAGGCCCGCAGGCCCAGCAGCCGGTCGGGCCGCCCCGACACGGCGGCGAGCTGCTCGACCGGCAGAGCGGCGCACGCGGTCACAACGACCGTCGACGACGGACATGCCGCGTCGACGGCGCGCAGCGCGGCCTCCTTCGCGGCGGGCTCCTCCGGCCCCGCCTCGATGACGAGGTCTGCGCCCTTCAGGTCAGCCGGTTCGGTGCCACAGCTCAGACGCGACTCCCCCACGCTGCGGCGCAGCCGCTCCACCGCGCCGGCGTCCCGGTCTACGGCCACCACCCCGGGCCCGGAACCGTCGGCGAGCACCGCCCGCACGATCCCCTCCCCCAGTGAGCCGAGACCCAGCACGCCGATCACAAGTGCCCGATCGTCCTTGTGCGTCCGACCGTTCATGCGGCCGTCTCCTCTCCGCCTGTCGGCGCCGACAGGAACCCGTGGAGCACATGGTCACGGATGGGGCACTAGTGAACTCCCCCGAATCGGCGCCCGCCGTACACACGACGGGACTCAAGGCAGCCGCAGCCGGGCGGCACGCGGTGCAGTCGGGCAGCCCGGGCCCCCGCGAGGGAGCCGCCCCGGCACGGTCCCGGGAGGGGCAGCGCTCCGGGGCGCGTACGGCGAGCCGGCTTTGAAGGGTGCTGCCGCGTGCCGCCGGACTCTTCTCCGACGCACACGGCACGCACCCCTCGTCGCCGTCCCTTGTCGCGCCCTTCCTCGCCGCGCCTCGCCCGGGGGCTACCGGACTCCGGTCAGGACAGCCCCAGTTCGTTGTCGAGGAGATCGAACATCTCGTCGTCCGACGCCGATTCAAGGTCCACGTCCCCGTCGTCGGCACCCCGGCCGTCCTCACGCAGCGACGCCCAGCGGGTCCTCAGCACCTCCAGCCGGCCGGCGACCTGCTTGTGCGTCTGCGCGTCGACGGTCAGTCCTCCCAACGTCCGCTCCAGCCGGTCCAGTTCGCCCAGGAGGGCAGCCGCCTCCGAGGAGTCCTCCGATCCGCCCGGGAAAAGCGTGTCCTGAAGGAAGCCGACCAGCTCGACCGGCGTCGGATAGTCGAAGACGAGAGTCGCCGGCAGCCGCACCCCGGTGGCGGACGTCAGCCGGTTACGCAGCTCGACGGCCGTCAGCGAGTCGAAGCCCAACTCCTGGAACTGGCGGTCCGGTTCGATCTCGTCAGCGTTGGCGTAGCCGAGGACCTCGGCGACCTGACCGCAGACGAGCTGCGTCATCGCCTCGCGCCGGTCGGCGCCGCTCAGCGGCGTCAGCCGCTGCACGAACGAGTCGGCGGTCTCCGCTCCGGCCACGGCGCGGCGTGTACGGGTACGGATCAACCCCCGCAGCAGCGGCGGCACTTCACCCCGCGACTTCAGCACCGGCAGATCCAGACGCACCGGCACCAGCGCAGCCGCGTCGGCCGTCAGCGCCGCGTCGAACAACTCCAGACCCTCATCCGTGTCCAGAGGGGGCATGCCCGACCGCGCCAGACGTTCGGCATCGGCCTCGTCAAGCATGCCCTCCTGCGCCCACGCACCCCACGCCAACGACACAGCAGCCAGGCCGAGTTCACGGCGGTGCAGCGCGAGCGCGTCAAGGAACGCGTTCGCCGCCGCGTAATTGCCCTGACCCGCATTACCGAACACACCGGCCGCCGACGAGAACAGCACGAACGCCGACAGGTTCATATCGCGACTCAGCTCGTGCAGATTCCACGCCGCGTCCACCTTCGGACGCAGCACGGCATCGACACGCTCCGCCGTCAGCGACTCCACGACACCGTCGTCCAGGACGCCCGCAGCGTGCACGACAGCACCGATCGCGTGTTGCGCGACGAGATCCGACAGCGCCTCCCGGTCCGCCACGTCACACGCGGCGATCTCGGCCTGTGCGCCCAACTCGGTGAGCTCGGCTACCAGTTCATCCGCACCCTCAGCCTCACGGCCACGGCGGGATACGAGCAACAGATCCCGCACACCATGCTCCGAGACCAGATGCCGCGCCACCAGCGCACCCAGACCACCCGTACCACCAGTGACCAACACACAGCCCTCGACCCCGCCCCAGACGACCTGCCGGTCATCCAGCGAGACCCGGTTGAGGCGTCCGGCCATGACCTCGCCGCCGATGAGGACGAGTTGCGGCTCGTCGATGCCCAGCGCAAGCGGCACCATGATCGAGGACGGGCTGGAAGCGTCGACGTCCAGCAACGCGAAGCGGCCCGGGTGTTCCGACTGCGCCGAACGCACCAGACCCCACACCGCGGCAGCCGCCGGATCCTCACCCGTCACGGCACCGCGGGTGGCGAAGACCAGCCGGGAGTGCGCGAACCGTTCGTCGCCCACCCACTGGTGGATCATCTCCAGCACCTGCGAAGTGAGCGCGTGCGCCGACCTGGCCGTGTCCTCGCCGTCTTCCGCGACCAGTCCCGGCACGAGCACCAGGCCCGGCACCGTGCCCTCGCCGACGGCAGCGAGATCCGGCCGCTCCTCCGCCGGGACATTCGCGTCGTGCAGGGCCTCGACCACGTCCAGCCTGTCCGGGCCGATCACGGCGACCGTCTCGTCGGGTGCGGTGCCCGGCGCCATGATCGGCGTCCACTCCAGCGAGAACAGCGCATCGCGGACCGTACTCGTCCGCGTGCCGAACTGGTCCGCGGAGACGGGGCGCGTCACCAGGGACTCCACCGTGGCCACAGGGCTGCCGGACGGGTCGGCCAGGGCGATGCTCATGGCACCGCTGCCGGTCCTGGACAGCCGCACTCGCAGCGCGGTCGCTCCCGACGCGTGCAGCGTGACCCCTTCCCACGCGAACGGCAGACCTGCCGCCCCGGACGGTACGTCGCCGCTGTCGACGTCGCCGTCGTCCTTACCTCCGAGCAGCGCTACATGCAGCGCGGCGTCGAGGAGTGCGGGGTGCAGGCCGAAGTCCCGCACCGAGGTGTCCTCGGGCAGGGTCACCTCGGCGAACAGTTCGCCGTCCTTGCCGCGCCAGGCCGCCGTCAGCCCCTGGAAGACCGGCCCGTAGTCGAAGCCGGCACCGGCGAACCGCTCATAGCAGCCTGCTAGTTCGACCGCTTCCGCGCCCGCAGGGGGCCAGGCCGCGCCTTCCTGCTCGGCGTCTGCGGGTTCCCCCTCGGCCAGGACGCCGCTCGCGTGCTCGGCCCAGGGGACCACCTCCCCTTCGGTCTCGGGCCGTGCGTAGACGGCGAGTTGGCGCCGCCCCGCATCGTCCGGGGCTCCCACGGAAACCTGGATCTGCACGCCGCCCTGCTCGGGGACGACGAGGGGTGCGGCCATGGTCAGGTCCTCGACGCGGTCGCAGCCGACCTCGTCGCCGGCCCGCATCGCCAGCTCGACCAGTGCCGCAGCGGGCACCAGGATCTGCCCCATGACGACGTGATCCGCAAGCCACGGATGCGTCCGCAGCGACAACCGACTGGTGAACAGAGTCCCTTCCGAGCCGGCCAGTTCGAGGGCGGCACCGAGCAGCGGGTGCTCCACCGAACCGAGACCGGCGGCGCGTACGTCCCCGGGCCGCGTCGAGACCGCCGGCCAGAAGCGCTGGTGCTGGAAGGCGTAGGTGGGCAGATCGATCCGCCGGGCGCCCGTGCCGTCGAAGAGTCGCTGCCACTCAACAGGCACGCCGTTCACATGGAGACGCCCCAACGCCCCGAGTACAGCGGCTTCTTCGCCGCGGTCCTTGCGCAGGAGAGGCACGGTCGTGGCGTCGGGTGCGATCGCGGCTGTCATGGCGGACAGCACACCGTCCGGACCCAACTCCACAAACACCGACACATCTTGCTGAGCGAGCCATTCGACGCTGTCGCCGAAGCGCACCGTCTCCCGGACGTGCTCCACCCAGTACTCGGGCGTCGAAATATCGCCCCACGCCGCCACCGGGATGCTGGGCGCCTCGAAGGTCAGGTTCTGGATCGCGGTGCGGAAGTCCTCCAGCATCGGCTCCATCAGCGGCGAATGGAACGCGTGCGAAACCCGGAGCCTCCGCGTGCGATGACCTTCCGCCTCGAAGTGGGCGGAGATCGCCTCGACTTCACTCTCCACACCAGCGACCACTACCGAGGTCGGCCCGTTGACCGCCGCCAGCGACACACCCTCCGTCAGCAACGGAACGACCTCGGCCTCGGCCGCCTCCACCGCGACCATCGCCCCACCCTCCGGCAGGGCCTCCATCAACCGCGCCCGTGCCGACACCAGCCGACAGGCATCCTCCAGAGAGAAGACTCCAGCGACATGTGCGGCCGCGATCTCGCCGATGGAGTGCCCGGCCAGGTAGTCGGGTTCGATGCCCCACGAAGCAGCGAGCCGGAACAGCGCCACCTCTATCGCGAACAGAGCAGGCTGCGCCCACCCCGTACGGTTCAGCAGCCCCTCATCCCCGCCCCACATGACCTCCCGCACCTGCGGATCCAGGTGAGCCAGCACCGCATCGAGGGCTTCGGCGAAGACAGGGAACCGGTCGTACAACTCCCGGCCCATACCCAGACGTTGACTGCCCTGGCCCGAGAAGACCACCGCCAGTTCCCCCGGGTCGGACGACGCGACGCCCCGCGCCGCTTCGACGACACCCTCGTCCGAAGCCAGCAACACCGCACGATGCTCGAACACCGACCGCGAGGTCACCAGGGACAGTCCCACATCCACCGGATGGGACTCACCCGGCAGCGAACGCAACCGCTCGATCTGCCCGTCCAGCCCGGCAGCCGACTTCGCCGACACCAGCCACGGCACCACGTCCGGCACCACAGCGGACGGCTGCTCCACCCCATCAGCAGCAGAAGTCACCGACGCTTCGGGCTGTTCGAGGATGAGGTGGGCGTTGGTGCC
>NZ_LJGW01000407.1 GCF_001751255.1 Streptomyces nanshensis | reverse complement strand
CCGCGGGCCGGTCGCCGCGACCGCCCGCCCGGCCCGCTCTCCGCCCGCCCGCCGGCTCCGGCTTAGCATGCGGTCATGACCCACGACGGCCTCCGGCTCACGCCCTTCCGCGGACTGCGTTACGTCCCGGGGAAGGTCGGTTCGCTCGCGGCCGTGACCTCGCCCCCGTACGACGTCGTGGTCCGCCCCGACCAGGTGCGGCTGCTGGAGACGGCCGACCCGCACAACATCGTCCGGCTCATCCTGCCGCAGGGCGCCGACGCCGCCGCACGCGACGCCAACGCCCGTACGACGCTGCGCACTTGGCGCGCCGAGGGCGTCCTTGCACCCGATCCGCGGCCCGCCCTGTACGTCTACGAGCAGCGCAAGGGCGAGCTGTTGCAGCGCGGCCTCATCGGAGCGCTGCGGCTCTCCCCGCCGGAGGAGGGCGTCGTCCTGCCGCACGAGGGGGTCATGCCCGACGTCGTGGAGGACCGCGCCCGGCTGATGCGCGCCACGGGCGCCAACCTGGAACCGCTGCTGCTCTCCTACCGGGGCGACGGCAGCGGCACCGGAGCCGCCGCCGTGGTCGAACGGGCCGTGCTGCGCACGCCGTTGCTCTCCACCAGGACCGCGGACGGCTTCTCGCACCGTCTGTGGTCGCTGACGGATCCCGCCGAACTCGCCGAGGTCGACGCCGAGTTGTCCCGGCACCGCGCCCTCATCGCGGACGGCCACCACCGCTGGGCGACGTATCTGCGGCTGCGCGAGGAGCACTGCGGGCAGGAGGGGAACGGGGGGACCCGGGCGCACGAAGGTCACGGTGCGCGCGAGGACGGACGTGACCGCGCCGACGGTCCGAACGCCGACGGCCCGAACTCAGCCCGTACGGACGCCGGTTCGCCCTGGGAGTACGGCCTCGTCCTGCTCGTCGACACCGTCCGCCACCCGCTGCGCGTACAGGCGATCCACCGCGTGCTGCCGCGGCTGCCTCTCGAACGGGCCCTGCGCGCCGTCGAGTCGGCGGACGCCTTCCGCGTACGCGACCTGGGCAAGCCCTCGTTGGCGCAGGCGCTGGACGAGCTGGACGCCCTGGAGGAGAGCGCCGGCAACGCCTTCCTCCTCACCGACGGCGGCGGCGCCTTCCATCTGCTCCACGACCCGTCGGCGCGACTGCTGGAGCGCACCGTCGAGGCGGACCGCCCCGCCGCCTGGCGCCGGCTGGACGCCACCGTCCTGCACTCGGTGCTGCTGGACCGGGTGTGGGACGTGCCGGACCGCCCGGAGGACATCGGCTACATCCACGACGCGTCCGCCGCCGTCGGCAAGGCCGCCGGTACGGGCGGCACGGCGGTGCTGATGCGTCCCGTACGGGAGGAGGTCGTACGCGAACTCGCCGAGCAGGGCGTCACGATGCCCCGCAAGTCGACCTCCTTCGGCCCGAAGCCCGCGACGGGGCTGGTGCTGCGCCTCCTGGACGAGGGCACCGCGCCCGGCGGGGACGCGGCGTCCGCGGAAGCGGAAGACCCGGCCTCCGCCGAAGACTCGGAACCCGGCGAAGACCCGGCGCCCCGCGACGACTTGGCCCCCGGCACGGACCCGGCACCCCGCGACGGCTGAGCGCCCCGCTTCCGCCCCCAAACGCGCTGAGCGCTTTCTCACACCGGCCCGCGGAGCGGGGCCCGGCCGGTCGGCCGTCAGCCGTGAACGCACCGAGGATTCCTGGGATGTCCTGCGAACTCCCGTAAAATTTCCGGCAGTCGGCCGAAGATCCTGTGCGGTTGTCCGGAAGCTCACATTCAACTTCGGGCTCATCACCCCCTTGACCTGCGCATAGTTAGGGTAGCCTTACCTGAGTCACCGCGCTGCCGTGCGGTGCACGACGCCCGCGTCAGGGAGGACAGTTCATGAGCAGCAGGGCCCACCTGCTCAACGACAGGACGGCGGAGCACTACCGGCGCTCGCTCACCGAAGGCGTCGGCCGTGTCGCGGAGAAAATCGCCGGCGCGGACCGCCCCTTCACCGGAGTCACACCGTCCCAACTCGCCCCGGCCGTCTCGGGAATCGACCTGGAAGACCCCCTGGGCGACCCGGCCGCCGCGCTCGACGAGCTGGAGAACGTCTACCTCCGCGACGCCGTCTACTTCCACCACCCGCGCTATCTCGCGCACCTCAACTGCCCCGTCGTCATCCCGGCGGTCCTCGGCGAGGCCGTGATCTCGGCCGTCAACTCCTCGCTGGACACCTGGGACCAGAGCGCCGGCGGCACCCTGATCGAGCGCCACCTCATCCGCTGGACCGCCGACCGCATCGGCCTCGGCACGGCCGCGGACGGCATCTTCACCAGCGGCGGCACGCAGTCCAATCTGCAGGCGCTGCTGCTGGCCCGCGACGAGGCCTGCCGCCTGGTGGAGAAGAACTCCACGACGCCGCCGCGCAAGCCCGAGATCCTGCCCCGGCTGCGCATCCTCACCTCCGAGTGCAGCCACTTCAGCATCGAGAAGTCCGCCACGCTGCTCGGCCTGGGACCCGAGGCCGTCGTCTCCGTCCCCTGCGACTCGGACCGGAAGATGCGCGCCTCCGCCCTCGCCGCCGAACTCGACCGGTGCGAACGCGAAGACCTCATCGTGATGGCCGTCGTGGCCACCGCCGGCACCACGGACTTCGGCAGCATCGACCCGCTGCCCGCCATCGCGGACCTGTGCGAGCGCGCCGGCATCTGGATGCACGTCGACGCCGCGTACGGCTGCGGACTGCTGGTCTCCCGGCGCCGCCATCTGCTCACGGGCATCGAACGCGCCGACTCGGTGACGGTGGATTACCACAAGTCCTTCTTCCAGCCGGTCAGTTCGAGCGCCGTGCTCGTACGCGACCAGGCCACGCTCGGCCACGTCACGTACCACGCGGACTACCTCAACCCGGCCCGCATGGCGGAGAACGCCATCCCCAACCAGGTCGACAAGTCCATCCAGACCACCCGCCGCTTCGACGCCCTCAAGCTGTGGCTGACCCTGCGCATCATGGGCGCCAAGGGCGTGGGCGAACTGTTCGACGAGGTGGTGGACCGGGCCGCCGACGCGTACGGGCTGCTGCGCGACGACCCCCGCTTCGAGGTCGTCACCCGCCCGCAGCTCAGCACGCTCGTCTTCCGCTATCTGCCGCCCTCCCCCGCGAGTCAGGCCCTCACGGACGAGGTCAACCTCCATGCGCGGCAAGCCCTGTTCGCCTCCGGCGAGGCCGTCGTCGCCTCCACGGTCGTCGACGGGCGGCACTATCTGAAGTTCACGCTGCTCAACCCGGAGACCTCGCTGGAGGACATCGCCATCGTCCTCGACCTCGTCGCCGAGCACGCGGGCCGCTGCCTCACCGAACGCCGGGAGGCCCTCGACGCCCAGCGGGCCGACCCCGAACCGGCCCACCCGCGCGCCAGTTGACCGCCCGCCCCCGGAGATCCGGAGACCTCTACGTGTCCACCCCGCACGACACCGCCCACGTCCACGACTTCATAGCCATCGGGCTGGGCCCCTTCAACCTGGGCCTGGCCTGTCTGACGGACCCCGTCGAGGAGCTGGACGGCCTGTTCCTCGACGACAAACCGGAGTTCGACTGGCACCCGGGCATGCTGCTCGAAGACAGCACGCTCCAGACGCCGTTCATGTCGGACCTGGTCACGCTTGCCGACCCGACGTCGCGCTTCACCTTCCTCAACTACCTGAAGGAGATCGGCCGTCTCTACGCGTTCTACATCCGCGAGAGCTTCTATCCGCTGCGCGCCGAGTACAACGACTACTGCCGGTGGGCCGCCGGGAAGCTGGAGTCGGTGCGCTTCCACCACCGCGTCACGAGCGTCGAGTACGACGAGGCCGAGGAGCTCTACGTCGTACGCGCCGACGACACCGCCGCCGGCGAGCAGCGCGCCTACCGCGCCCGCAGGCTCGTCCTGGGCACCGGCACGCCGCCGCACATCCCCGACTCCTGCAGCGGTCTCGGCGGCGACTTCATCCACAACTCCCGCTATCTGGCGCACAAGGAGGAGTTGCAGAAGAAGAAGTCGGTCACGGTCGTCGGCAGCGGTCAGAGCGCCGCGGAGATCTACTACGACCTGCTCCAGGAGATCGGCGGCCACGACTACCACCTGACCTGGGTGACGCGTTCGCCGCGCTTCTTCCCGCTCGAATACACCAAGCTGACGCTGGAGATGACGTCCCCGGAGTACGTGGACTACTTCCACAGCCTCCCGCCCTCCACCCGGGACGAGTTGGTCGCCTCGCAGAAGAACCTCTACAAGGGCATCAACACCGAGCTGATCGACGCCATCTTCGACCTGCTCTACCAGAAGAGCCGCACCGGTCCCTGCCCCACCCGGCTGATGACCAACACCGCGCTCACGGACGCCGGTTACGACGAGACGAGCGGTACGTACACCCTCGGCCTGCGCCAGGAGGAGCAGAAGCAGGACTTCAGCCTCACCACCGAGGGCCTCGTCCTCGCGACCGGATACCGCTACTCCACACCCGAGTTCCTCTCCCCCGTCGCCGACCGCATCGACTGGGACGAGCAGGGCCGCTTCGCCGTACGGCGCGACTACCGCGTGGACACCGGGGCCGCCGAGGGCCGCGAGATCTTCGTGCAGAACGCGGAGTTGCACACCCACGGCTTCGTCACCCCGGACCTGGGCATGGCCGCCTACCGCAACTCCTGCATCATCCGCGAGCTGCTCGGCCGCGAGTACTACGCCGTCGAACGCCGCATCGCCTTCCAGGACTTCACCGCTCCGGCGCCCTCCGCCGGGCCGGAGCCGACCCACGGGACGGAGGCTCCGCGCCGATGAGCAGCGCACGTACGAACGGCGGCGCCGGCATCGTCCACGTCCGCACCGACCCGCGCCTGGGCGACTTCGCCCTGCGCCCCGTCGACCCCGCGAACGACGCCGAACTGCTGCACCGCTGGGTCACCCACCCCAAGTCGGCGTTCTGGCTGATGCAGGAGGCGAGCCTCACGGACGTCGAGCGGGAGTTCATGTCCATCGCCGCCGCCGAGCACCACGACGCCTTCCTCGGCCTCCACGAGGGCGAACCGCGCTTCCTCGCGGAGCGCTACGACCCCGCGCACGTCGAACTCAAGGGCCTGTACGAGGCGGAGCCCGGCGACGTCGGCATGCACTTCCTGTGCGCGCCCACCGACACCCCGGTGCACGGCTTCACCCTCGCCGTGATCACCACCGTGATGGACATGCTCTTCGCCGACCCGCACACCCGCCGGGTCGTCGTCGAGCCGGACGTACGCAACACCGCCGTGCACGCCCTCAACGAAGCGGTCGGCTTCCGGATCGAGCGCACCGTCGCCAAGCCGGAGAAGGACGCCTATCTGAGCATGTGCACCCGTGAGCAGTTCGAGACGGCACGCGACGCCCTGCGGACCCGCGCGGCGAGCGAAGCGACGGAGACCCCAGGAGGGACGAAGAGCCGATGACCACACCCACCGCACCCTCCCCCGGCGAGGCCGTCGCCCATCTCACCCCCGAGCGCTGGCAGTCGGCGAACCGCCTGCTGGTACGCAAGGCCATCGCCGAGTTCACGCACGAACGGCTGCTGAAGCCCGCCACGCTGTCCGCACCCGAGGAGCGGTACGCCGCCGGGCGCTACTCCGTGCACAGCGACGACGGGCAGACCGAATACCGGTTCACCGCACGGCAGTTCGCGCTCGACCACTGGCAGGTCGACGCCGACGGGCTCACCCGCCACCGCGACGGCGCCGAACTCCCCCTCGACGCCCTCGCGTTCGTCACCGAGCTGCGCGGCACCCTCGGCCTGGGCGAACAGGTCCTGCCGGTCTATCTGGAGGAGATCAGCTCCACCCTCGCGAGCACGGCCTTCAAACTGGCCCGTACGCCCGTGAGCGCCGACCGCCTCGCCCGCTCCGGCTTCCAGGAGATCGAGGCGGGCATGACCGAGGGCCACCCCTGCTTCGTCGCGAACAACGGCCGCCTCGGCTTCGACGTCGCCGAGTACCGCGCCTACGCACCCGAAGCCGGCGCCCCCGTACGCCTCATCTGGGTCGCCGCCCACCGCGACCACGCGACCTTCACCGCGGCGGCCGACCTCGGCTACGACAAGCTGCTGCTCTCCGAGCTGTCCGCGTCGACGCTGCGCCGCTTCTCCGCCGTGATGCAGGAGCAGGGCCTCGACCTGGACGCGTACTTCCTCATTCCCGTACACCCCTGGCAGTGGTGGAACAAACTCTCCGTCACCTTCGCCGCCGAGGTCGCGCAGCGCAATCTCGTCTGCCTCGGACACGGCGACGACGACCACCTCGCCCAGCAGTCCATCCGTACGTTCTTCAACGCCACCAACCCCGGCAAGCACTATGTGAAGACGGCGCTCTCCGTCCTCAACATGGGCTTCCTGCGCGGACTTTCGGCCGAATACATGAAGGCCACGCCCGCCATCAACGACTGGCTGGCGGACCTCGTCGCCTCCGACCCGGTGCTGCGCGAATCGGGGCTCGCCGTCCTCCGCGAGTGCGCCGCGATCGGCTACCACGCCGCCCCGTACGAGGCCGCCGCCCCGAAGGGCTCCCCGTATCTGAAGATGCTGGCGGCACTGTGGCGGGAGAGCCCCGTGCCGCTGCTCGCGCCCGGCGAACGCCTCGCCACGATGGCGTCCCTGCTGCACACGGACGCCGACGGCGGCTCCTTCGCGGCGGCGCTCATCGAGCAGTCGGGCCTGGACGCCGAGACCTGGCTGCGGCGCTACCTCGACACGTATCTCACGCCGCTGCTGCACTGCTTCTACGAGTACGAACTCGTCTTCATGCCGCACGGCGAGAACGTCATCCTCGTCCTCGACGACGACGGCGCCCCCAAGCGCGCGATCTTCAAGGACATCGCCGAAGAGATCGCGGTGATGAACCCGGACGTGCAGCTCCCCCCGGAGGTCGAACGCATCCGCGCCGACGTCCCCGAGGACATGAAGATCCTCTCCCTCTTCACCGACGTCTTCGACTGCTTCCTGCGCTTCCTCAACGGCATCCTGGCGGCGGACGGCACCCTGGACGAGGACACCTTCTGGTCGGCGGTCGCCGACTGCGTCCGCGACTACCAGAAGTCCGCGCCGCACCTCGCCGAACGCTTCGAGCGCTACGACCTGTTCACGGAGTCCTTCGCGCTGTCCTGCCTCAACCGCCTCCAACTGCGCGACAACCAGCAGATGGTGGACCTCCAGGACCCGGCCGGCGCCCTCCAACTCGTCGGCGAACTCGACAACCCGCTGGCCCGCTTCGCCCCGTAACGACGACGGCGACGCACAGGAGGCGGGAGCCCGCGGTGCGATCCGCGAACTCCCGCCTCCTGTCGTACGTCTCGTACGCCGGCCTCACTCCCCGGCGCCGGCGTCCCTCGAACTCTCCTCCGGCGTGGCTTCCTTCGCTGCCGGGCTCGCGTTCCCGTCCTCCTCGGCCTCGGGATCGAGCGCGTCGATGAACTCCACACCGTCCAGCTCGGCCAGCCTGTCCGACGCGTCCGTCGCCCCGCTCTGGTCGGCCTCCAGCGCCTTCGCGAACCACTCGCGCGCCTCGCCCTCCCGGCCGACCTCCAGCAGCGCGTCGGCGTACGCGTACCGCAGCCGCGCTGTCCACGGCTGCTGCGCGTTGGACGCCAACTCGGGGCTCTGCAACGTCACGACGGCCGCCTCCGCCTGACCCATGTCCCGCCGCGCCCCGGCTGCCACAAGCCGCATCTCGACCTGCCCGGCCTTGTCCAGCTTCTGCACCTCGGGCTCGCCGGCCATCGCGAGCGCCTTCTCGGGCCGCCCCATTCCGCGTTCGCAGTCGGCCATCACCGGCCACAGATGCTGAAGCCCGGTCATCCGCCGCGCGGCCCGGAACTCCGCCAGCGCCTCCGCGTACTTCTCCACGGCGTACGCCGCGAACCCGGTCGCCTCCCGCACCGACGGCACCCGCGACGCCAGCCGCAGCGCGACCTTCGCATAGCCGTACGCGGACTGCGGATCGTCGTCCAGCAACCGCGCCACCATGACGAGGTTCTTCGCGACGTCCTCGGCGAGCGTCTTCGGCAGGCTCATCAACTCCTGCCGTACTTCCTTGTCGATCTCCGCGCCCGTGACGTCCTCGTCGATCGGCAGCCGCCTCGGCCCCTCACGGTCGGACCGCCGGTCGTCCCGGCCGCTCCCACCACGCCGATCGTCACGCCCGAACCGCCGCGGCGGCGGCCCACCACGTCCCTGGCCCTCACCACGACGATCATCGCGCCGCCCCCGGAAGCCACCCCGCCGGTCGTCCTCACCACGCCCGCGCTGCTCACCACGCGGCGCACGGGACGTACGAGGCTTGTCCGAGCGGTCCGTACGATCCGTGCGGTCACTCCGCTCACCCCGCCGAGGCCCGCCACCACCGCGCGGCTTGTCCCGGTCACGCCCCCCGGGCGCCTCACGGCGGTCCCCCCGGCGTCCGTCGTCCCGCCGGAACCCCCCGCGCCCACGGCTCTCACCGCTGCCCGCACGCCCGTCGCGCTTTCCGCCCCGCGGCCGGTCCTCACCGTTCCGCTGCCCGGACTGACGAGGACGGCGTTCGGGCCGGTCGTCGGCCGATTCGGTGGACATGGACGTGACTCCTGTCGTCATGACGAGACCTTTCACGGCCCCGCGGAATTCCCACTCTTGAAATACAAAAAAGCCCGGGCCCACAGCGCATGCACG
>NZ_LJGW01000398.1 GCF_001751255.1 Streptomyces nanshensis | reverse complement strand
CGCCGCGTGTCTCGGGGCCGCGTCCCGCGTGGGCGGCGGGTCCGGGCGCCGCGGTCGCGGGAGCGGGCAGGGTCTCGGGGGCGGCGGGCCATGCCGTGACGGGGCTGCCGGTACGGCGCCGCAGGAAGACGAGGCTGGTGACGCCGACGGCGGCGACGCCGAGGACGGCGGACTCGCCCAGGGTGTCCCAGGAACGCAGGTCGACCAGCGTCGTGGAGACGACGTTCTTCAGGCCCTCGGCGGAGGTGACGGTGGTCAGTCCGGGCCCGGCGGGCTCCGCGACGCGGGCCGTGCCCGCCACATACGTCATCGCGGCCGCGAACCCCCCGGCGGCCAGCCCCGTCACGAACCGGGTCACGCGGCGCAGCGCGCTGGTGCGCCGCTCGTCGGGGAAGCGGGCCGGCAGTCTGCGCAGGATGAGCACGAACACCACGAGGGAGACGGTCTCGACGGCGAACTGCGTCAGCGCGAGATCGGGGGCGCCGTGCAGCACGTACAGCACCGCCGTGCCGTAACCGGTCACGCCCGCGAGCACGACGGCGGTCATGCGCTGCCGCGCCGTCACACACAGGGCGGCCACCGTGCACACGACGACGGCGACGCCGAGCTGCGGAAAGGAGTCGTACCAGCGCAGCGGGCCCGTGTGCTGCCACGGCGGATCGGTGATCACGGCGGCGCTCTGCGCCACGATCAGTACGGCGAGGACGGTGCCGAGGTAGACGGGGAGCGAGCCGCGCTGGACGCTGCCGGTGACCTCCAGGGCCGTGCGCTCCAGCGTCCACAGCGTCCGTGCGAAGACGCGCCGGCCCTCGGGCACCGCGAGGCGGCGGCCCAGCCCGGACGCGGAGCGGGCGGCGAGGAAGAGGGCGACGCCCGCGGCCCAGGCCACGGCGGAGAGCAGCAGCGCGGGGCCTGCTCCGTGCCACAGCGCGAGGCGGTACGGGGCGCCCTCTCCGTGCGCCGGGACCGTACGGGCGTGGCGCTCCAGCAGGGGGGCGATGACGGTGACGCCCGGCCCGAGGGCGGCTCCGGCGAGGGCGCACAGCGCCGCGGGCACGGTCAGCAGCAGACCGGTGCGGGCCCGCATGGGCGTGGGCGCGTGGAGCCCGTCGCCGCCGGGTTTCGTCGCGAAGGCGCCGTACAGGAAACGCAGCGTGTACGCGGTCGTCAGCGCGGAGCCGGCGGTGACGGCGGCGGTCACCAGAGCCGGGACGGGCGGACCGGGCGTACCGGCGCCGCCGGTGTGCAGCAGGGCGTCGAACGCGGCCTCCTTCGCGGCGAATCCGAGCATCGGCGGCAGCGCGACCATGGACGCGCCGGCCGTCACGGCGACGGCGCACACGGCGGGCATCGAGCGGGCCAGTCCGGAGAGCCGGTCGGCCTGCCGGGTCCCGGTCGCATGGTCGATGATGCCGACGACGAGGAAGAGCGGCGCCTTGAACAGGGCGTGCGCCAGCAGCATCGCGGCCCCGGCGAGCGCGGCGTCCCGGGTGCCGGTCCCGGTCAGCACGGTCAGGAAGCCGAGCTGGCTGACGGTCCCGTACGCCAGCAGCCGCTTGAGGTCCTTCTCCCGCAGCGCACGCCAGCCGGCGGCGACCATCGTCGCGCCGCCGAGGGCGAGCACCGTCGCCTGCCAGGGCGGTGCGCCGGCGTACGCGGGGGCCAGCCGCGCCACGAGATAGACGCCCGCCTTGACCATGGCGGCCGCGTGCAGATACGCGGAGACGGGCGTCGGTGCGGCCATCGCGCCGGGCAGCCAGAAACTGAAGGGCCACACCGCGGACTTGGACAGCGCCCCGGCGAGGATCAGTACGAGGGCGACAGCGACGCCGCCGTGCGCGGGCGGCGGCGAGGCGAGGATCCCCGAGATCCGGTACGTGCCCGCGGCCTCCCCCAGGATCACGAAGCCCACGAGCATCGCCAGTCCCCCGGCGACCGTGACGATCAGCGCCTGGAGCGCGGCCAGCCGGTTGGGGCGCCGCTCCGGTACATGGCCGATGAGGAGGAAGGAGAAGACCGTGGTCAGCTCCCACATGACGTACAGCACGATCAGGTCGTCGGCCACGACGAGCCCGAGCATCGCACCGGCGAACGCGGTGAGGACTCCGGCGAACTGCCCCAGGGAGAAGGCCGGGCGGCTGAAGTAGCCCGCGCAGTAGACCAGTACGAGCGCGCCGACGCCGCCGACCACCGCGACCATCAGCAGGGCGAGGGCGTCGCAGCGCAGGTCCAGTTCCACGCCGAGCGCGGGCATCCACGGCCACCGCTCGACGGGCGCCTCCCCCGCCGCGACGCCCTCCCACTGCCAGGCCGCCCAGCCCAGTGCCGTCGCCGGGATCAGGGCCAGGACGAGGAACGCACGCGTGCCCAGCCACCGCACCAGAAGCGGAGCACAGCACGCTCCGGCGAAGTGAAGGAGGATCAGCGACAGCACAGCGCAGATGATTCCACGGCGAATCAGTCAATCTGCGGACAAAGCGCCCCACGGCAGGTGCAGCACGGACCCGGACTCCGGCCGTACGGGCGGGAGTTGGCTCCGTGGTCCGGGGCTTCCGGCGTGGCCTGCGCGGCGAATCACCCGTCTGCCAGTTTCCCGTCCGGACACTTTCTGTGACGCTTGGAGAACTCAGGGTGAGAATCCCCTTACATCAGGAGTCCCCCATGATCCTCAGTGTCTCCGGCGTCCTCCTGCTCGGCTTCATCATCTTTCTCTTCACGCGCAAGGACGGGCTGAAGATCTCCCATGCACTGGTCTGCGCGCTCTTCGGCTTCTACCTGGCGGGCACGGCGATCGCCCCCAGCATCAAGGAGGGCGGCGCCAGCCTCGCCGGACTGCTGAGCGGTCTGAAGTTCTGAGCGGCGCCCGCCGCCGTCACAGGAGGTTTGCGTAGTGCGTTGGCCGCTCTTCCGGCAGCCGGCGGGCGCGGCCGCCGCGCTCCGCTCCGGCCGTCGCGCGGTACGGGCCGGCACCGACGGTGCGCTGGACGTCCTGCACCCGCTGATCCTTCTCCTGCGCGGTCTGAGCAGGCTGACGCTGCTCGCGCTGCGCTGGTGGTCGCGCGCCCCGAAGGACCGCCGCGGCCCGGCGCTCTTCGGCGCGGCGGTGGCCGTGATGGTGGTGGCGCTGCTGCCGTGGGGCCCGGTGTTCGGTGTGGCGCTCCTCGTCGGGGCCGCGGCCTGGCAGGGACGCGAGGGCGCGGGAGCCGTGCGGGCCGCCCGCGAGGAGGCGGAGAACTCCCGGCTGCAGGCGGTCTACGAGGCGCTGGTCCCCTGCTTCGCCCTGCACGACGACCCGGACCCGGATCCGGTGTACGCACACGACGGCGCGTGGGAACGGGCCTTCGAGGAGGCCGAGTTCGACGACGACGGCCGTATCGCCCGGCTCCTGGTGCGCTATCCGGCGCACTTCGCCGACGGCGAGCCGGAGCACCGACTCGCAGTGGAGCGGCGGCTCGCCGCCAAGTGCGGCACCGACCGCGAGTACCGCTTCGTGTGGGACGCCGAGCACAACCGGCTGGAGGTGAGCGTCCCGCCGGAGCTGCCGCAGGGCATCGCGGCGCAGCGCTATGTGACGGGTCCGGGCGAGATCGTGCTCGGCTTCACCGACGCCGAGGCGGTGCCGCGCCGCGTCCCGGTCACCGAGGACGGACGGGCCCGCGACGTCCCGCCGGTGGTGTGGCGTACGGGCGCACGCTCCGCGCAGGCACATCTGCTGGTCGCCGGTGTGCCCGGGGCCGGTGCGAGCACGCTGCTGCGCTCGGTGGTGCTCCAGGCGCTCCAGGACGGTGACGTGCTGGTCGTCGAGGGCGGCGGTTCCGGGGAGTTCGCGGCGCTGACGGGACGCGAGGGCGTGCTGGCGGTCGAGACGTCGGCGGCGGGGGCGGTGACCTCGCTGGAGTGGGCGGTGCACGAGACGGAGCGGCGGCTCTCGGAGGCGAGCCGTGCGCGGCAGGCCGGGCACGCCGTACCGGACGACGTACGGCGCCCGCTGTGGATCGTCCTGGACCGGCCCGCGGCGCTGATCCATCTGGCCCGCACCGAACTGCGGCGCGATCTGCGGGAGTTGCTCGAGGTGCCGCTGCGGCACGGGCGTGCGGCGCAGGTGACGGTCGCGGTGGCGGAGCACACCGAGTGCACGGACGTACTGGGTCCCGTGGTGGGCTCCCACACCAGGGCGCGGGTGCTGCTGGGCGCCGCGGCGCCCGGGGAGGCGCGGGCGGTCCTCGGTGAGGCGGTCGCTCCGCCGCCCGGACCGGGGGCGGAGCCGGGCCGCGGCTTCGCACGGCTGGGTACCGGGCCGGTGCTGCGGATGCAGGTGCCCGCAACGCCCGACCCGCTGGACGACTCGGCGCCCGAAGCCGAACGGCAGGCGGTGCTGGGGCTGTTGCCGCCGCCGGCGGCGCCGGAGGCCAGGGCGCTGTCGGGACAGGCCCGCCGGGCGGACGGCACGCAGGCGCCGTCTCTGATCAAGTCGCCCCGCCCACCCGCCAGTTCGTAGCCCTACGGCGCCCCGCGCGGTCCCCCGTCCACGTCCCCCGGCCCGATTCCCTTTCCCGCAGGGCCCGTTCAGGCCACGTACGTACGCGGCACGTCCCCCTCGGCGACCGCGCCCGTACGGACCAGGTCCGCGGCCTGGGCAAGCCGTGTCACGGCCTCGTCGACGACCGGCCCGGAGACGGTGAACAGCAGCCGCACATAGCCCTCGAAGGCACCGTCGACACCGAAGCGCGTTCCGGCCGGCACCCGTACGCCGATCCGTTCGCCCGCCTCGGCGATACGGGAGCCGGAGAGGCCGCCGGTGCGGGTCCACAGCGTCAGTCCGCCGCGCGGGACGGTGAACTCCCAGTCGGGCAACCGCTCGTGGAGGGCGGCCACCAGCGCGTCCCGGTTCGCACGGGCCCCCGCGCGGCGCGCGGTGACCGCCGACTCCCAGCCCTCTCCCTTCAACAGCCGTGCCACGGCGAGCTGTTCGAGGACGGGGCTGCCCAAGTCGGCGTAGACGCGCGCCGCGACGAGGCTGCGGATGACCTCGGGCGCCGCCCTGACCCAGCCGATGCGCAGACCGGCCCACACCGCCTTGCTGACGGAGCCGACGGTGATGACGGCCGAGCCTCCCGGGTCGAACGCGGCTATGGGGCGCGGCAGTTCGACGTCCTCGTCGAGGGTGAGGTCGGTCATGGACTCGTCGGCGACGAGGACCGTACCGGCGGCGCGCGCCGCCGCGACCAGCTCCCGGCGCTGCTCGTCGGGCGCGAGGGCGCCGGTGGGGTTGTGGTAGTCGGCGATCACGTACGCCATGCGCGGGGCGCTCTCCCGGAAGGCCTGCCGCCAGGCGGGCAGATCCCAGCCGGCCAGTCCGTCCGCCATGGGTACGGGCACCAGTCGGGCGCCCGCGTCGCGCAGCAGGTGCAACACGTTGGCGTACGAGGGGTGTTCGACGGCGACGCGTTCGCTGCGGGGCACGAGCTGCCGGGCGAGCGCGGCGACCGCGCCCATCGCGCCGGTGGTCACCATGATCTGCTCGGGCATCGTGGGCACGCCACGCGCGGTGTAGCGGGCGGCCAGCGCCTCGCGCAGCGCGGGAAGGCCGCCGGGGTAGTTGCCGTGAGTACCGGTGTAGGGCGCGAGGTCGGTGACGGCGCCCTGGAAGGCGTCGGTCAGGTGCGGTTCGGGGGCGAGGAACGTCGCGCAGGCCAGATCGATCACCGACCCCGCGGACTCGGGCGGCAGCGGTTCCAGTCCTCGGGTGGGCAGCGGCTTGCCCGCGGGCACGGCGGTCCAGCTCCCCGAACCGCGCCGCGAGGCCAGGAACCCTTCACTGCGCAGCGCCTCGAAGGCGGCGGCCACCGTCGTACGGCTCACCCGCAGCGCGGCGGCCAGCTCCCGTTCGGCGGGCAGACGGGCGGCGACGGGGATGCGGCCCTCCAGGACGAGGAGGCGAACGCCGTCGGCGAGCGAACGGTAGGCCGGCACCCGGTGTCCGGCGTCGGCGGCCGTCGCCGCGCGCTGCGAGGCCAGCAGCCGCGCCAGTTGGGGAGCGCCCACCGCGGAGGTCCACTGCACCATGGTTCCAGTCCACCTTCCCCTGATTGGCCATGGATGTGGCCTGGTTGGTGGCTCCAGACTGCCACGCGTCCGGTAGCCGCCGCCAGCGGCTCCGGCACCGCAGCGGAAGGGAAGGAGCTGCCGTGGCATCGTCGACGGGTTCGGACGCCGGTTCCGGTTCCGGTCCAACTCCCGGGCCCTGCCCCGGTTCCGGTCCTGGTTCCGGTTCGGGCGGGCGCTCCGGCAGGCGCCTCGGCCGGCGTCTGACACAGCTCTACGTGGGCCTGCTGCTGTACGGGGCGAGCATCGGCCTCATGGTGCGCTCCGGGCTGGGACTCCCGCCGTGGGACGTGCTGCACCAGGGCGTCGCCCGGCACACCGGCCTGTCCATCGGCACGGTCTCCATCTGCGCGGGCGCCGCCGTACTGCTGCTGTGGGTGCCGATACGACAGCGCCCCGGGCTGGGCACCGTCTCCAACGTCGTCCTCGTCGGGCTGTCGATGGACGCCACCGTCTGGCTCGCCCCCGAACCGCGGTCGCTCGCCGTGCGCATCCCGGTGCTGACCGTCGCCGTGGTCCTCAACGGCGCGGCCACCGGCCTCTACATCGCCGCCCGCTTCGGTCCGGGCCCGCGCGACGGTCTGATGACGGGGCTGCACCGCGTCACCGGCCGCTCGGTGCGCCTCGTCCGTACGGGCATCGAGGCGGCCGTGCTCCTCTCCGGTCTGCTGCTGGGCGGCACGGCGGGTGCGGGAACCGTGGTCTACGCGCTGGGGATCGGGCCGCTCGCGCAGCTCTTCCTGCGGGTCTTCGCGCTGCCGGACGAGCGGGCGCGGGCGGCCGGTGTCCCGCCCGGCGGATCCGACCCCGGAGGCTCCCGGGTAGTGGCGCGCGGGACGGCCGACGGGGGGCGGCGGCGCGCATGGTGGCGGGGTGGCGCGATACTGCGGCGGTGATGAGCAGCGATCCGCGCCCCTCCCCCGTACCGCAGCGCCGCACGCCCCGCCATCCGTTCCTGGACCACCCCGTGCCGCTCGCCTTCGCCCACCGCGGCGGTGCGGCGGACGGTCTGGAGAACACCCATAGCGCCTTCGCCCGCGCCGTCGGTCTCGGCTACCGCTATCTGGAGACGGACGTGCACGCCACCGCGGACGGCCGCCTCGTCGCCTTCCACGACGCGACGCTGGACCGCGTGACGGATCTGAGCGGCCCGATCGCCGCCCTGCCCTGGTCGCAGGTGCGCCGCGCCCGCGTCGGCGGAGCTGAACCGCTGCCGCTGATGCGGGAGTTGCTGCGGGCCTTCCCCGACGTCCGCTGGAACATCGACGTCAAGGCGGAGGCCGCCCTCGTCCCGCTGCTCGATCTGCTCGCCGAGGAGGACGCGTGGCCGCGCGTGTGCGTCGGCTGCTTCGACGAGGAACGCGTGGCCCGCGCCCAGGCCCTGGCCGGGCCGCGGCTGGCGACGTCGCTCGGCACCCGCGGGGTGCTGCGGCTGCGGCTGCGTTCGTACGGGCTGGTGCCGGCGCGTTCGGTACGCGCGAGCGCGGTGTGCGTCCAGGTTCCCGAACACCGGTCGGGCATCCGCGTGGTGGACCGGGCGTTCGTACGGGCCGCGCACGCGCGCCGGATGCAGGTGCACGTATGGACCGTGAACGAGAGAAACCGGATGAGGGAGTTGCTCGACCTGGGAGTTGACGGCATTGTGACCGATCAGATCGAGACACTGCGCGACGTCCTCACCGAGCGGGGTGCGTGGACGCACGGTCCCGGCCCCCGGTAGACCGGCGGACCCGTGCCGTACGTCCGGGCGCTCCGCGCCCTGCGGGCATCACGTACGGCACACCGCGCACGGGCCGCGGAAGTAGGGGGCAAGGCTGTGAGTGCTGTCGTGACCGGTGCCGGGGACGGTACCGCCGAGCGCCGCCGTGAGCAGCGCGGCTGGTATTTCTACGACTGGGCGAACTCGGTCTTCTCCACCAGCGTCCTGACGGTCTTCCTCGGCCCGTATCTGACGGAGGTCGCCAAGTCCGCGGCGGATCCCGAGGGTTACGTGCATCCGCTGGGCATCCCGGTGCGCGCCGGCTCGTACTTCGCCTACAGCGTCTCCCTCTCGGTGCTGCTGTCGGTGCTGGTGATGCCGCTGGCGGGCGCGGTCGCGGACCACACCGGCCGCAAGAAGCCGATCCTGGGGCTCTTCGCGTATCTCGGCGCGGGCGCGACGACGGCGATGTTCTTCCTCGACGGCGACCGCTATCTGCTGGGCGGTGCGCTGCTGGTCGTCGCGAACGTCTCGTTCGCGACCGCGGTCGTCATCTACAACGCCTTCCTGCCGCAGATCGCCGGACCCGAGGAGCGCGACGCGGTCTCCTCCCGCGGCTGGGCCGCCGGCTACGCGGCCGGCTCGGTGGTGCTGGTGGCGAACCTGGCGCTGTTCCTCCAGCACGAGGCGCTCGGCCTCTCGGAGGGGTCCGCCGTACGCATCTGCCTCGCGTCCGCGGGCGTGTGGTGGGGCCTGTTCACGGTGGTGCCGCTGCTGCGGCTGCGGGAACGCCCGCCCGCGCACACCGATGCGGCCGATGCGCGCTTCTCGCTGCTCAGCGGCTGGCGCCAGCTCGCCACCACGATGCGCGAACTGCGGCGCTACCGGCTGACGTTGTTCTTCCTCGTCGCGTACCTCGTCTACAACGACGGCGTGCAGACCGTGATCACCCAGGCGTCCGTCTTCGGCTCGGAGGAGCTGGGCGTGGACCAGACGACGCTCATCGGCGCCGTGCTCCTCGTCCAGGTGCTGGCGGTGGCGGGCGCGCTGCTGATGGGACGGCTCGCGGCCCGTTACGGGGCGAAGCGCACCGTCCTCGCCTCGCTCGCGGCGTGGGCGGTGATCTGCGCGGCGGGGTACTTCCTGCCGGCCGGTGCACCGGTCTTCTTCTTCGCGCTGGCGGCCGGCATAGGTCTGGTGATGGGCGGCAGCCAGGCGCTCTCGCGCTCCCTGTTCGCGCAGTTCGTGCCGCCGGGCAAGGAGGCGGAGTTCTTCTCCCTGTACGAGGTGAGCGACCGCGGCACGAGCTGGCTGGGCCCGCTGGTCTTCGGTCTGGCGTACCAGCTCACGGAGAGCTACCGGGCTGCGATCATCTCGCTGGTGATCTTCTTCGTGCTGGGGTTCGTGCTGCTGCTGCGGGTACCGGTGGAGCGGGCCGCGGCGGCCGCGGGAAACCCCTTGCCGGAGCGGATTTAGGACTTGCGGGGGCGGCGCGGTAGTGTACGCCCTCGGCTCGCCGGATGGACCGTTACTGCACGCCAAAGAGATGAGAACGCTGGGTGACATCTCCTGTCAGTTGTGACAAACCGGTCATTGGTGGGTACACGAAGGGCGGCACGACGGGCGACGCATCTCCCGCTACGGGAATCTTCACCGCCGACCGGACGTTGAGCAGATGACGACGACGACAGCAGTGACACATGTCCTGTGGGCGACAAGCCCGGGAGGCACGAATTCATGAGTGAGCGAGCTCTTCGCGGCACGCGACTCGTGGTGACCAGCTACGAGACGGACCGCGGTATCGACCTGGCGCCCCGCCAGGCCGTGGAGTACGCATGTGAGAGCGGGCATCGCTTCGAGATGCCGTTCTCCGTCGAGGCCGAGATCCCGCCGGAGTGGGAGTGCAAGGTGTGCGGCGCACAGGCACTCCTCGTGGACGGCGAGGGGCCGGAGGAGAAGAAGGGCAAGCCCGCGCGTACGCACTGGGACATGCTCATGGAGCGGCGCACACGCGAGGAGCTCGAAGAGGTCCTCGCGGAGCGGCTGGCCGTACTCAGGTCCGGCACCATGAACCTCGCGGTGCATCCGCGGGACGGCAACAACAAGCGCAAGTCCGCGTAAGCGGCGGCCGGTCGGTGAGCGGCACGCTCACGTCAGGCGTCCGGCCGCGGCAGCACACGCAATAGGCACAGTGCACAGACAGTGCGCGGGCCGGTGATCCTCGGTGGTCACCGGCCCGCGCACTGTCGTGTCCGGATCCGGGCCGGTGACGCGGGTTCGGGGACGACGGCGAGCGCGGGCGCGCGGGCGGCGGGCCTCAGTGCGACGGCGGCTCGTCGTCCCGTACGACCTCGCCCTCGACGACCTTGCCGTCCGGGCGCTGCATGCGCATCTGCTCCTCGGCCCTGCGCGCCTGCTGATAGGCGTCGCCGATGCTGCCGGGCGCGAAGCCCGAACTGCGCTGCAGATAGCGCTGCGTGGTGCGCCTCATCAGCGCCGCGGTCGGCGGGAAGAGGCACAGCAGCCCGGCCACGTCCGAGAGGAGTCCGGGCACGGCGAGCAGCAGTCCGCCGAGCATCGTGAGGGCGTTGCCGCCGCCGGACCGCTCAGGGTTCTGCGGCGGGGCCTGGCCGCTCTGCGCCGCCTTCTGTGCCTGCTGGACGCTCTCGGCGAGGCGCTGCCAGGCACGCCGCCCGGCGCGCTTGACGACGTAGACGCCGAGCAGCAGTCCGGCGATCAGCAGTCCCAGTACGGCCAGCGGCCCTGCGGTCTCGCCGACCAGGATCAGCAGCCAGATCTCCAGCAGCGCCCAGACGGCGACGCCCAGCGGCAGCAGCCTGGCGATCTTGGAACGGCGCGGGCCCTGCGGGTGCTTGTCGTTCGCGGACGGGCCGGAACTCCGGCCGTCGTCGGGCGGCTCGTACGGATACGGTGCGCGGCTCGTCATGGTTCAAGTGTGCCTGCGGTGCAGGGCGCGCTTCACCCGGCCCTCGACGCCCCAGGCCGTCACCCGCCACAGCGCCTCGACCATGATGTCGCGGCTCATCTTGGAGTTGCCCCGTACCCGCTCGACGAAGGTGATCGGCACCTCCACGACGTGGTATCCGGCGCGCACCGCGCGGTTGGCCAGGTCGACCTGGAAGCAGTAGCCCTGCGAGGCCACCACGTCGATGCCCAGTCCCTGGAGGGTCTCGCTGCGGAACGCGCGGAAGCCGCCGGTGATGTCGCGCAGCGGCAGTCCGAGCATCATCCGCGAGTACATGCTGCCGCCACGGGAGATCAGACGGCGCGAGCGCGGCCAGTTGACGACCCGGCCGCCCGGCACCCACCGCGAACCCAGCACCAGGTCGGCGCCCTTGAGGGCGGTCAGCAGCCGCGGGAGTTCCTCGGGCTGGTGGGAGCCGTCGGCGTCCATCTCGACCAGTACGCCGTAGCCGTTGTCGATGCCCCAGCGGAAACCGGCGAGGTAGGCGGCGCCCAGGCCCTGCTTGCCGGGGCGGTGCAGGACGTGGATGTGGCCGTCCTGCGCGGCGAGTTCGTCGGCGAGCTTGCCGGTGCCGTCCGGGCTGTTGTCGTCGGCGATCAGGATGTGCGCCTCGGGCACGGCCTCGCGTACGCGGGCGCTGATCGGCTCGATGTTGTCGGCCTCGTTGTACGTCGGGATGATCACCAGAACCGTGCCGAGCGGTCCGTACCGCCGCGCCTGTCCGCCGTCCGTCACCGCTGCTGCCCCTCTTGCGTCTGCCGTGCGTCGCTCTGCCGCACCCGCCCCGCCGGCTGCGCCGGCCGGCGGTCGGTCCGGCCGCGACGGGCCGCGAACCAGGCCGCGGCGCAGGCGAGGACGCCCACCATAGCGATCACCCACTCCGGTGCGGCGCCGACGCGGTCGGCCGTCGTGATCTCGTCACGCAGGGGCAGTTGGGCGCTGATCACGTCCCGCTCGAACTCCTGCGTGCGCTGCTTGATCGTGCCGTCGGGGCCGACGACGGAGCTGATGCCGCTGGTGGCCGCGGTGACCACCGCGCGGCCGTGCTCGACGGCGCGCAGCTTCGACATCACCAACTGCTGCTCGGGCTGGCCCGTCCTGCCGTAGGTGGCGTTGTTCGTCTGGACGACCAGCGCACGGGCGCCGGCGTTGACGGTGTCGCGCGGGATCTCGTCGTAGGCGACCTCGAAGCAGATCACGTCGCCGAGGCGGGCGGGCCCGGTCTGCAGGACGCCGGAGTGGTCGCCCGGCCAGAAGTCCCGGGGGATCTGCTGGAGGCGGGTGATGACGGTGCTCAATTCGTCCCGGAACGGCACGTATTCGCCGAACGGGACAGGGTGCTGCTTGGTGTACGAGGCGCCGGGGCCCTTGTCCGGGTCCCAGACGATGCCCTGGTTCTCGACGTAGCCCTTGGTGCCGGGGTGGTCGACCAAGGCACCGACGAGGATGGGGACGCCGACCGCCTTGGCGGCCTGGTCGATGCGCTCCCGGGCCTCGGGCCAGCGGTAGGGGTCGAGGTCGGAGGAGTTCTCCGGCCAGACGACGAGTTCGGGGCGCTCGGCCTTGCCCGCCTTGATCTTGCGGGCGAGGTCGAGGGTGGCGTCCACGTGGTTGTCGAGGATCTTCATGGGGCGCCCGAGGAAGTCCATGCCGGGCTGTTCGACGTTGCCCTGTACGACCGCGATACGGGCGGTGTCCTGCGCCGCGGTGGGGACGGGCACGGCGTATCCGGCGGCGGTCACGGCCACCGCGACGGCCAGCGGAGCTGCGAGCGGCACCAGGCCGCGGCCGCCGCGCTGCCCGACGGTCTCTCCGTCCCGGCCGTCGCGCGCGGTGCGCAGGCGCCACAGGACGAGGCCCGCGGCGGCGAGCGCCGTACCGGTCAGGGCCGCGGCGAAGGTGACCAGCGGCGCCCCGCCGAGCGCAGCGAGGGGCGTGTAGGGCGACCCGGTGTTGGCGAAGGCGAGCCGCCCCCAGGGGAAGCCGCCGAAGGGGAGCCGGTCGCGTGCCCACTCCTCCGCGACCCACAGGCAGGCGCCCCACAGCGGCCACAGCGGCAGCCGGGAGGTGGCGGCGAGAGCGGCGCCGAGTCCGGCGAGGAAGAGCGATTCGAGGAAGGCGAGTCCCAGGACCGCGTCCCAGCCGACGACGTGGAGCCACTGGAGCAGCAGCGTGAAGAAGGGCCAGCCGAAGGCGAATCCGCTCCAGGCGCCCTGCCGCGCGGTGCGGCCCCGGGTGAGGAGGCTGAGCGCGGCGACGGCGGCCAGCGACAGCGGCCACAGGTCGTACGGCGGGAAGGCGAGCGCGAGCACGATCCCGGCGACGGCGGCTCCGGCGGTGCGGGCGGCCTCACGGCGTACGAGGGCGCGCAGCCGCCGCAGACGTCCGGGGCGCTGCGATCGGTCAGCCCGGTCCGACCGGTCCGCCGAGGGCGCTTCGTCCGCCGACGTCGCCGTCGCGGCCTGCTCCGTGATCTCGTTCCGCTTCTCGCTCACGTCGGCGGACGCGGCAGCGGCGGCCGGCTCCCGGCCTGCACCGGCTCCGTCTCCCCGCACCGCGGTGGAGCCTCCGGCCGCCTCGCCGCTGTCGTCGGCGTGCTGGCCGCCGGCGGCGGATTCGGCGGTGGTGTCGGAACCGGATGGCAAGGTCGCGCCCTTCCTGGCAGGTCGTGCGGTCGTGAGCCGACCGTATAACGGCGGGTCGGCTCCGCGGGCCGCGGGCCGGGAATGCCACAGACCCGTGGACGTACGGAAGTGAAGGGGCGAAGGGAGCGCAGGGGATGTGCCGCGCGGTGAGAGGGAGCCGCACCGCCCGTGCCGGGGAGTGCGGTTCTGCGGGCGGGGCCCGGTGCCCTTCGGGCCGACCTGGGACCCGCTGGCTGCGAGCCGACCGAAAGCCGTTGTCTACTGAGCATCCGGGCCCCACCCGGGTCACACCCGCCGGCCGGCCTCAACCTTCCGCCCCCGTGCCGCTGGCGCTGGACCTGGCTCCCAGTGGTGGTGTCCCGGTGCGGTACACCACCCCCTGGCCCAGCGGCGTTCGACGACTGCGCGGGGGATGGCCAGCCGGACGTCCTGTGGTGGACCTGGCCGAACCTACCCGGCGCCGGGCCTCGCCTGTCAACAGCGACGCTACCTGCGGCGTTTCGCCGAACTGGCAGGTCAGTACGGCGTGATGGGCGCACGGACGACAGACCGAGGCCCCGTCGGCGGGCCGTAACGGGCCCTCATACATCACTCGTTCGGCCGCTCGTACACGGTCCGTCCCGCGACCACCGTCCGCAGACAGAGCGGCAGTTGGGCACCGGGCGTCAGATCGGGCAGCCCCGGGGTGCCGGAGCGGGGGTCGGTCGACCAGTTGGCGACGCGCAAGTCGGGCGCCTGGACGAGGAGTTCACCGGTGCGCCAGAGCGCGTAGTCGGCGGGCGCTCCGGGGACGAGCACTCCCCCGTCGTCCGAACCCACGGCACGGCGCCCGCCCCTGGTGTGGGCGGTGAAGCCGCCGCGCACGGAGATGCGGTGCTCCGGCGTGCGGTGGAAGGCCGCGGCGCGTACGGCCTCCCAGGGGCCGAGCGGGATCACCGGGCTGTCGGAGCCGAACGCCAGTGGTACACCGGCGCGTTGCAGGGCCGCGTACGGGTTGAGGCCCGCGGCACGCTCCGCGCCGAGCCGTGCCGCGTACATGCCCTCGGTGCCGCCCCATGCCGCGTCGAAGCCGGGCTGTACGGACGCCGTGAGCGCGAACTCCGCGAAGGCGGCGATCACTTCCGCGTCCGGCATCTCGGCGTGTTCGACGCGGTGCCGGGCGGCGCGTACCCGGTCGGTGCCCACGCGGTCCGCTGCGGCGCGTACGCCCTCGGCGACGGCGGTGAGGGCGGCGTCCCCGATGGCGTGGAAGCCCGCCTGGAGACCGGCTTCGGTGCAGGCGGCGACATGGGCGGCGATCGCGTCGGCGTCGAGGTAAGCGCCGCCGTGGTGCGGGGCGTCGGCGTACGGGGCCTTCAAGTGCGCCGTACGGGAGCCGAGTGAGCCGTCGGCGAAGAGGTCCCCGGCGGCGCCGAGCGCGCCCAGTTCGCGGATGCGGGCGGCGTCCGCGGGCGAGGTGACGGGCTCGGCCCAGTAGCCGTGCACGCGGGGGCCGTTGGCCTCCGCGGCGAGGGAGAGCAGGGCGGTGAAGTCGTCCTCGCCGGAGATGCCGGGGCCGGCGCACTCGTGGAGGTCGCCGATGCCGAGGGACGCGGCGTGGTCGAGGGCGGCGCGTTGGGCCTCGGCGCGGCGCTCGGGGGTGAGGGAGGCGTGCGCCCGGTCGCGTACGGCGTGGTGCGCATCGCGCGTGAGGGGCTCGCCGTCGGCGAAGCCGGTCAACTGTGCGACGCCGGGGACGAGTTCGAGGAGCGCCGTGGTGACGAGCGCCGAGTGGACGTCCGTACGGGAGAGATAGAGCGGGCGGCCGCCGGCTGCCTCGTCGAGTTCCGCGCGGGTGGGGTGGCGGCCCTCGGGCCAGTGGGTGGCGTCCCAGCCGTGGCCGAGCAGCATCTTGTCGCCGGGGCGGGACGCGGCGTAGTCGCGGACGCGGGCCAGGGCGTCGCGCAGGCTCTGGACGCCGGTCAGGTCGAGGCCGGTGAGCGCGAGGCCGGTGGCGGTCGTGTGCACATGTGCGTCGGTGAACGACGGTGTGACGAGGGCGCCGTCGAGGTGGACGGTCTCGTCGACGCCGTCGGCGAAGGAGTCGGCGGCGCTCTCGGAGCCGACCCAGGCGATGCTGCCGCCCTGGGTGACCATCGCGGTCGCGAAGGGGTCGGCGGGGCTGTGCACCTCCCCGCCGCGCAGCAGGACGGTGCGGGGTTCGTGCCCGTGGGCGGTGCGCTCGCTCATGGCGTCCAGTCTCCCGCCCCGCGCGGCGGCGGCGCCGGGCGGGGCAGGTCACGAGCACGGACCACGGGCCCGGTGGCTCAGAGAGCGGGCGGCCGTGCCTCGTACGGGGTGGAGAGCACGACCGTCGTACGGGTCGAGACGCCGGAGAGCGTACGGATGCGGGCGAGGAGATGCTCCAGCGCGATGGGGGTGCCCACGCGGACCTTGAGGATGTAGTTCTCGTCGCCGGCGACGCTGTGGCACGCCTCGATCTCCGGTACCTCGGCGAGGCGTTCGGCGATGTCGTCGGGCGCGCTGGGGTCGAAGGGCTTTACGGAGATGAACGCCGTGAGCGGCAGGCCGACGGCCTCCGGATCCACGAGCGCGGTGTATCCGCGCAGGACTCCGCGTTGTTCGAGCCTCCGTACCCGTTGGTGTACGGCCGAGGTGGACAGGCCCGTGGCCTTGCCCAGGTCGGTGTAGCTCATCCGCCCGTCCTTGACGAGCAGCTCGACGATTTGACGATCCACTTCCTCCACAGCAGGTCAACCTACTGTGCCGGGCGCACTCCAGCACACCGGGCGCAGGGTGGAGCGCACACCAGGGCGCCGTGTGTGACCAAGGCCACATCGGTGCCCCCGTGTCCCCGGGCGTGCGGCGATTACGCGAATCACGCCGCGGGAAGTGCTTGCTGGAGCCGGGGGCGAGATGCCCGGCAGGTCCACCAGAGGGGGATTTGCATGCGCAGTGACAAGCGGGCCCGTACGTTCGCACGGGCCGCGGTCGCGCTGGAGCAGGACGTGGCGGCAGAGGCCGCCCAGGACGACGAGACCTACGACATCTACCGCGTGACCTGCCCCGACTGCGGGCAGCCGATCGCCCTCCTCGCCGAGGAGGAGAACCTCCCCGAGCACGCGCTGTGCGCCTCCCCCTGGAATCCCTTCGGGCTCACGGTCTGCCAGGGCTCGGGACGTGCGGCCGCCGACGCGGCACCCGCAGGGGACGACGGTGAGGCGGAGCACGGGCTGACGGCGCTGCTGACGCTTCCCGAGAGCCTGGACTGGCGCACGCAGCCGTTCTCCCACGTGGGCGGTCCGCGGACGCGGTCGCTGGTGGGCGGGGCGTAGTCCGGGACGCGAACAGCATGCGGCAGGACGCGTACCGGGACCTCCGGAACGTCCTGGCCGTCCGTCATGGCAGGTCGTACGCGCCGGGACCCACGGGTGGTGACAGGGCCCCCGGTGGGCACCCGTCACGCCTCTGAAGGCGACAGCCCAGCGAGGTTCCCATGACGCAGACACAGGCACGGACGCAGGACCGGGCGAGGGCACGGACGCTGCTGCGGACGCACGGCGAGACGTACGCCGAGCAGGCCGGAATCACGCTCCGCGACACCCCGTCGCCGCTGTACCGGCTGCTGGTGCTCTCCCATCTGCTCTCCGCGCGGATCCGTGCGGACATCGCGGTCGCCGCCGCACGGGCGCTCTCAGACGCCGGGATGAAGGACGCGCGCCGCATGGCGGACGCGACGTGGCAGCAGCGGGTCGACGCCCTCGGCGCCGGCGGCTACCGCCGTTACGACGAGCGCACCGCCACCCAGCTCGGGGACGGCGCGGAGCTGCTGCTGCGCGAGTACAAGGGCGATCTGCGCCATATGCGGGAGGACCCGCACACGGAGGACCGGCTGCGCGAGATGCCGGGCATCGGGCCGACGGGTGTGGCCATCTTCCTGCGCGAAGTGCAGCGGGTGTGGCCGGAGTTCGGGCCGTACTTCGACCGGAAGGCCCAGCAGGGCGCGGAGCGGCTGGGGCTGCCCACCTCACCGGGCAGGCTTCAAGAGCTGGTCCCTCAGCGGGACTTCGCGCCGTTCGCGGCGGGGCTGGTGCGCGCCGCCCTCGACAAGAAGGTCGTCGAGGACGTACGCGAGGAGACGCGGGCGGCGGCGTAGCCGTAACGGGCGCACCCAGGGCGCGCCCAACCCACGGCGGCGGTACGGCCGTTGGCGGATCGTGCGCGCCCCCGCCGCCCGCGGGGCGGCCGGTCCTAGCAGACCTAGCAGACGGGCAGGCCGGGCACCGGGCTGTCGTTCTTTCCGCCCTTGAGGTAGACGTCGCTCACGAACACGTTCCTGTTGCCCTTGTCGTCGTCCGTCTTCGCCCACCACACGTTCGTCCAGCGGCCCTCGGTCTCGCGGTGGCGGAGCTTCTTCTGGCAGAAGAAGTAGTTGGTGCCGGCGTTGAGGCGGCCGACCGGCTTGTGGCCCGAGTCGAAGGACGTCGCCGCCTTCCACACCGTGCAGTCGAACTTGCCGCCGCCCCGGGGGTGGCAGGCGGGATCGGGCGCCGGTGCGCCTCCGTTGCCGCCCTTGCCGCCTCCCGTACCGGAGGAGCCGCCCGCGGCGCCGGAACCGCCGGAGGCCGCGCTGCCGGAGCCGCCGTCCCCGGGACC
>NZ_LJGW01000392.1 GCF_001751255.1 Streptomyces nanshensis | reverse complement strand
GGCCCGGACCGGACGACTGCCCCGACGCGGAGGGCCGTTGGGCCGCGGTGCGCGGCGTCGGCGAGGACGGCGCCGTACTCGTCCGTCCGGACAACCACGTCGCCTGGCGCACCGCGCACGGCGGCGCGGACGCGGAGGCCGCGCTCGGCTCGGCGCTGCGCCGCGTCCTCGGCCGCTCCGACGACACCACGACGACCACCGGGAGGTGACCGTGTCCGCCACTCCGCTTCCGCAAGGGCACCGGGACGGGCGCGCCGACGACGGCCAACGCCTCGTACGCGACTTCCTGGCCCGCATGGGCCCCACGCCGCAGGACGTCAGATCCGCCGTCGAGGAGTTCCTGACCGACGACTGCGAGTGGCAGAACCCCGGCTCGCCGGTCTGCCGCGGCACGCGCGAGATCCTGCGGCTGATGCCGCCCGACTTCGCCCGGCTCGACGTCAGATTCCTGCACATGGCCACCAGCGGCCGGACGGTGCTGGCCGAGCGGGTGGAGGACATGCTCCGCGCGGACGGCTCCCCCATCGCGAAGAACCTGAAGGTCATGGCCGCCTTCGAGATACGGGACGGGCGGATCTGCTCGTGGCGCGACTACTTCGACATCACCAACCTCATCTCCGACGCAGGGGACTGACGGAGGCGGACTCATGACGGATGTGCAGACGAACGTACGCAACGGCGCGCGGACCGGCGTACGGGCGGACACGGGGACGGACACCCGGACAGGCAGCAGGACAGGCAGCAGGACGGGAACCGGCACCCGGGCCGAAGTGAAGGGCCTGCGCGCGGAGTTGCTGGAGCGCGTGCACGCCATCGGGCCGGTGCTCGCGGACGGGGTCGCCGAGGGCGAGCGGACGCGCCGGCTGCCGGACGCCTCCGTACGGGCCGTCGACGAGTCACAGGTGAGCCGGGTGTGGACCCCGAAGGCGTACGGCGGTCTGGAGGCCGACGTGGCGACCCTGAGCGAGGTCACCAAGGCGCTGTCCCACTACTGCCCGTCCACTTCCTGGGTGGTGAACAACATCAACGGGTCGAACCTGCTGGCGACACGGTTCCCGTCCGGCACCCAGGACGAGGTGTTCGGGGACAACCCGGGCGCCAAACTCGCCTCGGTCTTCGCGGCGTTCGGCGACGCGGAGCCCGTCGAGGGCGGCTGTCTGCTCACCGGAAGGTGGCCCTACTCCACGGGCATCCTGCACGACGACTGGGCGATCCTCGGCGCCAAGGAGCCGGTGCCCGAGGGCGAGCCGCCGACGATGGTGTCGGTTCTGGTGCCGGTCGCCGAGCTGGAGGTCGAGGACACCTGGCACACGGTCGGCATGCGCGCCACCGGCAGTCAGACGGCCGTCGCCGAGCGGCACTTCGTCCCCGCGCACCGCATCCTCCCCGTCGAGGAGCAGCTCGGCCGGGGCAACACCACCGACGTGTCGCTGCCCGCGCTGCTGCGCACCCCCGCCGTGGCGGCGATGGCGGTCATCTGCGCGTCGGTGGTCGTGGGCGCCGGGCAGGCGGCGCTCGCCTGCGTGGTCGAGGGGGCGCCGGGACGCGGCATCGCGCCCACCACATACCGCACGAGGCCGGAGTCGCAGACGTTCGTCTCCTCGCTCGGTCGTACGGCGCTGTCCGTGGACGCGGCCGAGATGCACGTCGCCCGCGCCGCGGACGTCCTGGACGAGGCCGCCGCGGCGGCGGTGGCCCTGCCGGAGAGCGAACTGCTGCGGATACGCGGCGATGTGGGCCAGTCCGTCGACCTGGTGACCAAGGCGCTCGACGACCTGCTGTGGGCACACGGCGCGGCCTCCTTCGCCGAGTCCTGTCCACTGCAGCAGTACTGGCGGGACGCCAACACCGCCGCCCGGCACGCGATGCTCAACGTCCACGTCGGCCACGAGCTGTACGGGGGCTCCTTCTTCGGGCTCGACTGCATCGTGCCCAGCCTCTGACCGGCCGGGCCGAACCACGCCCCACACCCACGAGGACCCTCATGGACTGGCTGCCGCCGTTTCTCCTCCCCATGTCGCAGACCGCACCGGTCGCACAGGGCGCGGCCGACGTCCCGGCGGCGCTGTTCTGGGCGCTGGCGGGGCCGACCGGGCTCGGCTGGACGCTCACCTACGTCCTGGCGATCCGGCAGGCCGTACGGGACGGACGGGTGGGCATCCCCGCCTACATGATCGCGGTGAACTTCGCCTGGGAGTTCAGCCTGACGTTCCTGCTCGAACAGACGCCGTCCCAGCGGCAGATGAACGTCCTTTGGGTGCTCTTCAACTCGGTGCTGCTGTACCAGGCGTTCCGCTACGGGCGCCGCGACCATCCCGGGCTCTCCCCGCGGGCCTTCCGCTGGTCGCTGTGCGGGGTGCTGGTGTGGGCGTCCGTGACGGTGACGGCGGGCGCCAACGAGTTCCACGACATGGACGGCATGTACACCGGCATGATCATCCAAGTGCCGCTGAGCGCCGCGTTCCTGCTGATGCTGCGGCGGCGCGGATCCAGCGCCGGGCAGTCGATGTACATCGCCGTCGCGAAGTTCACCGGGTCCGTCTTCGCCGGCCTGACGGCGTTCGTCGTCCACCCGTCCCATCTGCTGCTGAAGGTGCTGGTGGCGACCTATGTCGCCCTGGACGTCGCGTACATGGTGCGGCTGCGCCGCACGATGCGGGCGGAGGGACGTCCGCTGTGGTCCCGGTACGCGCGGCCGGCGGAGCAGGTCACCGCGGCGGGCGGACCGGACGGCGCCGGCGGCGCCCGCTCCGGTGGGACGGGCGCCGCCGACGCGAACGGTACGAGCGGCACAAGCGGTACGAGCGGTACGAGCGGCACGAGCGGCACGAGCGGCACGAACGACGGGCGTACGACGGTCAGATGACGCCCGCCCGCAGCGCATAGGCCACGGCGTGCGGCCGGTTGCGCAGGTTGAGCCTGCGGGTGACGCCGAAGATGACCCGCTTCACGGCCCGTTCCGACAGACAGAGCTTGCTCGCGATCTCCGCGGTGTCCAGGCCCTCGGCCATCAGCCGCAGCACGCCGATCTCCCGCGGGGTGAGCCCCGAGATGTGCAGCCCGTGCGGGGAGAGCACCTCACGCTGCATCCGCTCGATCTGCCGCAGCAGTTCGCCGAGCATGTTCGAGGGGAGCTGGCCGCCGCCCGACGCGGCGATCCGCACCGCCTCCTCGATGCGGTCGCTGGTGGCCGCGGCCCGCGGCAGCACCGCCACGACGTTGCACTCCACCGCGGTGAACAGCTCGGCTCTGTCGATCTCGCCCGGTATCAGGACCATGGAGGCGCCGAACGTCTCCTTGATTCTGCGCAGCAGCGAGATCACCTCCACTGACATCCGCTCGGCGACGACCACGGCCACGTCCACGGAAGTTCTGTGCTCGCGTGTGACGATCTCTATGTCGGCGCTGGATTCGAGAGGTTCGCTGACGGCCGTGTGCGTCAGCGGATCCGGCGCACACACCAGCGCCCGCACGGTTTTCGTCGTCTGTTCTCCACTCACAGCGCACTCTCCGGAGTCACTGCGGATTTTCCGGGATGTCCGCCCTTGCCGGGGGACATTGCGCGCCGTAACGCGAGAGGACAGGAATTCACATTCCGTTCACGCAGGCGAGATCGTGTGTTTCGCGGACAGTCGGGCCGGCCCGTTCTCGGATGACCGCGGGGGCTGCGACCAGGAGTTGCAGACTTCTCCCGCACGGAAGTCAGATGGTGCATTTGGGGCTTTAAGCTGCGTCTCAAGAACACGTTCGAACTCCTCACGTGGTCCATGAAGGCTCGTTCCCCGGCCGGAAAGCCGACCGAATGAACCATACGGCGAGAGGAGTTCGCACAACCGCGCTGCCGGCGCTGTCGTCGTTCGGGTAAGGGGAATCCCTCATTCACCCCGTGACGACGGACGGGGAGCCCTCGGTCCCCGGTTCCAGATCTTCCGCGATCTTCATTGCTTCGTCGATGAGAGTCTCGACGATCTTCGATTCCGGCACGGTCTTGATGACCTCTCCCTTGACGAAGATCTGGCCCTTTCCGTTGCCGGAGGCCACCCCGAGATCCGCCTCACGCGCCTCGCCCGGCCCGTTGACCACACAGCCCATGACCGCCACCCGCAGCGGCACCTCCATGCCCTCCAGCCCGGCGGTGACCTCGTCCGCGAGCTTGTAGACGTCCACTTGGGCCCGTCCGCAGGAGGGGCAGGAGACGATCTCCAGCTTGCGCGGCCGCAGCCCCAGCGACTGCAGGATCTGCCCGCCCACCTTGGCCTCCTCGGCCGGCGGCGCGGAGAGCGAGACGCGGATGGTGTCGCCGATGCCCTGCCGCAGCAGGGCGCCGAACGCCACCGCCGACTTCACCGTCCCCTGGAAGGCCGGGCCCGCCTCGGTCACCCCCAGGTGCAGCGGGTAGTCGCAGCTCTCGGCGAGGAGTTCGTACGCGCGGATCATCACGACGGGGTCGTTGTGCTTGACCGAGATCTTGAGGTCGTGGAAGTCGTGCTCGGCGAAGAGCGACGCCTCCCACAGCGCGGACTCCGCGAGCGCCTCCGGGGTGGCCTTCCCGTGCTTCTGCAGCAGCCGCTTGTCGAGCGATCCGGCGTTGACGCCGATACGGACGGGTGTGCCGTGCTCCTTCGCGGCCTGCGCGATCTCCCCCACCTTGTCGTCGAACTTCTTGATGTTCCCCGGGTTCACGCGGACCGCGGCGCAGCCCGCCTCGATGGCGGCGAAGACGTACTTGGGCTGGAAGTGGATGTCGGCGATGACGGGGATCTGGGACTTGCGGGCGATCGCGGGCAAGGCCTCCGCGTCGTCGCCGGTCGGGCAGGCGACGCGGACGATGTCGCAGCCGGAGGCGGTCAGTTCGGCGATCTGCTGGAGGGTGGAGTTGACGTCGGACGTCACGGTCGTGGTCATCGACTGCACCGAGATCGGGTGGTCGCTGCCGACCCCGACCGGACCCACCATGAGCTGGCGGGTCTTGCGGCGTTCGGCGAGCGCAGCGGGCTCGGCGGCGGAGGGCGGAGCGGGCATTCCGAGCGCGACCTTGGTCACCGGGGTGTCCTTTCCCACGCGATTGCCGGAGACGGTGCCGGGGCGCCGAGCCGTTCGCGGGCGACGCCGGCGAGGGACTCGGCGGTCAGACCGTGCCCGGCGAGGATGTCCGGGCGCTTGCCGTGGGCGAGGAACTCCCCCGGCAGACCCGCCACATGGACCGGTGTCGTCGTACCGGCGTCCGCGCAGGCCGTCGCCAGCGCGGACCCCGCACCGCCGGCACGCACCCCGTCCTCGGCGCAGACCACCAGCCGGTGGCGGGAGGCGAGATGGACCAGCGTGGGGTTGACCGGCAGCAGCCAGCGCGGGTCGACGACGGTCACGCCGAAGCCCTCCTCGGCGAGCAACTCCGCGGCGCCGACGGCCGGTTGGGCGAGCACGCCCGTGGAGACCAGCAGCACCTCCAGCGGCCTGGACTTGGTGCGGTGCAGGATGTCGAGACCGTCCATGCGCCGCAGCGCCGGCACGTCCGCGCCCGTACCGCCCTTCGGGAAGCGCAGCGCACTCGGCCCGTCCCGCAACTCCACGGCCTCCGCGAGCAGTTCGGCGAGCCGGGCGGCGTCGCGCGGGGCGCCGACGCGCATGCCGGGCACGGTGTTCAGCAGGGAGACGTCCCACATGCCGTGGTGGCTGGCCCCGTCCGGCCCGGTGACACCGGCACGGTCCAGTACGAAGGTCACCGGCAGCCGGTGCAGGGCCACGTCCATCATGATCTGGTCGACGGCGCGGTTGAGGAACGTGGCGTACAGACAGACCACCGGGTGCAGCCCGCCCATCGCGAGCCCGGCGGCGCTGGTGGTCGCGTGCTGCTCGGCGATGCCGACGTCGAAGACCCGCTCCGGGTGGCGCCCGGCGAACTCGGCGAGGCCGACGGGCTGAAGCATCGCCGCGGTGAGCGCCACGACGTCGGGACGCCGCTCCGCGATCTTCGTCAGCTCCGTGCCGAACACCCGTGTCCAGGACGGCGATCCGCTCGCCGCGCCGCGGCCCGTCGCCGGGTCGATGACGCCGATGCCGTGCATGCGGTCGGCCTCGTCCCTCTCGGCCGGTGCGTAGCCGCGGCCCTTCTCGGTGACGCAGTGCACGACGACCGGCCCGTTGCTCCGCACCGCCTCCCGCAGGGCCTCCTCGACGGCGGCCACGTCGTGTCCGTCCACCGGCCCGAGATAGTCGAAGCCCATGATCCGGAAGAGGTTGCCGCCCTCGTCGTCCCCGGAGCGCAGCGCGGCGAGATGCTCCGCGAGGCTCCCGGCCGTGGGCGCGTACGAGCGGCCGTTGTCGTTGAGCACGACCACCGCACGGCGTCCGCCGCGGCCCAGGTTGTTCATCGCCTCCCAGGCCATGCCGCCGGTCAACGCGCCGTCGCCGATCACGGCGACCACGGTGCGGTGCTCCTCGCCGCGCAACTGCTGGGCCTTGGCGAGCCCGTCGGCGTACGACAGCGCGGTGGAGGCGTGCGAGTTCTCGACGTGGTCGTGCTCGGACTCCTCACGCGCCGGGTAGCCGGAGAGTCCGCCGGCCGAGCGCAGCGAGCCGAAGCCGCTCTGCCTGCCGGTCAGCATCTTGTGTACGTAGGACTGGTGGCCGGTGTCGAAGACGATCCGGTCGGAGGGCGAGTCGAAGACGCGGTGCAGTGCGAGGGTCAGCTCGACCACGCCCAGGTTCGGGCCCAGATGACCGCCGGTGGCGGCCACCTGCTCGATGAGGAACTCCCGTATGTCGCCCGCCAGTTCGGGAAGGCGGCCGGGAGGCAGCTCCTTCAGCGCCTGCGGACCGGTGATCCGGCCCAGTTCGGTGAGTGCCATGGAGTGCCCCGCCCTTCAGCTCTGCCCGCCGGACGTCCGGGATCCCGCCGTGCCGCGCAGCGCGGAGGGGAGTTCGAAGTGCATGGTCTCGTCGGTGATTCTGCGCTCCTCGACCTCGACGGGGCCCAGTTCGCCGAGCGCGGCGACCACCTCGTCGACCAGCGCGGGCGGTGCGGACGCCCCGGCCGTCAGACCGACGGTGCGGACGCCCTCCAGCCACTCCGTACGGATCTCCGCGGCCCGGTCGATCAGCTTGGCCGGGGTGCCCTGGCGCTGTGAAAGCTCCACCAGACGCACGGAGTTGGAGGAGTTCGCCGAGCCGACGACGAGGACGAGGTCGGACTCCGCGACGACCGCGTCCAGCGCGAGCTGCCGGTTCGTGGTGGCGTAGCAGATGTCCTCCGAGGGCGGCTCGTGCAGCAGCGGGAACCGCTCGCGCAGGGCGCCGAGCACCTCGGTGGTCTCGTCGACGGCGAGCGTGGTCTGCGTGAGATAGGAGACCCGCTCCGCGTCCTCCGGCGTCAGCCGCCGTACGTCCTCCGCGGTCTCGACCAGCACCATCGACTCCGGCGCCTCGCCGAGTGTGCCCTCGACCTCCTCGTGCCCGGCGTGCCCGACGAAGACCACCGTGTCGCCGCGGTCGGCGAACCGGCGGGCCTTGGCGTGCACTTTGGAGACCAGCGGGCAGGTGCCGTCGAGCACGTCGAGGCCCCGCCGCGCGGCCTCCTCGCGTACGGCCGGGGAGACGCCGTGCGCGGAGAAGACCACGGTGGCACCGTCGGGCACCTCGTCCAGCTCCTCGACGAAGACCGCGCCGCGTGCGGCGAGATCCTCGACGACGGAGATGTTGTGGACGATCTGCTTGCGGACGTAGACCGGGGCTCCGTGTGCCTGCAGAGCTCTCTCGACGATCTCGATGGCCCGTTCCACCCCGGCGCAGAAGGAACGGGGACCGGCCAGCAGGATGCGACGCGTGCCACCGCGGTCGGGATGTTTGTCCGAGCTCACGTCATCCATGTCCCGGACGGTAGGCAGCAGTCGAGGGTGTCCTCAACGGCGGATTCCGCTTTCTGGAACGGCGGATGGCGCGGCGCCTGCCGCCGCGTGCGGGCCCCGCCGTGCGCCCGGCTGTCTCAAAGGGCCAATCTCCAGACCCCAAGGGCCAGCGGCTACGGGCGATGTTGAGCCGGCCCACCGGCTCCGGTAGCCATGAACCGGTTGTGCACGTCAGCGACGGGAGCATCAGCGTGGACGCCGAACGGAATTCTCGGGCGCGCGCCGCGGCCACGACCGCGGTCCGCGAAGCGGACGGGAGCGCAGCCGCGGACGGAAACGGGACGGGCGGAAACGCGGGGGACGGCGGCGGGGCGGACGGCGGCGGGGCGGA
>NZ_LJGW01000391.1 GCF_001751255.1 Streptomyces nanshensis | reverse complement strand
CGGACGTCAACGGCCTGCCGCCCGCGGGGGTTTCGTCGGCGTGCGCGGTCCCGGCCCGGGTGGCGGGAGGTGCGAACGCGGGAGTGCCGGCGGGGGTGCGTACGAGCCCCTCGCGTGTGGCGGCGCCGCCGGCGGTCATCGGGTGCTCCCGTGAGAGGGAGGCCGCTCGTACTTCCGGTCCGCGCGGGTGCGGCACACGCACCGGGGAGCGCCCGCGCTCCGGCCCCGCTCCGGGACCGTGCGGCGGCAACGCGTCCTTGGCGTATGACGCTTCGTCCACCGGCAGTTCGTCCATTGACCGCGCATTCGCCCGTCGCCCCCCTCGTGTCCGAGTTCGCCCCTCTTGGACGATACACCAGAACCGTCACAGAGGGCCATAGTTCCAACACAGAACGTGACGACCAGGCACGATACGGATACTGCGAGCGTTCGTACGCCTCCGGAGCGTGTTTCCAGGGCCTGTTGGGCCTCTCCGGGGAAGGTCCCGGAACGGCTCCGCGAGGCGGCCCCGGACGCGCACGGAAGCGGTTGCCGAACTCCCGGAAGTCAACTCCCGGGCGTCCGCGTACCGCTGGGACACCGGTGCAGAGATCGCTTCCCCGCACGTACCGTGATCACTCGGCTACGGCCACGATGTGCTGAAGCGGCTCTCCCCGCGCCCAGCGGTCGAGTTGAGCGCGCAGCAGCCGCTTGGCGCGTGGCAGGAAGGCCGTCGTGGGACCGCCGACGTGCGGGGTGATGAGCACGCCGGGCGCGTGCCAGAGCGGGTGCCCGGCGGGCAGCGGCTCGGGGTCGGTGACGTCGAGCGCGGCGCGCAGCCGGCCCGAACTCGCCTCCGCCAGCAGGGAGTCGGTCTCGACCACTCCCCCGCGGGCGACGTTGACCAGCAGCGCGCCGTCCTTCATACGGGAGAGGAACCCCGCGTCCACGAGCCCCCGGGTCTCCTCGGTGAGCGGCGTGCAGAGGACCACCACGTCGGCGCCGGGCAGCAGTCGGGGCAGCTCGCCGAGCGCGTGCACGGGTCCGCGCGGCGCCTGCCGTGCCGTGCGCGCGACCCTCGTCACCTCCGCGACCTCGAACGGCAGGAGCCGATCCTCCACGGCCGAACCGATCGCCCCGTAGCCGACGATGAGCACGGACTTGTCCGCGAGCGCGTCATGGACGCCCGGGCTCCACTCCTCGGCGTCCTGTGCCCGTACGAACGCGGGCAACTGCCGCAGCGCGGCCAGCGTGAGCGCGAGCGCCAGCTCGGCGGTCGAGGCGTCGTGCACACCGCGTGCGTTGCACAGCAGCGTCCCGGCGGGCAGGTCCGGCACGGCACCGGCGACGTGGTCGATCCCCGCGGTCAGCGTCTGCACCACGCGCAGACGCGTCATCTCGGGCAGCGGACGCACGGAGACGGCCTGGCCCTTCATGTACGGGACGACGTAGAAGGCGCAGCGTGCGGGGTCGGCCGGGAAGTCCTCGTCGCCGTCCCAGAAGCGGTAGGTGAAGGTGTCGGGGAGTCCGTCGATCTGTGCGGGCGGGATCGGCAGCCAGACGTCTGCGGCGTCCGCCGCCCCGGATTCCCGCGGTGCCGTTGAGGGTGCCATGGTCCCCGAGGCTAGACGCCGGGCGCGGAAGGCGGAGGGCGAGGTCACGGGCGAGAGCGGAGCCTCGTCCGGAACCGGTGCGCGCAGGCGTTAGTTTGGGGGGCCGTCAGAGGGGAGTGCGTCCGGGTGGAGCGCAGGACAATCGGTGCGGCAGCGCTCGAAGTGGGTGCCGTCGGCCTCGGCTGCATGCCGATGAGCTGGGCGTACTCCACGTCCGAGCAGAGCGGCGAGGAGTCGCTGCGTGCGGTGCACGCGGCGCTCGACCGCGGTGTGACGCTGCTCGACACGGCGGACATGTACGGGCCGTTCACCAACGAGCTGCTGATCGGCAGGGTGCTCAAGGAGCGGCGCCACGACGCCTTCGTCTCCACCAAGTGCGGGCTGCTGGTGGGAGAGCAGCACATCGTGGCCAACGGCCGCCCCGGCTATGTGAAACGGGCCTGCGACGCGTCGCTGCGGCGCCTCCAGACGGACTGGATCGACCTGTACCAGCTCCACCGTGCCGACCCCGAGGTGCCCGTCGAGGAGACCTGGGGCGCGATGGCCGAGCTGGTCGCCGAGGGCAAGGTGCGGGCGCTGGGCTTCTGCGCGGTCGGGGCGCGTGCGGACCACCGCAGCCGCGCGGGCGCGGGCGGCATCCACGCCGCGACGATCCGCCAACTGGAGCGTGTGCAGGGCGTCTTCCCCGTCAGCGGCGTACAGGCCGAGCTGGCGCTCTGGTCGCGCGAGGCCATGGGGACGCTGCTGCCGTGGTGCGTCTCGCACGGCGTGGGCTTCATGGCGGCGATGCCGCTGGGCAACGGCTATCTGAGCGGCACCCTCACCCCCGGCGGCGGCTTCGAGACCGACGACGTACGCGCCCGGCACCCGCGCTTCACCGCCGAGATGATGGCCGCCAACCAGCCCGTCGTGGCGGGGCTGCGCCGCGTCGCCGAGCGCCACGGGGCGACGCCCGCCCAGGTGGCGCTGGCCTGGCTGCTCGCGCAGGGGCCGCAGGTGGTGGCGCTGCCCGGCACCAAGAAGGAGCGCTGGGTGACGGAGAACGCCGCGGCGGCCGAACTCCGGCTCACGCCCGCCGACATGGCGGAGCTGGGGGCGCTGCCGGCCGCGCGGGAGTCGTGGGAGTAGCGCTCCGCGCACGGGAAGGCGTACGGGCCGGTGCCGACGGGCCGCCGGAGACCGCCGTATGCGCACCTGCGCACGGAAGTTGCGCTGTCACCGGCGGCACGGTCACGCATGTGGTGTGCTGAGTCCACCGTGCGCACATGCACACCGTGTGCACCGGGCTCGCAGCAGGGAACGAACACCGGGAGGCGCTGACCGTGCGTAGCCGCTATCTGCCGTCCGTACGAGCCGCCGCGGCGGGGCTGGCCGCCCTGGGGCTGCTGGCGTCGGGGTGCTCCGACGACCCGGGTGGCGCCTCCGGGGAGAAGTCGCCCCCGGCCTCGTCACCGGGCGGGGAGTCCGGCCCGAACGCGACGGCGTCGGCCGCGCCCGCGAAGGGCTCGGTGAAGGTGGAGCGCACCGTCACCACGCGGCTGAAGTCGCCGTGGGGGCTGGCGCCGCTGCCCGGCGACGGCGGTCTGCTCGTCTCGCAGCGTGACGACGGCAAGATCTTCCGCGTCGACGAGCGCACCGGCAAGAAGACCGGCGTCGGCACGGTCCCCGGCGTACAGGCCAGCGGTGAGGGCGGGCTGCTCGGCATCGCCGTGCCCCCGGACAACGCGAAGATGGTCTACGCGTATCTGACGACGGCCTCCGACAACCGCATCGTCCGCATGCTCTACGACCCGAAGAAGCGTCCCGGCGACCAGCTCGGCGCCCCCGACACCATCCTCAAGGGCATCCCGAAGGGCGAGATCCACAACGGGGGCCGGATCGCCTTCGGTCCCGACAAGATGCTCTACGCCGGTACGGGAGAGTCCGGGCAGGGCGGTCTCGCGCAGGACAAGAAGTCGCTGGGCGGCAAGATCCTGCGTATGACGCCCGAGGGCGAACCTCCCGGGCAGGGCAACCCGGAGTCCGGCTCCGTCTTCTACAGCTACGGGCACCGCAATGTGCAGGGTCTGGCCTGGGACGACGAGAAGCGGCTGTGGGCGAGCGAGTTCGGGCAGGACACCTGGGACGAGCTGAACGTCGTCCGTCCCGGCAAGAACTACGGCTGGCCGGAGGTCGAGGGCCGCAAGGACAAGGCCGGCTTCGCCGACCCGGTCGCCCAGTGGCGTACGGCCGACGCCTCCCCCAGCGGCCTCGCGATCGTCAAGGGCTCGGCGTGGATGGCCGGTCTGCGCGGTGAGCGGCTGTGGCGGATCCCGCTGAAGGGCACGACGAAGGCGGCCGAGCCGCAGGCGTTCCTGCGGGGCAAGTACGGGCGGCTGCGCACCGTGGTCGCCGACGGCGGCAGCCACCTGTGGCTCATGACGAGCGAGACCGACGGACGGGGCGGCCCGAAATCCGGCGACGACCGTATTCTGAAACTCAAGGTGAGCTAGAGCGGGACGGGACGGCTGCCGCCGCTCCCGGCCCGGCGGCCGGACGGAGAAGCGATGTTCAACCTGATCCAGGAGCTCTTCTCCCCTGGCCGGCGGCACACCGAGGACGAACGGCGGCGGCTGGACCACGCCCGGGTCGAGGAGGGCAGCAGCGACCCCGGCCACGGCCCGGTCGACCTCGCCTCCGGGCAGGTGCTGATCCGCGCTCCGCGGCAGCGGGGCACCGACGGCGCCGCCGACGAGGACGCAGACGGGAGCCGGTAATGGGCATTGCGGACGACCTCTTCATCCCCAGCCAGCAGCACCTGCACCACGAGCAGCAGCGGCTGGACCACACCTACGTCATGGAGGGCGCGGCCGACGGCCGGAACGGGCGCGGCTGCGGGCCGGTCGACCTCGGCTCCGGCCGCATCGTCATCGCGCTCCAGGAGCAGCACGCGATCCTTCCGGCGCGGCCGAAGGTCGAGGAGGGCTCGGAGGCGGACGGGACGGACGGCGACGGCGGCGATCCGCCCGACCTGCTCTGACCGGCCGACGGCGGTGCGGGGCCCCGTGGTTGAAGCCCGGGGTCCGGCGCGGCCGGGCCGTCAGCCCGCGGCCGGGCGTACCTCGTTCTCCGCGCCGTCCAGCAGCCGCAGCCGGTGCGCCATGGCCGCGGCCTCTCCGCGTCCGGCCACGCCCAGCTTCGCCAGGATGTTGGAGACGTGCACGCTCGCCGTCTTCGGCGAGATGAAGAGCTGCTCGGCTATCTGCCGGTTGCTGCGCCCGGCGGCGACGAGGTGCAGCACGTCCCGCTCCCGCTGCGTCAGGCCGAAGGTGTCGGCCGGCTCCTGCACGGGCGCCGGGCCCGTACCCCGCCCGCGCCGTGTGTCCGTACGCGTCTCCGCCGCGGGAAGCCGCGCCCGCAGCGAGAGTTGCTCGATCTCCGTACGCAGCGGCTGCGCGCCGAGCCGTACGGCCACCGCGTGGGCGGCGGCCAGCAGACCGTTGGCGCACTCGCGCGACGCGCGGTCCGGCGTCCCCTCCTCCAGCAGCGCCTCCGCCCGGCGGTGCCGGGCCAGCGCCAGATGGTACGGACGCTCCAGCGCCTCGAAGGCCGCGGTGACCTCCGCCCATGCCGCCGGCTTCGACCGTCCCTCCGCCCGGTCGATCTCCGCCGAGACCAGCGCGCAGTGCGCCCTCCACACGGGCGCCGGATGGGGCAGCCGCCGCACCGCCGTACGCAGGTGCGCCAGGATCTCCGCCCGGCCCTCCTCGGCGGCGGGCAGTCCGCGCAGCCCCGCCTCGTGCACGGCCGCAGCATGCAGCAGCGGCCAGGCGTAGCGGTGGGTGCCCGGCGGGAAGCCCGCGTCGAGCGCGGCCCTCAACTGAGCCCGTACGGCGGTGAAATCGCCGCGCAGGGCCGCCGACTCCAGCGCGAAGTGCCGTAGTTGGACGGCGGCGTTGACGGACGCGGCATGGCTGCCCAGCGCCTCGCGCGCGGCCTCCCGCGCCGCATCCAGGCCCGCCACGTCGCCGCGGCCGAGCTGGAGATGGGCCTTCATCAGGGCGGCGAAGCCCCTGGTCTCGGCCGAACGTGCCGCTGCCGCCGCCTCGTCGGTGATCCGGGCGGCCTCGTCCCACTCGCCCAGTGCGTACAGCGACTCGGCCTGGTTGCCCAGGGCGAAGCCGCACATGTCGGGGCGTCCGTGGGTGACCGCTCCTTCGACGGCGCGGACGGCCGCGGCCACGGCCTCGCTGGAGCGGCCCATGGACTCCAGCTCCGTGGCGAGGTTGATGTCGGCCCGTCCGACGACGCCGAACGCGCCCGCCGCCTCGGCCTGTTCGCGTGCACCGGTCATCTCGGCGATGCCGGCGTCCAGATCGCCCGACTCGGCCATGAGGATGCCGAGGGTGATGCGCGCCTGCAGCTCGATCGTCGTCGCGCCCACGACGCGGGCCAGCTCCACGGCCCGTACGGCGGTGCTCATGGCGTCCGGTCCGGGCCGGTGCATCATGCCCCAACTCGCGGCGCAGGTCAGCACGTCCGCGTGCACGGCGGAGGGCGGCAGACCGCGGACCAGCTCCTGGGCGCGGGCGATCTCGTCCCAGCCGTCGCCCCGTCCGAGGGACTCGACGGTCTTGGAGCGGCTGACCCAGAACCAGGCGGCGCGCAGCGGATCCTGGCGCTCGTCGAGCAGGTCGAGGGCGCGCCGGGTCAGGGCGAGGGCACGTTCGGCGTCGCCGCCGTTGCGCGCGGCGACGACGGCCTCGGCCAGCAGATCCATGAACGACAGGGACTCCGCGCCCACGTCGCCGGAGCGCCTGCCGCCGGGCCGCGGATAGACCTCCGCCTCGTCCATGGGGCGCAGCCGCTCCCGTACCTCGCCGGGGACCTCGTGCCACAACTCCACGGCGCGCTCCAGCAGTTGGTGCTGCTCCGCGAAGGCGTGCCGGCGGCGGGCCTCGACGGCGGCGGCGAGCACCGCGGGCAGCGCCTTGGCGGCGTCACGGCCGTGGTACCAGTAGTGCGCGAGGCGCGTGGTGCACTGCTCGGACCGTACGAGCGAGGGGTCGGCCTCCAGGGACTGCGCGTAGCGGCGGTTGATCCCGGCGGCCTCACCGGGCAGCAGGTCCTCGCTGACGGCCTCGCGCAGCAGGGCGTGCCGGAAGCGGTAGCCGTCGCCGTCGTCCGTGGGCAGCAGCACGTTGGCGCCGACGGCCACGCGCAGCGCGTCCAGCAGGTCGGCCTGCGGCAGTTCGCACACGGCTGCCAGCAGCGCGTGCTCGACGGCGGAGCCGCCCTGCGCGGCGATCCGCAGCACCTGCTGCACCTGCTCGGGCAGCGCCTCGACGCGCACCAGCAGCAGGTCGCGGAGGGTGTCGCTGATGCCGCACGTGGCGCAGTTCGCGGTCAGCTCCTCCACGAAGAACGGGTTGCCGTCGGTGCGTTCGAAGATGACGCGGGCCTGTTCCGGGTCCGGCTCGGGGACGCCCTGGATGCCGGCGATCTGCGCGTGCACCTCCACCCGGCTCAGGCGCGGCAGTTCGACGCGGCGCACGGTGCGCAGCCGGTCCAGCCCGGCGAGGAAGGGGCGCAGCGGGTGGCGGCGGTGGATGTCGTCGGAGCGGTACGTCGCGAGGAGAACGAGCCGCGAGGTGTGCACCGAACGGTAGAGATAGCCGAGGAGTTCGCGGGTGGAGCGGTCCGCCCAGTGCAGGTCCTCCAGGGCGAGGACGACCGTACGGCCCGTGGCCAGCCGCTCCAGGAGCTGTGCCGTCAGCTCGAAGAGCCGGGCGCGTCCGTCCTCCTCGTCGTACGCCTCGGCGCGTGCCGCTCCGGGGCTGCCGGGCGGTGGCGCCAGATCGGGCAGCAGCCGCGCCAGCTCGGCCTCCCGGCCGGCGACCGCGGCGGTCATCTCCGCCTCGCCCAGGGCGCGGTGCAGTCCGCGCAGGGCGGTCGCGAAGGGCGCGAACGGCAGCCCGTCCGCGCCCAGTTCGAGACAGCCGCCGACCGCCGTGGTGGCGCCGGCCGCGCGGGCGGTGCCGAGGAACTCCTCCAGCAGCCGGCTCTTGCCGACGCCCGCCTCGCCGGAGAGCAGCAGCGCCTGCGGCTCACCCGCGTCGGCGCGTTCGAGCGCGCCGGTGAGCAGGGCGGTCTCGTCGCGGCGGCCGACGAAGACGGGGCTGATCGTGGATTGGCTGGACACGTGCTCCAGCATGGCACCGGCGACCGACATCGCGTCAGTCGCCGGTTCGGCCACATCGGAGGCCGCGGGCGGGCCGGACACCGCGGACACGGCGGCTGCGGCGGGTACCGCGGAAGCCGCTTCCGCTCCCCGTTCCGCGGCCGCGTCCGTTTCTGCTTCCGGTGCCGGAGCCGTCGCCGGGTCCGGGACCGGGGTGAGGGTCACGCGCGGGACCAGAGCCGCCGGGCACGCCCCGGACGTCCTGCAACTCCCCGGTGCTGGTGGCCGGATCCGTCGAGCAGGCGTGCCCGGCGCTCGGCGGCGGCCTTCTGCCGCAGTTCGGCGATGCGCAGGAGACCTGCCTCGTAGCCGTAGTACATCTCTGACTCCCCTGTTGACGAGTGGATCGACTGCTTCGTGCTGTCATCCAGCGTCGTCTCCCAGGGGGGTCCCCCACATCGGGAACCTGCCCGGTCTTACGGGCCACGGGGTCCTTATCCGCCGGGCCCGGGGACTTAGGTCCGAGCCGGGGCCTCAGCGGACCGCGGGCCGTGGGTCCTCACGTCCGCGTCGCGCGCGCGTAGGCACCCATGAGCGGCACCCCGCGCGCCGGGCACGGCCGGGCCGCCCG
>NZ_LJGW01000409.1:2616-20388 GCF_001751255.1 Streptomyces nanshensis | reverse complement strand
GGCCGGCCGCCACGTCGCCGCCGGCGCCCGGGCCGCACGGCATGCGGAACCAGACCGTCTTGCCGTCCCGGCGGTAGGTGACGCCCCACTCCTCGGCGAGGGCCGCCAGCAGCCGCAGACCGTGGCCCTGGTGCATCTCGCGGCCCCCGTCGGCTTCCGCGGCGGCGGCACGCGTCTCCACGGCGCGGCCGGGATGCCGGTCGGCGGCCTGGACGACGAGGGTGCCGTCCTCGTACCGGCACTCCAGGAGCACCGATGTGCCGGCGTGCACGACCGCGTTCGTCACCAACTCGCTGACCAGCAGCGTCACATCGTCGGAAGGCGCACGCGGCACCTCCCAGTCCGCGAGGGCTTTGCGGACGAACTGCCGCGCCGCGGCGGGCGCTTGGGCGGTGCCCGCGAGCGAGACGCGCACGGCCGCGGACCCGCCGCCCGTACCGGAGAGCGGCACGGCGTCCGGCACGTCCGGTACGGCATCCGGCACCGACCCCGGCACGTCCGGTACGGCGCCCGGCGCGGCAGCCGGAATCCCGTACGGCCGCGCCCGCTCCTCCGTCCCGTCTGTTTCCCCCCACCGCCTCAACGACGTCCCCACAGTGCTTGCCCCCACCACTTCACCGATTACCCCCCACGGGATTACCGCAAGGGTGACAGACTGAGCCGATCCAAATGCGTCGGGTCACGAAACCGATGGGGCGGCGCTTGCATGAGTGGTGAAGTGTCCGGTGTGCCGGACGTCTCGGCGGACACGGGAGCCGGGCTGCATCCCGTGCTCTGCGCGCTGCGCGCACTGCGCGACGGCGACTTCACGGCCAGGGTCGCTCTCCCTCCCGACGCCGCGCCCGGCTTCGCGACCGAACTGGCCGACACCGTCAACCAGTTGGCCGCGCGCACCGAGCACCTGGCCACGGAGTTGACGCGGGTACGCGCGGACGTCGTACGCCGTGGCCGCGTGGACGAACGGCTGACGGCCGGTCCCGGCCAGGGCATGTGGACGGAATCCGTACACGCGGTCAACACCCTGCTGGAGACGCTGCTCGGGTCGCAGGCGGAGGCCACCCGCGTCCTCGCCGCGGTCGCCGACGGCGACCTCTCGCGCCGCGTCGATCTGCACGAGGACGGCCGGGCCCTGCGCGGCGAACTGCGCCGTCTGGGCCGCACGGTGAACCGGATGACCGACCAACTCGCCCTGTTCACCGGCGAGGTGACACGTGCCGCGCTGGACGAGGACGGCGAGGGCGGCGGCCGGGGTCCCGGCGGCAGACACGGCGGCCCGGTCGCCCCGCACACCACCGTCAGCGGTCTGTCGGGCAGTTGGCGCGACGCGGCCGAGGCCGTGAACCGGATGGTCACCGATCTGCGGGAGACCACACGGGCCAAGGAGTGGCTGGAGTCCAATCTGACCCGGCTGGCGTCGCTGATGCAGGGGCGTCGCGACATCCGGGAGATCGCCGGTCCGATCATGCGGGAGCTTCCGCCGCTGGTGGGCGCGCAGTTCGGCGCGTTCTTCCTGATGGAGGACCGTGCGGAGGGCCACGGGACGGACGGGAAGGACGGGACGGACGGCACGGAGAGGACGGGCGGCGCACCGGGCGCCGGCGAGCTGAGCTATGTCGCCGGGTACGGCACGGCCGCGTACGAGCCGGGCGCCCCGCCGCTCGGCGCACGGGACGGACACAGCCTCATCGCGCAGGTGGTCGCGGAGAAGCGGCGGCTGCTGCTGACGGAGGCGCCGCCGGACTATCTGCCGATCGGCTCCGGGCTGGGCGCGGCGCGTCCGGCGTGTGTGGTGATCCTGCCGGTGCTCTACGAGGACACCCTGCTCGGTGTGCTCGAACTCGCCTCGTTCAGTACCTTCAGCGACATCCATCTCGCGTTCTTCGACCAGTTCGTGCACACGATGGGCGTCGCGCTGCACACCATCAGGGCGAACACCGAACTCTCCGAGAAGGCCGCGCTGTTGGCCGCCTCCTCGCAGTACAAGACGCAGTTCCTCGCCAACATGTCGCACGAGTTGCGCACACCGCTGAACTCGCTGCTCGTGCTCGCCCGGCTGCTCGCGGACAACGAGGGCGGGCGGCTGTCGGACGAGGAGGTGCGCTTCGCGGAGACCATCCACCGCTCGGGCACGGATCTGCTCTCCCTGATCAACGACGTGCTCGACCTCGCCAAGATCGAGTCCGGGCGGATGGAGACCCGGCCGGGCCCGCTGCGGCTGCGCAAGCTGCTGGCGTCCCTGGAGGACACCTTCCGTCCGCTCGCGCACGACCGCGGGCTGCGCTTCTCCGTCTCCCGCGCGGACGACGCGCCGGACGAACTCCACGTGGACGAACGGCGGTTGCAGCAGATCCTGCGCAATCTGCTGTCCAACGCGATGAAGTTCACCTCCGAGGGCGCCGTCGAACTGCGCGCGGAGCCGGCGTCGGCACCGGGCGACGACGGGCAGCACGGGCAGGAAGACGGGCAGCACGGGCAGGAAAGGGACGGCGGGGACGACGGCGCGAGGAACGGCGCCGGGCAGCCGAAGCCGCTGGTCGCCTTCCGCGTCACCGACACCGGCGTCGGCATCGGAGCGGAGCAACTCCCCCGCATCTTCGAGGCGTTCCAGCAGGGCGACGGCTCCTCGCACCGTACGTACGGCGGTACGGGCCTCGGGCTGGCCATCAGCCGAGAACTGGCGGCGCTGCTCGGCGGGAGCATCAGCGTGGAGAGCACGCCGGGCGCCGGCAGCGCCTTCACGCTGTACGTACCGGCCGCCGAGCAGCCGCGCGGGCCCGCCGCCCTCGGTACGGGCAGAGCGCCCGCGGCCGAACTGCCCCCGCAGAACGTGCCGTTCCAGCTCCGCCCCTACGGCGCCGACGACCACGAGGTACAGCGTCCGCAGCCACCGCAGCGGGCGCCGCACCGCGCCCCGGAACGCGAGTACGCCCGTACGAACGCCCCCGCACCGTCCTCCTCCGGGCCGGCCGCCTGGCAGCACGGCCCGGCCGGCGCCGTACTGCGCGACAAACGCGTCCTGGTCGTCGACGACGACATCCGCAACGTCTACGCCATGACCCATCTCCTGGGCCGCGTCGGGATGTCCGTGCGCTATGCCGAGAACGGCTCGGAGGCGCTGGCGGTCCTGGACGGCGGCGCCGCCCTCGACCTCGTCCTGATGGACATCATGATGCCGGGCCTGGACGGCTACGAGACGATCCGCGCCCTCCGCGCCGACCCGCGCTTCGCGGCACTGCCCGTCATCGCCCTCACGGCCCAGGCCATGCCGGGCGACGGCGAGCAGTCGCTCTCCGCGGGAGCCTCGGCCTACGTGCCCAAGCCGGTGGCGGTCGACACGCTGCTCGCCACGGTGCACTCCCTGCTCGATCCTCACTCCTCACCGAGGCCGCGATGACACCACCCGGGCTCCACACCCGCACACCCCTCTCCCCGCTCACGGGCCCCGACCCGGACGCGGCGGACGAGGCGGGGATCCTGCTCGTCGACGACCGCGAGGACAACCTCGTCGCGCTCGAAGCGGTGCTCGGCGCGCTCGAAGTCCCGCTGGTGCGGGCGATGTCGGGCGAGGAGGCGATGAAGGCGCTGCTGCGCCAGGAGTTCGCCGTGATCCTGCTGGACGTGCTGATGCCGGGCATGGACGGCTTCGAGACGGCCGGGCACATCAAACGCCTCGACCAGACACGGGACGTGCCGATCATCTTTCTGACCGGGGCCGAGTCCGCCTCCGAGGCCGGCTACACCTTCCGCGGTTACGCGACGGGCGCGGCGGACTACATCACCAAGCCGTTCGACCCGTGGATGCTGCGCTCCAAGGTGTCCGTCTTCCTCGAACTGCACCGCAAGAACCGGCAGTTGCAGCAGCTTCTGGCGGGCGAGCGGGACCGGCTCGGCGAGTTCGCGCGGAGGCTGGAAGCGCTGGAGCTGCGGCTGGAGCAGGGCGGCGACGAGCCGGACGTACGGGACGTGGCGCACCGCGTGGGCGGACTGGCCGAGGCGCTCGACGAGCTGCGCCGCGAACTGCCCTGACGGCGGGGCCGGTTCGGGCACCGGTACTTGCGGCGCGGGGCTCCGCGACCGCACCCGCACCGCGCACCACACTGCACTGCACCGCACAACGGCGCGAGCCGGGCCGCACCGCATCGGTGCCGCCCGGCTCGCGCCGTCTCACTCGCTCGCTCTCACTCCCCCGACCACGCGGGGGCCGCGCCGCCTAGACCTCGCGCGTCCCGGCGTACATCTCGTCGATCAGATGGCCGAACTCCCGCTCCACGACGGGCCTCTTGAGCTTGAGGCTCGGCGTCAGCTCACCGTGCTCGATGTCGAGGTCGCGCGGCAGCACACGGAACTTCTTGATGGTCTGCCAGCGCTGGAGCGTGCCGTTCAGCTCCTCGACGTAGCCGTCGACCATCTTGCGGACCTCTTCGCTGGTGACGACGTCCGCGTACGGCTTGCCCTTCAGCGACTCCTGCTCCTCCGCCCACGCGGTGAGGCTCACCTCGTCCAGCGCGATGAGGGCGGTGCAGAAGTTGCGGTCGGCGCCGTGCACCAGGATGTTCGAGACGTACGGGCACAGCGCCTTGAACTGGCCCTCGACCTCGGCCGGCGCGATGTACTTGCCGCCGGAGGTCTTGATGAGGTCCTTCTTGCGGTCGGTGATCCGCAGATAGCCGTCCTCGGACAGCTCGCCGATGTCGCCGGTGTGGAACCAGCCGTCGGGCTCCAGGACTTCGGCCGTCTTCTCCGGCAGCCCGTGGTAGCCCTCCATGATGCCGGGGCCGCGCAGCAGGATCTCGCCGTCGTCGGCGATACGGACCTCGGTGCCGGCGAGCGGCTTGCCGACGGTGCCGGTGCGGTAGGCCTCGCCGGGGTTGACGAAGCTGGCCGCGGAGGACTCGGTGAGCCCGTAGCCCTCCAGGATGTGGATGCCGGCGCCGGCGAAGAAGTAGCCGATGTCGGGGGCGAGCGCCGCCGAGCCGGAGACACAGGCCCGCAGACGCCCGCCGAAGGCCTCGCGGAGCTTGGCGTAGACGAGCCGGTCGGCGACGGCGTGCTTGGCCTTGAGACCGGCGGGGGCGGTGGCGCTGCCGGTGCGGCGGAAGTTCTCCTGCGTGACCTTCGCGTACTCGCGCGCGACCCCGGCCGCCCACTGGAAGATCTTGTACTTGGCGGCGCCGCCGGCCTTCGCCTTGTTGGCGACGCCGTTGTAGACCTTCTCGAAGATCCGGGGCACGGCGGCCATGTACGTCGGCTGCACGACCGGCAGATTCTCGATGATCTTGTCGATCCGGCCGTCCACGGCGGTGACATGGCCGACCTCGATCTGGCCCGCCGTGAGCACCTTGCCGAAGACGTGCGCGAGCGGCAGCCACAGGTACTGCACGTCCTCGCTGGTGACCAGGCCGGACTGCGCGATGGCCTTCGCCATGTACGCCCAGCAGTCGTGCGGCAGCCGTACGCCCTTGGGTTTGCCGGTGGTGCCCGAGGTGTAGATGAGCGTCGCGAGCTGGTCCGAACGGATCGCCCCCACCGTGTCCTTGACGCATGTGGGGTTGGCCCGCAGATGCTCGGCACCGCGCTCGGTCAGCTCCGCGAGGCTGATCACCCAGCCCTCCGGGTCGCCGTGCTCGGGGCCCGCCCCGGAGATGGCGCCCGACTCGGAGACGTCGCCGGCGTCGATGAGGACGACGTGCTTGAGGCCCGGGAGTTCGCCGCGGCGCTCCCGTACCTTCGCGAGCTGCTCGGCGTCCTCCGCGATCAGCACCCGGCTGTCGGAGTCGGCGAGGATGTACGCGGTCTCCTCGACGTTGGTGCTCGGGTAGACCGTGGTGGTCGCGGCGCCCGCGCACAGGATTCCGAGGTCGGCGAGGATCCAGTCCACGCGGGTGTTGGAGGCGATGGCGACGCGCTCCTCGGGGGCCACGCCCAGGGACATCAGCCCCGCGGCGATGCCGAAGACGTGCTGGGCCGCCTGGCCCCAGGTGTAGCCGCGCCACTCGTCGGGGCCTTCGCCCGCGGCGGAGGGCACCGGATAGCGGTAAGCCTCAGCGTCGGGGGTGGCCTCGACCCTTTCCAGGAAGAGTGTCGCCACGGAGGGCGGCCGGTTCTCGATCAGGGGTTGTGTGTCGCTCACGACATCCTCCGCTGGGCCCGCACCTTTGCTCGGTGTGTCTGCAAGGCGTGAGTTCTTGTTGACTCACGAGTAACTAGAAGCAGCGGCCAGCCTAGAGGTCGTCGCCGCCCAACGTAAGGGGGCCGTCTCCGGCAATGGCCCCATCACCTCGCGATCGTCACAGGCTCCCCAGGAAAAACAGAGAGACGGGCCGCGAACAGCCCGTCTCACCCTGTTTCTTCGCCTTGTCCGGCCCGTTCATGCAGCCTGTTCGTTACTTTTCACTTCTTGGCCTTGGCGCCGTCCGCGGCCCCGCCCGAACCGTCGGTCGACAGCGCGGCGATGAACGCCTCCTGCGGCACCTCGACCCGGCCCACGACCTTCATCCGCTTCTTGCCCTCCTTCTGCTTCTCCAGCAGCTTCCGCTTACGGGAGATGTCACCGCCGTAGCACTTGGCGAGCACGTCCTTGCGGATGGCGCGGACCGTCTCACGGGCGATGACGCGGGCGCCGATGGCGGCCTGGATGGGCACCTCGAACTGCTGCCGCGGGATCAGCTCCCGCAGCTTGTTCGCCATGCGGGAGCCGTAGGAGTACGCCTTCTCCTTGTGGACGATCGCGGAGAACGCGTCCACCTGGTCGCCCTGGAGCAGGATGTCGACCTTGACCAGGTCGGCGGTCTGCTCGCCCGTCGGCTCGTAGTCGAGCGAGGCGTAGCCGCGCGTACGGGACTTCAGCGCGTCGAAGAAGTCGAAGACGATCTCCGCGAGCGGCAGGGTGTAGCGCAGCTCGACGCGGTCCTCCGAGAGATAGTCCATGCCCTGGAGCGCGCCGCGGCGCGACTGGCACAACTCCATGATGGCGCCGACGAATTCACTGGGCGCGATGAGCGTCGCCCGTACGACCGGCTCGTGCACCTTGTCGATCTTGCCGCCGGGGAACTCGCTGGGGTTGGTGACGACGTGCTCGTCGCCGTCCTCCATCTCCACGCGGTAGACGACGTTGGGCGCGGTGGCGATCAGGTCGAGCCCGAACTCCCGCTCCAGACGGGCCCGGATGACCTCCAGGTGCAGCAGCCCGAGGAAGCCCACGCGGAAGCCGAAGCCGAGCGCGACCGAGTTCTCCGGCTCGTACGTCAGCGCCGCGTCGTTGAGCTGGAGCTTGTCGAGCGCGTCGCGGAGCTCCGGATAGTCGGAGCCGTCCAGCGGATACAGGCCCGAGAAGACCATCGGCTTCGGGTCCTTGTAGCCGGGCAGCGCCTGCTCGGCGCCCTTGGTCAGACTGGTGACGGTGTCGCCGACCTTGGACTGGCGTACGTCCTTCACACCGGTGATGAGATAGCCGACCTCGCCGACGCCGAGGCCGTCGGCGGCCGTCATCTCCGGGGAGTTGGTGCCGATCTCCAGCAGCTCGTGGGTCGCGCCCGTGGACATCATGCGGATGCGCTCGCGCCTGCCGAGCTGCCCGTCCACGACCTTGATGTAGGTGACGACACCGCGGTAGGCGTCGTAGACCGAGTCGAAGATCATCGCGCGGGCGGGGGCGTCCGCGTCGCCGACGGGCTGCGGCACCTGCCGCACCACCTCGTTCAGCAGCTCCTCGACGCCCTCGCCGGTCTTCGCGGACACCTTCAGCACGTCCTCCGGCTCACAGCCGATGAGATGCGCCAGCTCCGCGGCGAACTTCTCCGGCTGCGCCGCCGGCAGGTCGATCTTGTTGAGCACCGGGATGATCGTGAGGTCGTGCTCCATCGCCAGATAGAGGTTGGCGAGAGTCTGCGCCTCGATGCCCTGGGCCGCGTCGACCAGCAGGATGCACCCCTCGCAGGCGGCGAGGGAGCGGGAGACCTCGTAGGTGAAGTCGACGTGCCCCGGAGTGTCGATCATGTTCAGGATGTACGCGGACTCCCCGGCGCCGGAAGGCGCCCAAGGCATGCGTACCGCCTGGGACTTGATCGTGATGCCGCGCTCACGCTCGATGTCCATGCGGTCGAGGTACTGGGCACGCATCTGCCGGTCCTCGACGATGCCCGTGAGCTGGAGCATCCGGTCGGCGAGCGTCGACTTGCCGTGGTCGATGTGCGCGATGATGCAGAAGTTGCGGATCAGCGCAGGGCCGGTGCGGCTCGGCTCCGGCACGTTCGAAGGGGTCGCGGGCACGCAGTGTCCTGTCGGGTCTGTCGGGTCGGCGGTAAGAGCCCCGGGGTGACTCTCCGGGCCGCTCTCGTACGATGTCGCAGCCCCCATCGTCCCATGCGCGCGCGGCAGTACCGGATTGGGAGGCCGGGAGCCCTGCTGGTAGCCTGACCGACTGTGCCTCGTGCGCTCTGCGCCCGGCCGGATCTCTCACCCGCTCCCCCGGACCGCCTCCGGTCCCGGTTCCGCGGGCCGTCCGGTCCCGGCCCGGCTCGAATCCGGCGCTCGCAGCAGCGGCTCACGTTGGTATTGGAAGGCACCATCACCGAACCCGTAAAGGCTCTTTTTCGTGGCGAACATCAAGTCCCAGATCAAGCGGATCAAGACCAACGAGAAGGCGCGACTGCGCAACAAGGCGGTCAAGTCGGAGATCAAGACGGCGATCCGCCGTGCGCACGAGGCCGTCGCCGCCGGTGACTCGGCCAAGGCGTCCGAGGCGCAGCGCGTCGCCGGCCAGAAGCTCGACAAGGCCGTCAGCAAGGGCGTGCTGCACAAGAACAACGCGGCCAACAAGAAGTCCGCTCTCGCCAAGCACGTCTCCGGCCTCAACGGCTGACGACGGCTTCCGCCGGTACGGGTCCCACGGGCCCTCTCACTCCGTTCCGTACCGGCCGATTCGCAGCGTGAGCCCCGGATCCGCGGGCCGTACGCCTTGAAGGTCCACGGCCCCTCCGGTCGCCACGGTGTGATGTCCGCGCCGCACGCGGCCTGCGTTCGCCACGCGGGTGCGGCGCGGGAGATCGCTTCGCGATCGCCCAGAAGCACAGAAGCACAGACACAGCGAAGGCCCCGCGGCGCTTTCCCAGCGCCGGCGGGGCCTTCGGTGCGTCCGGGGGCGGTCCGGTACAAGGTCCGGGCGCGGTGGTGGTCAGCCGGAGCAGAGACCGTTCTCCCAGGCCCAGGCGGCGATCTCGACGCGGTTGCGGGCGGCGAGTTTGCGCTGGGCGTTGGCCAGATGGGTCTTGACCGTGGAGAGGGTCACATAGAGCTCGTCGGCCAGTTCGTCGTTCGTGAGGCCCCTGGCGACGAGCCGTACGACGTCCAGTTCGCGCGGTGTCAGCGGCTCGGCCGGGGCGCCGAGGCGTGTGCCGGACCGCTGTCTGCGCCGCCTCGCCGCGGAGGGCTGCGGCGGGGCCGTCCCGTCGTCACGGCGACCGGAGCCGCGGGAGCCGCGGGGATCGGCGGAACCGCCGGAGTCACCGGGGTCGCCTGAGCCGGCGGAGCCGCCGCGCGCCATCTTCGCCAGCAGCCGGACCGTGACGGAGGGCGCGATCATCGCGTCCCCGGCCGCCGCGGCCCGTACCGCCTCGGTGAGCAGCGCGGGCGAACCGTCCTTGAGGAGAAAACCGCAGGCGCCGTTGCGCAGCGCACGGTAGACGTACTCGTCCAGGTCGAAGGTCGTGGCGATCAGCACGGTGAGCGGGTCGGCTACGCCCGGCCCGGCCAGCAGCCGCGTGGCCTCCAGACCGTCCAGACCGGGCATGCGGATGTCCAGCAGACTCACGTCGGGGCGCAGCCGCCGCGCCTGCTCGACCGCGGCGACGCCGTCCGCCGCCTCCGCCACGACCTCCATGTCCGGCTGCGTGTCCAGGATCATGCGGAAGGCGGACCGGACCATCTCCTGGTCGTCGGCGATGAGCAGCCGGATCGTCATTCCGCCCATGGTGTCAGAACGCACCCGGTCACAACGCCCGCCGGGAGCTGCGGAGTTCGGCCGCGCGGGGCGGCGGGAGCTCCGCCGTCAGGCGCCATCCGCCTCCCTCGCAGGGACCCGCGCCGAGGCGTCCGCCCGCTCCCTCGATCCGCTCGGCCAGGCCCGTCAGTCCGAACCCGCCGGGGGCGGCCTTGCTCCCCGCGTCGCCGAGGCCGATACCGACGCCACTGCCACTGCCACCGCCGCTGCCGGTCTCGCCGTCGTCGGCCACGGAGAGCTCCAGTCCGTACGGCGCTTGCGTACCCGGGCCGGCCGCCACCGTGACGCGGGTCGCGCCGCGCGCATGACGGCGGGCGTTCGTCAGGCCCTCCCGTACGACGCTGTACGCGACGTCCACCAGCGCCGGCGGCAGCCGCCGTCCCGTCAGCTCCGGATCCACCTCCACCTGGACGGACGGGGGCGCGGCGGCGGCCAGTTCACCCACGGCGCGCTCCAGCACCGACGCCACGTCCGGCAGCCCGCCGTCGTACGACCCGGCCGTCGCACCGGCCGGTGCGTCCGCCGTGCCGCGCAGTACGGACACCATGCCGCGCATCGAACTCAGCGACTGCGAGGCGGCGTTCTCGATGCCCTCCAGCATCCGGTCGAGATCCGCCGGGTCCTGCTCACGGCCCTGCGCGGTGGCGAAGCGCACGGCACGGGTCTGCGCCACGATCGCCGTCACATGGTGGGCGACGAAGTCGTGCAACTCCCGGGCGTACTCCAGCCGTTGTGCCTCGCGGATGCTGCGCCGCTCACGTGCCCGCAGCCGGTCGTACAGCCACAGACACAGCCCGGCGAGCACCGCGGAGAACAGACAGAGCACCAACACGCTCTCCGCGATGCTCAGTTGCTCCGAATCGATCTTGGCCAGACGCAGCGGCTCCAGGCCCACCGCGAACGCGAGCACGACGAACAGACCCGTCGCCCGCAACGGACGTACGTGCCGGACCGTACGGGCGACGAGGGCGAGCAGCGCGCACAACTCGACGCATCCCGAGGTGTGTTCGGGACGGTGGGCGAGGTTCGCGGAGACGACGGACAGCACGCCCGACGCCCCGGCGGCGAACAGGGCCCAGCGCGGCAGCAGTTCGCGGCGTACGACGAGGGCGTACAGGCTGAGCGTGCCCGTGAAGGCCGTGGCGACGGCCGTCGGCACGAACCGGGTGTCGGCGCCCTCGGCGATCACCAGGCCGAGCAGCACCGCCGCGACGAGTGCGAGAAGGATCTGCTGAAGGAGCGGGCGGGCGCGGAAGGCGGCGCGGGGCAGAGCTGCGCCGCCCGCCGGGAGGGCACCGCTGCGGGCGCCGAGGGCACTGGACATGCCGGGCACGCTACGGGAGCCGCACGCCGCGGCACCTCGTCAGTTCGGCCGATACGGCGGCCGGGAGCGTGCCGTGTGTATCGGCCCGGCGGCTGATGCGGCGGGCCCGCGGGGACGCGCACGATCGGGCTCGCTCACCGCAGCGGGAGCGCGGTCCGTCCGCGTCCCGCCGTGAATCCGCCCTCCACAGAAGGCACTTCGATGCTCCGCACCGCCCGGCCTCATGCGATGCTCCGTACCGCCCTGTCTCACGCGATGCTCCGCACCGCCGTAGCCAACGCGATGCTCCGCACCGCCGTACGCAATCTCCTCGTCCACCGGCTGCGCTTCGCGCTGCCCGCTCTCGCCGTGCTGCTCGGCGTCGCGTTCGTGTCCGGCTCGCTGATGTACACGGAGTCCGTACGCGACGGGCAGGCCCTCGTACAGCGCGAGTCCCGGCCCGATGTGTCGGTGGCGGTACGGGCGGCGGAGCCGGACGGGGCGGGTCTCGGTTCCGGCGGCGGAGGCACCGACGCCGACGCCGACGAACCGGTGCGGCTCGACGGACAGTTGCTGGAGCGGCTGCGGGCGCTCCCCGGAGTCTCCGGCGCACGGGGCACCGTCGAGGGGCGCGCCCTCCTCGTCGGACGCGACGGTGAACTCGTCGGCGACGCCTACCGCTCGACGGGCGTCAACTGGGTCCCCGACGCCCACGGCGACGACCCCCGCTACCCCCTGCACGCGGGGCGCGGCCCCCGTACGTCCGGCGAGATCGCCCTCGACGAACGGGCCGCACACGACGCCGGATACGCGGTGGGCGACCGCGTCCGGGTCGTCGTCGGCGGCACCGCCCGCGACGCACGCCTCACCGGCACGTTCACGACGCGGGACAGCGGGCCGGCGCTGGGCGGCGCCGTCACGGCGTTCTCTGCGTCCACCGCCGCCCGGCACTTCGCGGCGCCCGGCCGCTACACACAGATCACGCTCACCGCCGAACAGGGCGTATCCCAGGCGCAGTTGGCGCAGCGCGCCGGGAAGCTGCTGCCGCGCGGAGCGGAGGCGGTGACCCGCACGGCGCTGGACGCCGAAGCCGTTCCCGAGGACCCCAAGCTCACCTACATCCTGCTGAGCTTCGCCGCCGTCGCCCTGGGCGTCTCGGTCTTCCTGGTGGCCAACACCTTCGCGATGCTCAGCGCGGCCCGCCGCCGCCAGCACGCCCTGCTGCGCACCGTCGGCGCGACCCGCCGCCAGGTGCTGCGGCTGGTGCTGGCCGAGGCTGGGCTGGTGGGAGTGCTCGCGTCGGCCGCCGGATACGGGCTCGGCATCGGCGTGGCCGAGGCGCTGAACGGCCTCTTCGGCGCCGTCGAGGGGCCCGGTGCCCCGGTACGGATGTTCGCCGCCGCGCCGCTGCTCGCGGCGTTCGGCGTCGGCACGGGAGTCACCATGGTCGCGGCCTGGGTCCCGGCCCGCCGTGCCGCGTCGGTACCGCCCGTGGCCGCGCTGGGCACCGGGGTGCCGCCGGCCGCCCGGACCCGGCGGCTCCGCGACATCGCCGGTTCCCTCGTCACCGCGGCCGGTGCGCTGCTGCTGTACGACGCCGCCTCCGGGGACGAGAACCTGCTGTACGCCGCCGTACCCGTCCTGCTGACCGGGCTGATCGTCCTCACGCCGCTGCTCGCCTCGGGGTTCGCACGGCTGCTGCGGCCGCCGCTGGTCCGTGTCGCGGGGGTACGGGGCAGGCTCGCCGTGGAGAACGCCCGCCGCAATCCACGCCGTACGGCCGCCACCGCGACGGCACTGATGATCGGGCTCTCGCTCGTCACCGCCGTGACGGTCGGGGCGTTCTCGCTCCAGGAGAAGGTGGAGCAGGAGGCGCGGGAGGGCATGGCCGCCGATCTGCGCATCACCCCGGTCGACTTCGCGGACGTGGGCGCCGACACGGCGGAGCGCATCGCGACGCTGCCGGACGCGGAGGCCGTCACCGCCCTCGTACCGGTCACGCTCGGCCTCCCCGGCGGTGACACGCTGGGCGCCACCGCCGTCGACGCCCGCGCGGCGGCGAGGCTGCACCAAGTACGCGTACGGGCAGGCTCGTTGGCCCGCCTCGGCCATGGGATCGCGGTCACGTCGGCGACGGCTGCCGAGCGCGGCTGGCATGTGGGGTCGCGGGCCCGGGTCACGACGGACGGCGGCGTACCGGGCGGGGACGGCGGACACGACGGCGGAGGACGGCGGGCGCGGACCATGCCCGTGGTCGCCGTCTACGACGGTCCCGAGGCGCTCTCGCCCGCCCTGGTCTCCGACCGGCTGCTCGGCGGGGAACGCGGCGACGCCTCCGCGCAGCAGCGTCCGTACGTCGTCTCCGTCCTCGCCCAGGCTGCACACGGGCGCATCGGCGCGCTGCGGGAGGCCATCCGTACGACGCTCGACAACCCCGCGCTGCTCGTCCACGACCGTGCGGCGGCGGAGGCCGAGGCCGTACGGCCGGTGAAGCCGCTGCTGAACCTCCTGTACGCGCTGCTCAGCGTGACCGTGCTGATCGGCGTGCTGGGCGTGGTCAACACCCTGGGGATGGCCGTGGCCGAACGGGTGCGGGAGATCGGCCTGTTGCGCGCCGTCGGCCTGGACCGGAAGGGCGTCCGGTCCGTCTTCCGGCTGGAGGCCGTGCTGATCGCGCTGCTGGGCTCGGCGCTGGGGCTGGCGTCCGGCTGTGTCATCGGGGCCGCCGCGGTCGCCGCGCAGGGCAGCGAAGTGCTGTTCCCCTGGGGACGGCTGGCCGCCTTCCTCGCCGCGAGCACCGCGACCGGCGTCCTGGCGTCCGTGCTCCCGGCACGGCGGGCGGCGGCCGTACCGACGATCGAGGCGCTGACGTCGGACACGGAGTGAGGGGACACGGGGTGAGGGGCGGGGCGGCACGCGGGACGGGTTCGCGCGAACTGGGCGGTGGCGCACGGGGCTTGGGCGGTGCGGGTGTGCGGCGCGGTGTGCCGTGCCGTGTGCGGTGGGGGCCGTACGGGAACGGGCGCCGTCAGCGGGAGCGGGCCGCCTTCGCCACGGTCAGCACGGCCTGCTCCAGCGCGTACTCCGGGTCGTCCCCGCCGCCCTTGACCGCCTCGTCCGCCGCGGCGACCGCGCGCAGCGCGGTGGAGACGCCGTCCGCCGACCAGCCGCGCATCTGCTGGCGCACCCTGTCGATCTTCCAGGGCGGCATGCCGAGTTCGCGTGCGAGGTCGCCGGGGCGCATGCCGCGGGGTGCGGAGGCGAGCTTGCCGATGCCGCGTACGCCCGCGGCGAGCGCGCTGGTGATCAGTACGGGCGCGACGCCCGTCGCCATCGCCCAGCGCAGCGTCTCCAGCGCCTCGGCGGCGCGGCCCTCCACGGCGCGGTCGGCGACGGCGAAGCCGGAGGCCTCGGCCCGGCCCGTGTAGTAGCGCGCGACGACGGCCTCGTCGATGGTGCCCTCGACGTCCGCCACCAACTGCTTGCAGGCAGAGGACAGTTCACGCAGATCGCTGCCGACGGCGTCGACCAGCGCCTGGGCCGCCTCCGGCGTCGCGGACCGGCCGAGCCCGCGGAACTCGCCCCGTACGAACGCCAGCCGGTCGGCGGGCTTGGTCAGCTTGGCGCAGGCCACCTCGCGCGCACCGGCCTTGCGCGCGGCGTCCAGCAGGCCCTTGCCCTTGGCGCCGCCCGCGTGCAGCAGGACGAGCGTGATCTCCTCGGCGGGGTCGCCGAGATAGGACTTCACGTCCTTGACGGAGTCCGCCGAGAGGTCCTGCGCGTTGTACACGGCGACGACCTTGCGCTCCGCGAAGAGCGAAGGGCTGGTGAGCTCCGCCAGCGTGCCGGGCTGCAGGTCCACCGCGGCGAGTTCGCGCACATCGGTGTCGGGGTCGGCCGCGCGCGCGGCGGCGGCCACCTCCCGCACCGCACGCTCCAGCAGCAGCTCCTCCTGCCCCACGGCGAGGGTCACCGGGGCCAGCGGGTCGTCCGTCGTCTTCTTCCGCGTACCAGCCATCGCGGACCAGCATCCCACGCCCCGCCGACACCTCCGTGTGCAGCACAATGCCGGTGTGACGGACGTACGACACATCCTGGTGCTGCCCGACCGCGACGCCGCCGAGGAGGTCGCCGAGGAGCTGACGCACCGCTTCGAGGGACCCCACGAGGAGCCACAGCTCGTACGGGAGGCGCTCGCGGGCGAGGACGACGCGGAGGACGCCCAGTGGCTCGTCGTCCTGGAGGGTCCGCGGGCCCGCTACGATCCGGCCCGACTCGACGCGCTCGCCGCCGAGTTCGACGGCTGGCTGGAGCGGGACTGAGCACAACGGGGCGGAGAACCCCGGGACCGAGTCGGTGCGGCGGACCGACATCCCGGCGGGGGTCTGGGAGGCGAGAGGGATTTGCCTGAGAGGCAAGAGATTTGCCTCTCAGGCATGGCGTGACGCTTCATGGAGACATGACCTCTTCAGGAGAAGACCCGGCACGCGCGACGACCCCGGTGGCTCCGAACCTCCGGGACCGGCGGCGCGCGTCCGGTCTCACGCTGGAGGCGGCGGCCTCCCGCGCCGGGCTCTCGGTCGCGCACCTGTCCCGGCTGGAGACCGGGCACAGGCAGCCGTCGCTGCCGGTACTCCTGTCGCTCTCCCGTTCCTACGGAACCACGGTCTCCGATCTGCTCGGTGAGAGCCCTCCCGGACACTCGCCCGTGCTGCGCCGCGGGGACGCGCAGGCGACCAGGGCCGGCGGGTGGGTCTACCGCGCGGCCGGCAACCCGGGGCGTGCGATGCAGGCGCTGCGCGTCACGGTGCCACCGGCCGCGCAGGAGGGGCTGGTACGCGTGCACCCCGGGGAGGAGTGGCTGCACGTCCTCTCCGGGCGGCTGGCGCTCGGACTGGGCGAGGCCGACCACATACTCGACCCGGGCGACTCCGCCCACTTCGACTCCCTCGTCCCGCACCGCATCTCCGCCGTCGGGGACGAGGCCGCCGAGATGCTTTTCGTCCACACCCTGTTGCGCAGCACGGCCTCGGAGTTGTGCATCGGCGGCGCACACCCACGTGAGGCAGGTGACCGGAGATGACCCGGCGGAACTCCAAGGACGACCCCGCACGCGAGAACGACCGGATCCCGCGCGGCCTCCTCGTCCGGCTCTTCGTCTATCTGGTCGCGGGCCATCTCTTCGCGGCCTTTCTCTGGCTCCTCTTCGAAGTGGGCGCAAGCAGGCAGTGACGCGGGCGACGTGCCCCCGCCCAACCCGCCGGGCACGGCCGGACGTTGGCGGAGTCAGCCGTCCGCCCCGGGCGGCGAACGGGCCCCGCCGGACTGCCCGTCCGCGTCACGCTCCACGACGACGGACGGCCGCCCCGCCCCCTCTCCGGGATCCCGTGCGCCGGGTGTCCGTGAACCGGTCACCGCCAGCGCGCCGTTGAGGTCGGTACGCCGTACGAGGGCGCCGGCCGCGCGCAGCGCGGCGACCGTACGGGGCGCAGGATGACCGTACGGATTGTCCGCGCCGCAACTGATCAGGGCGATGCGCGGACGGAGCCGCTCCAGCAGACGCGGGTCCTGGTACGCGGAACCGTGGTGGGCGACCTTGAGGACGTCCACGGACGGCAGCCCCGGCCAGGCGTTCAACAGGCCGCTCTGCGCGTCCGGTTCGAGATCGCCGGGCAGGAGCAGCGACATCCCGCCGGTGCGGAAGAGCAGGGTGATGCTGGCGTCGTTGGCGCCGCCGGGATCGTCCGCCATGGTGCCTGTCGTGCTGTCCGGCGTTCCGCTCTGTGCGCCGTCCGGCGTGGCGTCCGGTGCGCCGTGCGGCGCTGCGTCCTGTGCGCCGTGCGGGGCCGTGGGCCACAGCGCCTGCCAGGACAGGGCGCCCGCATGCCGCCGCTCCCCCGCCACCGCACCGGTCACGGGCACCCCGGCGCCACGGGCCGTACGGCGTACGAACTCCGCCTGCGCACGCGGCTCCTGGAGCCCGGTGGTCTGGATCGCCCCGACGCTGCGCCCCTTCAACACCCCGGCGAGCCCGGATACATGGTCCGCGTGAAAGTGCGTGAGCACCAGCAGCGGTACGGAGGTGACCCCGAGGGTGCGCAGACACCGGTCGACGGCCGCCGGGTCGGGGCCCGCGTCGACGACGACCGCCTGGTGCGCTCTGCCCGTCGCCAGTGCCAGCGCGTCCCCCTGGCCGACATCGCACGCCACAAGGCGCCAGCCGGGCGGCGGCCAGCCCGTGAACGGCCGTACCAGCGGCGCCGGGCGGACCAGCGCCAGCAGCAGGAGCAGTGCGCAGGCCGCGCACACCCAGGGGCGGGCCAGCAGCGCGGGCAGCCGTGTCGCCCTGCCTGCCAGCAGGACGCCGACGGTGATTGCCGCGAGGAACAGCGCGCCCCTCCAGCCGCCGGGCCAGGCGATCTCGGCGCCCGGCAGGTCCGCCCCGGCACGGGCCAGCGCGGCGATCCCCTCG
>NZ_LJGW01000409.1:0-2592 GCF_001751255.1 Streptomyces nanshensis | reverse complement strand
CGGCGGGCCACCCCGCCAGCCAGGCAAGGGACTTGGCGATCGGCATCGCCGCGGGCGCCCACGCCAGGGCCGCGAAGCCCAGCACGGTCGCCGGAGCGACGGCGAACTCCGCCAGCAGATTGCACGGAACGGCGACGAGGCTCACATGGTCGGCCAGCACCGCGACCACCGGGGCGCACACGATCTGCGCGGCGGCGGCCGCGGCGAGGGCCTCCGCGAGCCGGCCGTTGACGCCCCGGCGGCGCAGCGCCGTGCTCCAGCGCGGCGCGAGAGTGAGTAGCGAACCGGTCGCCAGCACCGACAGCAGAAAGCCGAAGTCGACCGCCAGCCAGGGGTCGTGGAGCACGAGCAGCAGCACGGCCGCCGCCAGCGCGGGCAGCAGAGAGCGCCGCCGTCCCGTGACGAGGGCGAGCAGCGTGATCGATCCGCACGCCGCCGCCCGCAGCACGCTCGGCTCGGGACGGCAGACGACGACGAACGCCAGCGTGAGCAGACCGCCCAGGACGGCCGTCGTACGCAGCGGGATGCCCAGGCGCGGTGCGAGCCCTCTCCGTTCGGCGAGATGCGCCGTGCCCGGCGGTCCGACCAGCACCGCCAGCAGGATCGCGAGGTTCGCCCCGCTCACGGCCAAAAGATGCACCATGTCCGTTGCGCGGAACGCCTCTTCGAGTCCCGGGCGGAGCCGGGAGGTGTCGCCGACGACCAGGCCCGGCAGCAGCCCACGCGCGTCTCCGTTCAGCACGCCGGACGCCTCGCGCAGCCCGGCGCGCAGACTCCCGGCCACCCGCTGCACCGCCGTGGGTCCCCGTACGACGGGCGGCGTACCGTCCGCCCGCAGCCGGACGACGGCGGCGACGTCCTGTACGTGGCCCGTGGGCAGCGGCACGGTCAGATGTGCCGCCCGGGCGCGCAGACCGGTGGAGGGCAGCAGCCGTTGCCACCGCGACGACGGACGGCCGTCCCGCTGCTGGACGATGACGAGCACCGGGGTGCGTACGGCGCTGTCGAGCGGAGCGGCAGACTCCTTAGCGGAGCCCCGGGCTGTGCCGCGTTCCGTGACATGGGTGGCCTCGGCACGGAACAGCAGGGCGCCGGGCATCTGTTGGGATCCGCGTACCTGCGGGCGGATGCGGCGGGGATCCTCCGTCACGGTCAAGTCGACCGTGACCGTGGCCTGTTGCTCGGCGAGATACGGCAGCGGGCCGCGTCGCAGATCGGCGGCGTGCAGCGCGGCGACCGTGCAGCCCGCCGCCGCGCAGAGCAGCGCCGCCGCGCAGAGCAGCGCCGCGGCAGCGGTCAGCAGCCCCGGCGCGACCCCGCGCGGCCCTCCGGTACGCGTCACCGCACCGGTAGGCGGCACGTACCAGGCGGACGGACCGTTGCCGGAACCGTCACCGTGCGATGAGGGCCGTCCGTCCGGCTCCCCCGACTGCCGGTGCCCGTACCGGAGTCGGGACCGGAGCAGGGGCAGAAGCAGCACCGCCGCGCCCAGCACACATGCGGCAACCCCTGCCAGCGACACGGTGCCGGACACCCCGAGTGCCACCGCCGCGCCCGCCCATGCCGCCAGCGCCGGCGACACGAGCCGGAGGTCGGCGGCCCCCTGGCCCGCACCGGCCGGAGCATCCGGGCCGACGTGACCGGGCCTGCTCAGGACGCCGCCGGTCACGCCGCCGCCCGTCACGGGCTCACCTTCGGCTTGATGTCGGCCAGGCGGCGGTCGCCGATCCCGTCGACCTCCTGAAGCTGGTCGACGGAGGTGAAGCCGCCGTGCTCCTCCCTGTACTCCACGATGTGCTGCGCGAGCACCGGGCCGACGCCCGGCAGCGTCTCCAACTGTTCCGCGGAGGCCGAGTTGAGGCTCACAGTGCCGCCGCCAGGACCGTCGGCAGCCGTACCGCCGCCCGGCTGCGCCCCCGTTCCCGTACCGCCCGCGCCCTGCCCGGCGCCGCTCCCCGTGGGCGCACCGCCGGCGACGATCTGCTCCCCGTCCACCACGCGCCGCGCCCTGTTGAGGCCGGTGACGTCCGTACCGGGACGGACGCCGCCCGCCGCCTCCAGGGCGTCGGCCACCCGGGATCCGTGCGGCAGCTTGTAGATACCGGGCTTGCGGACCTTGCCGCCGACGTCCACGACCAGCCGTCTGCCGGACAGCCCGCCCGGCCCCTGCGAGGTGTCCGCGTCCCGGCTGCCGGAGCCCGCGCCCTTCGCGTCCGGCTCCGTGGGAGCACGCTGCGCCGTGGGAGCCGGGACGGCCTCGGGGCGTCCCGTCCAGAAGTGGTGCACGGCGAACGCGACGGCGACGACGAGGACGACCGCCAGCGCGAGCAGCGTCCTCAGCTCGATGCCGCAGCGCAACTGCACCCACAGGGGCAGCCGTTCGCGCAGTGCGAGCCACCGCCGCTCGCGCACGGCAGCCGTCCCGCCCGTACCGGCGCCGCTCCCCCGCGTCTGCCCGGCCTCGTGCACGGGTCCGTACGCAGGCGCCTCCGCCCGGCGAAACAGCCCGCCCCGTACGGCACTTGACGCTCCGACCGCGCCCGGGCCCGGGTCCGGCCCCGGTTCCACTCCGTACGGCTGCGCAGGCGCCCG
>NZ_LJGW01000395.1:10026-28907 GCF_001751255.1 Streptomyces nanshensis | reverse complement strand
GAGCGGTGCCGTGGGCGCCGGTACCGGTACCGGTGCCGGGACCGTGCCCGGGGCCCGCGTCCGCGGCGTCCTGTCTGGGACGGCCCGACTGCGGCGGCGCCCCCGGTATGTCGCCGCCAGGAGGCGCCGGCACCGGTATCGCGAACTCCTCCGGCGTCTCCGCCCAGCGCGCACGCCCCGCACCGGCGCCCGTGACGACGGGGCCCACCGGCCCGCCGCCCGGCTCCGTACCGCCGTACTCACGGTGATCGCCGCGACCGTCGTGACCGTCGTGGCCGCCGTCGCCCTCCCAACGGGCCCGTCCGGCCTGCTCGTTCTGCCCGGCGTCAGCCTCGGCGTCGGCGTCCGCGTCCTCGCCGGACCGTCTCGTCTCCGTGGCCGGCTGCGCGGGGGTGAACCACCCCCAGTCGTCGCCGTCGTCTCTGCCGTCTCCCGCGGACGGACCGTTACCGGCCGATGTGGTCGTCATGGTCTGCCTCGCCTCGAACTCTCACGAACTCTCTGCGCGTTACACGCAGTCATGCATTCGGAACGTCGTTCTGGTGGTGCGGCCCCCTGGCACCGGCTGCGCCTTTTCTGCCGAACCGCGCGCGATGCGGACTCGACCATACCGTTATCACTTCGCCACACAAGTCCCGTCCGTCACCCGGTGCGAATGACGTGACGGGCACCACTGACGGGAATCACCGACTCTTACGGACAAGTCCGTAGCCGTGCGCCGATCCTCACCGGCGTACCCACCGGAGACGGGGTCGCGTCGGTGACCGTCCGCGTTCACGGCGACCGTGATCCGTACCGGCGCCGCCGCGCAGCGCGCCACATCCGGCACCGCGTCCCCGTATTCCACGCAGCCGCTCCTCAACACCCCCGAGGGCGCGCGGAGTTCGTCCCCTCTCCCGTCGGCACCGTCCCCCGCACACAGGACACGGGACGCAGCCGCACCGACCCGCCTACTCGGGCCCGAGTACGCCGACGTACTCCCGCTGTCAGACGCGACGACGGGCCCCGCACCGCCACCGTGGGGACCATGCCTCAACCACCGCGCCTCTCCCGCCCCGCCCGCAGGGCCGTCCTCGTCGCCCACGTCACCGTCTCGGTCGGCTGGCTCGGCGTCTCGCTGTGTCTGCTGACGCTCGCCGTCGCCGGCGCCGCCGACCCGGACGCCCTCGCCGGGACCGCGTACACCGCCATGAAGCTCTTCGCCGACTGGCTGCTGCTGCCCGTCGCGCTGCTCACGCTCGCCAGCGGCCTCGTGCTGTCGCTCGGTACGGCATGGGGGCTGGCGAAGTACCGCTGGGTCTGGCTGAAGTTCTGGCTGACGCTCGCCGCGGCCGGACTCACCGTCTTCGCCTTCGCGCCCGCCGCGGACGAGGCCGCCGCGCTGGTCGCGCGCGGCGAGCCCGTACCGGCCACGGATCTGCTCGTTCCGCCGGCGGTCTCCCTGTCGCTGTACGTCTTCATCACGGCGGTCTCGGTGCTCAAGCCGTGGGGCCCGACCCGTCGCGGACGCAGACTGCGCGCGGCGGCCCGCAGGAGTACGCGCACGTCGACGGGTACGTCCATGGCGACATCCACGGGGACGTCCACGGGGGCGCCCACGGGGACGAAGGCGGAACCGGGCGGCGAACCCCGGCGGGCGGCGGCCCGAACAAGCGGAAACCCGGTGGCCGCACGGGAGTTGCGTCGGTCAGTCTGAGCCCGTGACGACGACTCGGCAGATCTCCGTGCGCAGACTCACCGTCGCCGACCTCACGGCGTGCTCCGACCTGGCGGAGAGCCGGGGCTGGGGCCGCGAGGAGCACAAGTGGCGGCTGCTGCTGACGGCCGGGCAGGGGTTCGGCATCGACGCGCACGAGCGGAACGGCGCGCTGCTCGGCACCTGCGTCCTCACCTCGTACGAGGCCCTGACGGCGACCGCCGAGGACCCGGCCCCCGGACCGGGAACGGCCTGCGTCGGCATGATGCTCGTCGCGGAGGACCATGCCCGCCGGGGTCTGGGCCGCCGGCTGCTGGAACAGGCTCTCGCCGCGGCGGGCGACGTCCCCGTCTTCCTCTATGCGACCGAGACCGGCAGACCCCTCTACGAACGGCTCGGCTTCCGTCCGCAGGGCACGGTCACCTCGCTCACCGGACGCTTCCGTCCCCCGCCGGACGAGGCACGTCCGCGGAAGGAGGCACGTACCGAGACTTGTCCATACGAGGAGCCGCTGCCGGACGCCCCTCACGTACGGACCGCGAGGGCGGCCGACCTCGCCGCCGTCCGCGCGCTGGACGCCCCGGTCTTCGGGGCGGACCGCCTCCGACTCCTGCTGCGGCTACGGCAGTTCGCGGACCGCTTCGTCGTCGCGGAGGACGCCCGCGGCACGCTCTGCGGGTACGCGGCCGCCTGGCCGAACGGCGGCACCTGGGTCATCGGTCCGGTCGTCGCGCAGGACACGGCAACGGCCCGTGCCCTCGTCCGCGATCTGGCGCGGCACGCACCGGGGGACGTCCGCCTCGACCTCGACGCCCGCCATACGGAACTCACCGACTGGGCACGGCGCCACGGGCTGGACGGCGGCTTCCTCTGCACCCTCATGAGCCGCTCCCCCGCGTCCTCCGGGCTGCCGGGCGACGCCACCCGCCGGTTCGCCCCCTACTCCGTGGCGCTCGGCTGAACGGCGCGCTCCGCGCGAACCGCCGCCCCGCGCGGGACGCGAACCGGCGCCGTTCTCACGGACGTTCGCGCACCGGACGCGTGACGTGGACGCCGCGCACCGCCTCGCACACCCACACGCCGGGTGACGTACGGAACGACCGTGCACGGACGGGAAGCGGAACACCGCGAGTACGGCGACGTTCCAGGTGACGTGGGCGACGAACCGTAAAGCGGCGTCATCCGGCGCACTTCCGCCACACCGTGCGCTTGCGCACTTTCCGACCGAGTCCAACCTCTGGCCAATACCGGGGCGTAAGCTGCGATCATGAGCACCGGGACCCCGCCCCCGTCATCGACGCCACCGCCGTCGACGCCCTCCGCGCCGGCGCCGGGGCCGATCACGATGCGACGCGCGACCGCCGACGACGTACCGGCCCTCGTCGCCATGCTCGCCGACGACCACCTCGGCGCACAGCGCGAGAGCCCGGATCGACCCGGCGTATACCGCGAGGCGTTCGCCCGTATCGACGCCGACCCGAACCAGCATCTGATGGTCGCCGAACGCGACGGCCGGGCCATCGGCACCCTCCAGCTCACCGTCATCCCCGGCCTGTCCAGGCGCGGTTCGACCCGCGCGCTCATCGAGGCGGTCCGCGTGCACGCGGACGCGCGCGGCGACGGGCTCGGCACCAGGCTCGTCCAGTGGGCCATCGACGAGGCGCGCGCCCTGGGCTGCGTCCTGGTCCAGCTCACCTCGGACGCGACCCGCATCGAGGCGCACCGCTTCTACGAACGGCTCGGCTTCGAGGCGTCCCACCTGGGCTTCAAGATGCAGCTCTGACGTCCGCCCGCCGCCGAGCGTTCCGCCCGTACCGGCTCCGTACGATTCGCAGGATTCCCCACGCTTCCGTACGGCTCCCTACGACTCCGCAGGGTCAACTGACCTCCGCCGCCCCGTCATTCGGCGTCAGGCTCCGGCGGAGCCGTCTCCCCGCACGACGTACACACGATCGCGGCGTCGAGCGCCCCGCCGCAGTCGTGGGTGAAGGGCGTGGGACCGGCCGGCGCCCCGGGCACCCAGCGCATGCCCCAGCGCATCAACCCGAGCAGGGCAGGGGCGAGTTCACGTCCGGCCTCCGTGAGGTGGTACTCGTCGCGGGGCGGACGTTCCGAGTAGCGCACCCGGCGCAGGACCCCGCCGTCGACGAGCGTGCGCAGCCGTGCGGCGAGTACGTCGCGGGGCGCCCCGGTGTTGCGGACGATGCCGTCGAAGCGGTGCACGCCGTAGAACACCTCGCGCAGCGCGAGCAGTGACCACCTCTCACCGACGACGTTCAGCGCCGAAGCCAGCGAACACTCCCTCGGGTTCACCTCTCTCTTCGCCATGCGGCCATCCAACCAGGCAGTTGGTTGGGATATCAAACCATCGTGCTAGGCTCCGGAACCTTGTCAGTCGGAAAATCCAACTCACCTGATTCCGGGAGCACTTCATGCACGCCGCCGCCACCGCGCTCACCGCTCTGGTCGCCCTCGCCCACCTGGGCTTTCTGATATTGGAGATGTTCCTGTGGCGCACGCCGCGCGGCCGCGCCGTCTTCGGCACGACCCCGGAGTTCGCCGCGGAGTCGGCACCGCTCGCCGCCAACCAGGGCCTCTACAACGGGTTTCTCGCCGCCGGACTGGTCTGGAGCCTCGTCGCCGCCGACCCCACGGGCCCGCAGGCGCGGATCTTCTTCCTCTGCTGCGTGATCGTCGCGGGCCTCTACGGCGCCGCCACCGTCAGCCGCCGCATCCTCCTCGTCCAGGCCCTGCCGGCAGCGGCGGCGCTGGCGCTCTCGCTGGCCGCGTGACGGGGGCGGGGACGGCACCGGCGGGGGCCCGCGGTAAGGAAGCCTGCTCGGAAGCGTTCTCAGGTCGACTCAGCCCTGCCCCGGCCATCTCCCGTGTGAGGAAGCAGAGGGAACAGCCGGGTGATGAGTGCAACCGGGCGAGCACCGTCAGGCCGCGCCAAAGGGCGATGTTCGCGGTCCTTGTAGGGCTCGAGCGACCGGCGGATCACGTCCGCGACGCGGCTCATCTCCTCCGGCGTCAGATACGCGACGGCGCTGAAGGCTTCGTCGTGGCGCCGATCGGCCGGTGCCTCATCTCTCTGGGACAGCCATCGCTGCCAGCTCTCGTCCTCCAGCCCACGTGCCAAGTCGCCGAACGGCTCCCCCGTGCCCTGGTCGGCGACGGGACTGTGCTCCTTCAGGCGCCAGGGACGTGCACGGCCCCCGCTGCGAGGGGCCTCTTCGATGTATCCGTGACGTGCGAGCTGTCGTAGGTGAAACGAGCAGAGCCCGGAGCTGTAGCCCAGCCGGGACGCGGCTTCGGTCGCCGTGACGGCACCGACTTCAGCGAGCAGGTCCAGCAGTTCAGTCCGGACGTCGTGCTCGCGCAACCCTCCGCCGGTGCCGGCTGCCTGGTCGTCCGGGGCGTTGACGTCGTCTTCAGTCACTTTGCAAAGTCTGCTACTTTGCAAAGGACTTGGCAAGCAGCAGTCCTGCTGAAGGCGATCCGCTGCGGCAGCCTCCGCGGCGTCCGTGGTGCGCAAAGGGGATACAGCCCATGTCTGTTCGTCACGAGCGGCCCCGTTCCGTCGACCGACGAGTTCGTGTGCAGGGCCGCCCGGTGAACTCCTATCCGTCTCTGCCGCCGGAGGCCGGAAGGGGCACGGTTCGCAGGGTCACGGTGGTGGGTGAGGAGGTGCTGAGCCGTGCGTGCCGGGAGGTCGCCGAGTTCGGAACTCCTGAGTTGTCCGGCTTGATCGACGACCTGTTCCTGACCATGTATGTCGCCGACGGTGCCGGCCTGGCGGCCAACCAGGTCGGTGTCGATCTCCAGTTGTTCGTTTACGACTGCCCGGACGACGACGGGATCCGGCATGTCGGCCACATCGTCAACCCGGTTCTGGACCTGCCCGATCCGGGTAGCCGCCGGCTCGTCGACGACTTCGAGGGCTGCCTGTCCGTGCCCGGTGCCGCCATGGCGGTTCCCCGCACCGATCGTGCCGCCGTCCGCGGATTCGACAAGGACGGCGAGCCACTGGTCATCGAGGGGACGGGGTACTTCGCCCGGTGTCTCCAGCACGAAACCGATCACCTCATCGGGCACACGTATCTGGACCGGCTCTCCAAGCGGGACCGCAAGGACGCGCTACGGCAGATGCAAGAACGTCGTGAGGACGTCTTCGCCCAACGCGAGATCAAGGCCGCTCGCCTGAGTCAGTGAGGGCGCTTGGTCGCAGCGATCCACGTTCCTGCCGACGGATGTGGGCTGCATGCTGCGGCAGCACTCAGCACTTCGGCGACCACGAGGTACGACAAGTCGGCGGTCCGCTACGGACGGGCCGACTTCGCAGCAGCCATCGCGCGTAGCTGTGACCAGGACACTCGATACATGCCTCAGTCGGCCGACGACCCGTCCGCGGCCTGGTTGTTGCGGTCGATCTCCGGCATATGGGTCTCGGCCCAGTCCCGCAGCGCGGCGAGCGGTCTTTCGAGGGACAGGCCGAGTTCGGTGAGCCCGTAATGGACGGCGGGCGGCACGGTGGATTCCACGCGGCGCGTGGCCAGGCCGTCGCGGACCAGGCTCTGGAGGGTGGTGGACAGCATCTTCTGTGAGATGCCCGGGATGCGGCGCCGCAGTTCCGCGAAGCGGACCTCGCCCGGAGTCTCCTCGGCCAGCACCTTGACCGTCATCGACGTCCACTTGGTGCCGATGCGGTCGAGCAACTGGCGCGTCGGGCAGCGCTCGTCCAGCAGATCGCCGCGTTCACCGGGCGGCCGCTCGCCTGTGCCGGGTCTCGACGTGGTCACCCGGAGCTCACCACCTGAAGGGAAAGTGCCGTCTTGGGCGGAGCAGGCTAGTTCCCTAGCGTGACCTTGTCACCGCTGCTCACCACAGCACTCACCGCGCCATCACTCACCGCGCCCCGGAGGTCTCTCCATGCCCGAGCTGCGACGCGTCCCCGTCAACGGCGTCGAACTGAACGTCGCCGTCGCCGGATCGGGCCCGGCCGTCCTGCTGCTGCACGGCTTCCCGCACACCTGGGAGCTGTGGACGGACGTCATGGCCGATCTGTCCGACGGCTACCAGGTCATCGCGCCGGACCTGCGCGGGTTCGGCGCGAGCAGCCGGGCCGCCTCCGGGTACGACGCGGGAACCCTGGCCGAGGACGCCGCGGCGCTGCTCGCCGCGCTCGGTGTGACCTCGGCCGCGGTGGTGGGCATCGACGCGGGGACCGCACCGGCCTTTCTGCTCGCCCTCCGCCGCCCCGGTCTCGTCCGGCGTCTGGTCGTCATGGAGTCCCTGCTGGGCAGGCTGCCGGGTGCCGAGGACTTCCTCGCCGACGGGCCGCCGTGGTGGTTCGGCTTCCATACCGCCGAACACGGCCTCGCCGAGACCGTGTTGGAGGGGCACGAGGCCGCTTACGTCGACTGGTTTCTGCGCGCCGGCACGCTCGGCGACGGGGTACGCCCCGAGATCCGGGACGCCTTCGTCCGCGCATACACCGGCCGCCAGGCGTTGCGTTGCGCGTTCTCGTACTACCGTGCCCTGCCCGAGAGCGCCGTACAGATCGAGCAGGCGGTCGCCGCCTCCCGGCTGACGGTGCCGACGATGGCACTGGGCGCCCGGCCCGTCGGTACGGCGCTGGAACGCCAACTCCGCCCGGTCGCCGACGATCTCACCGGACACGTCATCGAGGACTGCGGCCACATCATCCCCCTGCACCGGCCGCAGGCCCTGCTCACGCTGCTGCGGCCGTTCCTGGCAGGTGACGACACGAGAGCGGCGTGACCGTGGGCGTTCGACCCACCTCTCAGCGGTCTTCGTCGTCCGTGGACTTGTCGGGCATGACAACCAGGCTGACGATGTGGCGAGTTCGCCCCTTCCCGGAGCCGGTGCCCGCCCGGCGGGCGACGAGGGCCTCGATCTCTTCGACGAGTTCGGCGTACTCGTCGTCCGTGAGCTGGACCGTGCCCTGCCGATAGAGAACGTTCTCGCGTGCGGGTTCGGCGTCGTCCCGTGAGAGGTAGCGCTCGAAGTCGGCCATCAGGGCTCCGGTGAAGACCGTGAACGCCTGTCGGTGATCCTCCTTGGTCATGGCGAGGCGGGCGTCCTCATCGACGAGGGCCTTGTCCTGGTGCACCCGGTAACTGCGCTCGACGGTCCCGCGTACGGGTCGCTCCCGCACGACTTCGATGACGCCGGCGCGAGTGAGGGTGGCGACGTGCCGGTACATGGAGGCCGCCGGGATGTCGGGCATCCGGTCCCGGAGTTGAGCGGTGGTCAGTTCGTCGAACCCGAGGAGCGTCTGGAGGATGCGCATCCGTACGGGGTGGAGCAGGAGGTCCGCGTGAGCCATGGCGCCTATGATCTCACGGCTGATAACGTTCTCAATATTGAGACCATTCGGCCCCACGGAGTCTTGCGTGAACACCGCCCTGCGCGAAACCGACATCGCAGTCGCCACCGGTGACGGCCCCCCGCTGGCAGGCACCCTGACACTGCCCGCCGGGCCCGGCCCGCACCCCGCCGCCCTGCTCCTGCACGGCTCCGGCCCCCTGGACCGCGACGGGAACTCCAGGAAGCTCGCCCTCGACCTCGGGCAGCCGCTGTCCGAGGCCCTGGCCGCAGCGGGGATCGCCACCCTGCGCTACGACCGGCGCGGCACGGGGGACAGTCCCGGGGACTGGCGGGCGAGCGGCTTCACCGACAACCGCCGGGACGCCGTACGCGCACTGCGCACCCTCGCCGAACACCCGTCCATACGGCCCGGATCCGTCGCCGTCATCGGGCACAGCGAGGGCGCCCTGCACGCCATGACCCTCGCCGCCCGCCACGAGGTGCGGGCGGCGGTACTGCTGGCCGGCTTCGCCCGTACGGGCAAGGAGGCCATGCGCTGGCAGGCCGCCTCGCTCTTCCGGAGCGCACCTGCGCCGGTACGGCTGCTGCGCCGGCCGTTGGCGGCGCTGGGGAATGGGGCGCTCGCCCGGGTCGCCCGTACGCGTACGGACGTGGCGCGTGTGTACGGAATCCCCGTGAACGCCCGCTGGTTGCGGGAGATGCTCGTCCACGACAGCCGCGACGACCTCGCCGCCGTGCGGGCGCCCGTACTGGCCGTCACCGGCGGCAAGGACATCCAGGTGCCGCCCGCCGACCTCGCCGTGATCGAGAGCCTGCTGCCGGACGGCCACGCGGAGACCCACCGGGTCCCGGACCTGACCCATGTACTGCGCCGGGACCCCGCCCGGCACACGCTCGGCTCCTACCGCCGGCTGCTCCGCGGACCCGTCGATTCCGAACTCCTCGGCATGGTCGCCGCCTGGCTCGGCGACCGGCTGGGTGCGCGGGACGACGAGGGCTCCGCGCACGGGCGGACGCCGACCCCCTGACCTCTGACGCGCACTCGGGACACCGCAGCGTGCGCACGCATCACCCGTACACGGACACGCAACGACCCTTCCACCGAGGAAGATCGGGATGCCCACTTCATCTGCATCACCGGCCCCCGTACCGGGCCGCTACCGCAACGACCTGACCCTCTTTCTGGGCATCGCGTTCGCCACGAGCTGGCTGGCCTGGGGCGTGGCCGTCGCGGTCGGCGGAGAATCGACCGAGCCGCCCGCCAACCTCTCTTACACGCTCGGTGCTTTCGGCCCCCTGATTGGCGCCCTGGTCATCCGGATCCGTCGCCGGCGGCGCGGCGAGGCGGTCCCCCGGCATGTGGTCGCGTTCCGTCGGAGGCATCTGCTCTGGGCACCGGTGCTGATGATCCTCGGCTCCGCGACCGTGGTGCTGGCCGCGCTGTTCGGATACGCGGCGGGCGGTCCCGCGCTGTCCCTGGATTCCGCGAGGGAGATGGCGGAGACGATGGGCGGTCCCGTGGCGTTCCTCGGCGGCATGCTCGTCTCGGGCCCGCTCTCCGAGGAGGCCGGCTGGCGCGGTACGGCCTATCCGAGGCTGCGCGCGACGATGAGCCGCTTCCAGGTCGGTCTGCTGCTGGGCGTCGTCTGGGCCGTGTGGCACCTGCCGCTGTTCTTCATCGACGGGACTCCGCAGCACGAACTGGGCCTGGCCTCGGCGAGCGGTGTCCTCTTCGCCGTCAGCAACGTCCCGATGGCGATGCTGGTCGCCGCCGCCTACGACCGTGCCGGCATCGTGGCGGCGATCGGCATGCACTTCGCGGTCAACGTCTCCCTGGTCTCACTGGGCGTCACCGCCCCGGAGACCCAGGCCATGCTGATCGGCATCCAGTCGATCGCCGTAGTGCTCGTCCTGGCCACCGGGCGCGGGACCGGCCGGCCCAGCCCGCGCACTGCCGTACCCGAGACGGCGTACGTACCGGAGAGCACAGCTCGAACCTGACCGGCGTATCCGTCCCGTCGATCTGAACGACCGTTCCGCTCACGGCAGTTGCAGCAACCGGCGGACCAGTTCCGGTTTCCATTCGACGTACTCGATACCCGCTCCGTCCACGTGTCTGGCGTAGAGGAACCGCCCCGTCGGACCGTCGGTCGCGGGGCTGGTGATGGTGGCCCCGGCGGACTCCAGGGTCGTTTGAAGGGCGTCGAGATCGTCGACGACGACGGTGGCGGAGGCGTGACTGTACTTCTCGCGTTCCTCGGCCGGCCCCGCGATGACCAGAAAGTCGCGGACGGCGGCGAGGCCGACCGACTCGAACGTCATCCGGAGGTGGGGCTGCTCGCCGGTGAGCTGCTCCAGAAGCGGCAGCGCGCGGTCGAGGTCGTCGGCCCACAGGCGTGCGTAGGTCTTCAGGATGCTCATGGCCGTCGCCTCCGTCGGTCTCTTCCGGTTACTCGAAAACCGTAGGTGAGTATGCTCTGACCTGGAAGAACGCACTTTTCGGTGAGAGGGGCACCTGATGGAAACCAAGCAGGTCCAGCGTGTGTCCGAGGACGCGGACGTGTTGCGCGCCGACTCTCTGGCCCGGGAGATCTTCTCGGAGGTGGCCAACAAGTGGGCCCTGTTGATCATCAACGTCCTGGGGACGCGGACGCTGCGGTTCACCGAGTTGCGGAACGAGGTGGACGGCATCAGCCACAAGATGCTCACGCAGACTCTGCGCGGACTGGAACGGGACGGAGTGGTGCACAGAACCGTGTACGCGACGGTGCCGCCCCGCGTGGACTACCGACTCACCGAGGCGGGCGAGGCGTTGCGCGAGACGGTCAACGGCATGTGCGCCTGGACCCGCCGCTACCTGGACGAGATCGAGGCCGCACGACGCCGCTTCGCCGCACGGGAGCGTGACGCCGAGCAGTGAGCCGCGGCTGCGCGCCGGTTCCCCAACGGGCCAGCGCAGGAGGCCACTTGGGCAGGGAAAACGCAACTTCGACAGGGCCCGCGGAGGCGGCTACCTTCACCTGGTCTTCGCCTGGGCTTCGCCCGGGTTCCGGCGATCGCCCGCGGTCGCCCGGGAGTTCCTTCAGGCAGAGCCACCCGCGACGGGACGAGCCGGCCACGCCCACGAACCCCCGCCGCGCCCGCCCCCGTACGCAGGCCACCGCACCGGGTCCACCCCCGGCACCCCCGACCAGGGAGAGGCCCATGCCCCGTCTCGCGCTGTACACCTTCGGCGTCCTCACGTCGCCTCTCGCCAATCCCGCGCCGCTCACGCGCGAGTTCTACGACATCGGCGAGGCCGTCTACCGGAAGATCGGTCGGCACCCCGGATATCTCGCGCACGCTGACACGGCGGACGGCGCCCGGGGCGTGCTCTTCGAAGCGGACTGGGGTGCATGGGGAGAGTTCGCCGTACCGTCCTGGTACGCCAAGGGCCGTACGCCGGAGACGACCGCCCTGGCCGCGACCCTCTCGCTCTGGACCGACCCGCGCTCCGCCTTCCACGCCGTCTACACCGGGCTGCACCGTGAGGCGCTGACCAGGCGTGACGACTGGTTCGAGCGGACAGGGCACCCGAACTACGTGTTCTGGTGGGTCTCCGACGGCGTGATTCCCACCTGGCAGGACGGGGTCTCCCGGCTGGAGCACCTCCACGGCCACGGCTCCGCGCCGTACGCCTTCACCTTCCGCGACTCCTTCGCCCCGGACGGAACTCCGGCCAGGATCAAGGGCGTTGGGCCGCAGGACTGACGGTTGCCCCGGAGCCGGTCGGGAGCCGGTCGGGAGCCGGTCGATCCGCACGGGCGGCCCGCACCATACTGGGGGCCATGCGCGTCGACTTCGATCCCCAGACCATGTCCAGCCGGGACTTCTACACGTTCATGACCGCTACCGTCGTGCCGCGGCCCATCGCCTGGGTGTCGACGGTGAACGCAGACAGCGACGGCGACAACCTGGCCCCGCACTCCTTCTTCAACGTGGCCTGCGTCAGCCCGCCCATCGTGCAGTTCACCTCCGTCGGGCGGAAGGACACGCTGCGGAACATCGAAGCGACCGGGCAGTTCGTCGTCAGCCTCGCTCCCGAGGCCATGTTCGAGCAGATCAACGCCACGTCGACGGACTTCCCCGCCGGCGTGAGCGAGTTCGACGAGGCCGGGATCGAGCGGGAAGCGAGCCACCGCGTGAAACCCCCGCGGGTCGCCGGCTCTCCCGCCGCCCTCGAGTGCGAGCTGCACTCGACGCTGCTGCTCGGCAACTCCACCGTGGTCTTCGGCCGGGTCGTGCACGCCGTCGTCGAGGAGGAGGCCCTCTCCGACGACGGGCTGCCGGACGTCACCCGGCTCAAGCCGCTCACCCGCCTTGGCCGGAACCAGTGGGCGAAGACCGGCGACCTCCTGGAGATCGCCCGCGTCCCCTACGAGGAGTGGCGGCAGCGCTGACCCGCCCGATCACGCCGTGCGGCCGGCGCACTTCACGGAGCGCCGGCCGCGCGTACGGATCAGCGCAGCCCGGCGAAGAGATCGTCCTCGGGTACGGCCGCGCCGGTGGCGTCCTTGACGCGTACGAAGGTCTCCATGCCCATCAGCTCGCCGAACCTCTCCCTGCCCATCTTGAGGAAGAAGATGTTCTCGCCCTGACTGGCGTGCGCGGCCAGCGCATCGAACTTCTGGCCGCTGAACGCGGTGGTGTCCACCCACGTGGTGATCTCCTCGTCGGGCAGGCCGATCTCGGCCAACGCGGCGGCCTCGGCAGGATCGGGCTCCGGCAGGTCCGCGCCGAACTCGCGCATGGTCTCCCCGAACCGCTGCATCATCGAGCGCGGCACCGTCGTCCAGTACGTCTTCGGCGTCAGCGAGATCGTCTCCAGCGCCGCCATGGTGATGCGGTGGGCCTGGATGTGGTCGGGGTGGCCGTAGAAGCCGTTCTCGTCGTACGTGACGACCACATCGGGCCGGTAGTGCTCCATGAGTTCGGCGAGCCGGGCGGCACCCTCCGCCACGGGGGTCTTCCAGAAGGATCCGGGGACGTCGTTGCTCGGCCAGCCCGCCATCCCGGAGTCGGCGTAGTCCAGCATCTCCAGATCGCTGACCTTCAGGACCTCACAGCTCGCCTCGAGTTCCTGACGGCGCATCAACGCGACGGCCGCCGGATCGTGTTCAGGATCGCCCGGCTTGGTACCCCCCGGTCCGTCACCGCACGCGCCGTCGGTACACGTCACAAGAACCGTACGGATCCCCTCCGCCGCGTACCGCGCGAGAATCCCTCCGGTTCCGGTGGCCTCGTCGTCCGGGTGTGCGTGCACTGCCATGAGCGTCAAGGGCCGGTCGGTCATGGAAAACAGTCCTCCTGCAGAAACGTCATGGCGAGTGAACGGCGGGCGCTCCGCGATCCCGAGACGGACCGGATCCCGGCGAGGCGGCGACCTCGTGGTCTCCGTGTTCCCCGCCCGTACGGCGTCGGCCCCTCGGTCGATGTAACCGCGCCGACCGACCCGCCTGTTCCCGGCGGGGCCGCTCGGCCTTCTTTCGAGCCTCCAGGCGCCGCGCCTACGTCTGCGCCATGTCCACGAAGCGCGAGTAGTGCCCCTGGAAGGCGACCGTGATCGTCGCCGTGGGCCCGTTACGGTGCTTCGCCACGATCAGATCGGCCTCGCCCGCCCGCGGCGACTCCTTCTCGTACGCATCCTCCCGGTGCAGCAGAACGACCATGTCGGCGTCCTGCTCGATGCTTCCGCTTTCTCTGAGGTCGGAGACCATCGGCTTCTTGTCCGTACGCTGCTCAGGACCGCGGTTGAGCTGGGAGAGGGCGATGACCGGGACTTCGAGTTCCTTCGCGAGCAGCTTCAAGTTCCGGGACATCTCCGAGACTTCCTGCTGGCGGCTCTCGGGGCGGCGGGAGCTGCCCGTCTGCATGAGCTGGAGGTAGTCGATCACGACCAGTTGCAGGTCATTGCGCTGCTTGAGGCGGCGGCACTTGGCCCTGATCTCCATCATCGACAGGTTGGGCGAGTCGTCGATGTAGAGCGGGGCCTCCGTCACCTGGGGCATCTGACGGGCCAGCCGCGTCCAGTCCTCGTCCGTCATCGAGCCCGAGCGCATGTGGTGGAGCGCCACCCGCGCCTCCGCGGAGAGCAGCCGCATCGCGATCTCGTTGCGGCCCATCTCCAGCGAGAAGATCACGCTCGGCATGTTGTGCCGCACGGAGCAGGCGCGTGCGAAGTCCAGGGCGAGCGTGCTGTTGTGGGTGGGGATCATCGCGGGCGTCGCGAGATAGAGGTGCGACGGGTCGTCGATCTGTACGCAGCGGACGGGGACGGACGGGACCTCTGCCACGTCCGTGATGAACCGCCGCTTCCGCTCCGTCTGCCGGCGCCGTGCCCGGTGTTCCTCTCGCCGTACGCCCGGCCCGAACACGTCCTCCGCGGCGGCGAAGGTGACGTCGTGGCGGACCGGGGCCGGGGCGCCGTCCGCATCTCCCCGTACGCGCTCCGCCGGTGTCCCGCAGCGGTGTCCGAGGCTGAGCGCCAGCTCGCGGAAGCCGTGGGCCAGCGCCCGGTACGGCGTGGTGAAGCGGACCGATCCCGTACGGGTCACGGTGCCGGCGGTGTCGAGGAGGCCGGCGAGCAGCGCGCGGCGCTGGGCGAGGGAGCCGCGCAGATACTCCTGCGGTAGGTGCCAGCCGACGGGCGCGGCGGCGTCGGCTGCCGTGCCCGGGGCGGCGGCCAGTCGTGCGCCCAACGTGTAGGGGTCGACGGGCAGTTCGCGTGCGGGCAGCTCCAGCGGGGCGGCGGTGGGCACCGAGTGGTTGGCGCGCCCGTCGGCGGTGTGGCAGCGCAGCGTCTGCGCGATGTCCTTGGTGGTCTTCACGGAGGCGGTCGCGCGGGCCGAGCGGCGGGAGGCGCGGGTGTCGGTGAGCCACTCGTGGTCGGCGTCGGCGACGACGCTCGTGCCGTCGTCGAAGGTGACGCGGAAGCAGGGGCGGTCGTGCAGGACGTCGCTGACGGCGACGACCTCGGTCGGCCTGCCGTCGGCGGTCAACAGCCGGTCGCCCTCGGCGACTTCGCCCATCGTGGTCCAGCCGCCGGGTGTGGGCAGGGGCGTGTCGAGGGCGAGGGCCTTGCCCATGGCGGGCCGTGCCGCGATGACGATCATCTGGCCCGGATGGAGCCCGTTGGTGAGGGAGTCGAGGTCGGTGAACCCCGTGGGCACGCCCGTCATCTGGCCGCTGCGGGAGCCGATCGCCTCGATCTCGTCGAGGGCGCCCTCCATGATGTCGCCGAGCGGCAGATAGTCCTCGGAGGTGCGCTGCTCGGTGACCGAATAGATCTCCGCCTGGGCGGAGTTGACGATGTCGTCGACGTCTCCGTCGGCGGCGTATCCCATCTGGGTGATGCGGGTGCCGGCCTCGACGAGGCGGCGCAGCACGGCCCGTTCGTGGACGATCTCCGCGTAGTACTCGGCGTTGGCGGCCGTGGGGACCGTCTGCACGAGGGAGTGGACGTAGCCCGGTCCGCCGACGCGGCTGATCTCGCCGCGGCGGGTGAGTTCGGCGGTGACGGTGATGGGGTCGGCGGGCTCGCCCTTGGCGTAGAGGTCGAGGATCGCCTCGTAGACGGTCTCGTGGGCGGGGCGGTAGAAGTCGTGGCCCTTGAGGACTTCGACAACGTCGGCGATCGCGTCCTTGGAGAGCATCATGCCGCCGAGCACGGACTGTTCGGCTTCGAGGTCCTGCGGCGGTACGCGTTCGAAGGAGACGGGGGCGGCAGGCTGCGCGTGCGCCTCCGTGCCGCGGTCGTGGCGTTCGGCGTGGCCGTGCTGTGCGGGGCCGTGGCCGGATCCGCGCGGGTGGCCCTGGCCGTTGCCGTTGTCTCTGCCGCGGGCCGCGGGGAGGTGTTCGGCGTCGGGGCGCACCGCTCCGCGGGAGCCGGGGTCGGATGCCCAGGCCTCCTCGACGTGTTCGGGCTGCTGCGTCACGCGTCCACCTCCTCCCCGTCCGATGACCGTGCTCGACCGGACCTCACCGCGGTGCCTTCTTTCTTACGGCACGGCTCTGACAATGGGCCGCCCGGCTCCGCATCGGCGCGTCGAAGCAACGGAGTTGACGAGGGGTTGGTGGGGCGGGCGACGTCCAACGGTATGGGCGCGGGAGGCCAGAACCAATCTCGTTATCCACAGGGTGATGTGGATGGCGGACGTGTTTCTGTGGAGAAGGCGGCCAAAGCTGTGTACGGGCCGGGGGACAGTGCTGTGGAGAAGTCGCCGCCCCCGCGCGTGCGTCCCGTCTGACCTGTGGCTACGGCATCCACCGCCTGTGCGGGGAAAAAACTTCGCCGTGAACGGCGGGATCGTTGCGCGGTACGGAGCAGCGAGCCCGTACCGGCACATGAGCCTCACAGGAGTAATAGACAACAACCCCTTGCAGTCATTACCTGTGGATGCTTGGATCGAACCCATGCGCGACCCTGCTGCCACGCGCGCCGCCGTGCGGCGCCACGACCGCGAGATCATCGCGCTCGCCCTCCCCGCCTTCGGCGCACTCGTCGCCGAACCGCTCTTCGTGATGGTCGACAGCGCCATCGTCGGGCACCTGGGCACCCCGCAGCTCGCCGGACTCGGCGTCGCCGCGGCGCTGCTCCAGACCGGGGTCAACATCTTCGTCTTCCTCGCCTACGCGACCACCGCCGCCGTGGCCCGCCGCGTCGGCGCCGACGACCTGCCGGCCGCCATCCGCCAGGGCATGGACGGGATCTGGCTCGCGCTGCTGCTCGGGATCGGCGTCGTCGCCGTCACGCTGCCGAGCGCTCCCGGGCTCGTCGACCTCTTCGGCGCGTCCGCCACGGCGGCACCCCACGCGGTGACCTATCTGCGCATCAGCGCCCTCGGCATCCCCGCCATGCTCGTCGTCCTCGCGGCGACGGGCGTTCTGCGCGGACTCCAGGACACCCGGACTCCGCTCTATGTCGCGGTCGGCGGCTTCTCGGCCAACGCCGCGCTGAACGTGCTGCTCGTCTACGGGTTCGGGCTCGGCATCGCCGGTTCCGCCTGGGGGACGGTGCTGGCGCAGTGGGCGATGGCCGCGGTGTATCTCGTCGTGGTCGTACGGGGCGCCCGTCGGCACGGTGCCTCGCTGCGCCCGGACGCCGCCGGAATCCGCGCGTGCGCGCAGGCGGGCGCGCCCCTGCTGATCCGTACGCTCTCGCTGCGCGCCGTGCTGATGATCGCGACCGCCGTGGCGGCCCGGCTCGGCGACGCCGACATCGCGGCACACCAAATCGCCCTCACGCTCTGGTCGTTGCTGGCCTTCGCGCTCGACGCGATCGCCATCGCGGGGCAGGCGATCATCGGCCGCTATCTGGGCGCGGAGGACGAGGCGGGCGCCCGCGCGGCCTGCCGGCGGATGGTCCAGTGGGGCGTCGCCTCGGGCGTGGTGCTGGGGCTGCTGGTCGCGGCGGCACGGCCGCTGTTCATGCCGCTGTTCACCTCGGACGCCGCCGTCATCGACGAACTGACCCCGGCGCTGCTGGTGGTGGCCGTGACCCAGCCCCTCGCCGGAGTGGTGTTCGTACTGGACGGGGTGCTGATGGGAGCGGGCGACGGCCCGTTTCTGGCCGGGGCGATGCTGGTGACCCTGGCGGTCTTCGCGCCGGTGGCGCTGCTGGTGCCGGTGCTCGGCGGCGGGCTGACGGCGCTGTGGTGGACGATCGCCGGCGTGATGATGGGGGCGCGGCTGGTGACGCTGTGGGCGCGTGCCCGCTCCGGCCGGTGGGTGGTGACGGGCGCGGTGCGCGCCTGACGGCGGCCCACTCCGGCTCCCCGTCCGCCGCCGCACTCCGCGTCCCCGTACGTCTCCCGTCGCGTACCCGTCGTACGGAACCCGGGCCGCCCGTACACACACCGAGGGCCGTACCCCCCATAAGGGATACGGCCCTCCGCTGTCGTACCGCGGCCGCCGCCGGGCGGCCGCGATCCGTGCGCCACCGTCAGGCGGCGACGACCTCGATGTCGACCTTGGCGGCGACCTCGGCGTGCAGCCGCACCGAGACCTGGTGGGAGCCCAGGGTCTTGATGGGCGCGCCCACCTCGATGCGGCGCTTGTCGATCTCCGGCCCGCCCGCGTCCTTCACGGCGCCGGCGATGTCGGCCGGGGTGACCGAGCCGAAGAGCCGGCCCTGGTCGCCGGAGCGGACCTTCAGACGCACGTTGACGTCCTCGATCCGCGCCTTGATCTCGTTGGCCTGCTCGATCGTCGCGATCTCGTGGATCTTGCGGGCGCGGCGGATCTGCTCGACGTCCTTCTCGCCGCCCTTGGTCCAGCGGATGGCGACGCGGCGCGGGATCAGGTAGTTGCGCGCGTAGCCGTCACGGACCTCGACGACGTCGCCCGCGGCACCGAGCCCGGACACCTCGTTGGTCAGGATGATCTTCATCTGTCGGTCACCCTTCCCTTATCGAGCGGTCGAGGTGTAGGGGAGCAGCGCCATCTCACGGCTGTTCTTCACGGCCGTGGCGACGTCGCGCTGGTGCTGCGTGCAGTTGCCGGTGACCCGGCGGGCACGGATCTTGCCGCGGTCGGAGATGAACTTCCGCAGCAGGTTCGTGTCCTTGTAGTCGACGTAGTTGATCTTCTCCTTGCAGAACACGCAAACCTTCTTCTTCGGCTTGCGAGCAGGCGGCTTCGCCATGTCTCTCTCCGTTGAGTTTCAAGAAGTGTGCAGTCTGTCGAGCCCCGCCCTCAGAAGGGGGGCTCGTCCGAGTAGCCGCCGCCGGAGCCTCCGCCCCAGCCGCCTCCGCCGCCCTGGCCGCCGCCGGCCGGTGCGCCGGTCGCCCACGGGTCG
>NZ_LJGW01000395.1:0-9566 GCF_001751255.1 Streptomyces nanshensis | reverse complement strand
GGTCGCCCACGGGTCGCCCGCGGGTGCGCCGCCGCCCTGCTGGGGGCCGCCGCCCTGGCCGCCGCCGAAGCCGCCGCCCTGGCCGCCTCGTCCGGTGGTCTTGGTGACCTTGGCCGTGGCGTTGCGGAGACTGGCGCCGACCTCGTCGACGTCCAGCTCGTAGACCGTGCGCTTGATGCCCTCGCGGTCCTCGTACGAACGCTGCTTGAGACGTCCCTGTACGACGACGCGCGTGCCCTTGGTGAGGGACTCGGCGACGTTCTCCGCCGCCTGACGCCAGACCGAGCAGGTCAGGAACAGGCTCTCGCCGTCCTTCCACTCGTTGGTCTGACGGTCGAAGGTGCGGGGAGTGGACGCGACGCGGAACTTCGCGACCGCCGCACCGGACGGGGTGAAGCGCAGCTCGGGGTCGTCGACGAGATTGCCGACGACCGTGATGACGGTCTCGCCTGCCATGGGGTACCTCTCGGCGGTGCTGCTGGCTGCTTGTGGCTTCTGTGGCTGGCACCCGATGCTCGGTGCCTCGGTGCCTACGCGCTGTGGCGTGGCTGCTCGTTACGGTCCGTGGACCGCCCGTGGTGCCCTGGGTGCCGCGCGGCGTCAGCGATGCCGTACGGCCCGGATCAGGGGATCAGTGGGCGGCGGGACGCAGAACCTTGGTCCGCAGGACCGACTCGTTCAGATTCATCTGCCGGTCGAGTTCCTTGACGACCGCAGGCTCGGCCTGCACGTCGATGACCGAGTAGATGCCCTCGGGCTTCTTGTTGATCTCGTAGGAGAGCCGACGACGGCCCCAGGTGTCGATCTTCTCGACCTTGCCCTTGCCGTCGCGGACGACGGAAAGGAAGTTCTCGATCAGCGGGGAGATCGCTCGCTCCTCAAGATCGGGGTCGAGGATCACCATCACCTCGTAGTGACGCATGTGGAACCCACCTCCTTCGGACTCGCGGCCACGGTCGTTCCGTGGCAGGAGGTTCGTGATGCGCTCCGCACCGGGTGCCGCCTCGGGGAGGGGCGCCGGATGCAGACCGTTCAGACTACCCGGCTTGGGCCTTCCGGTTGAAATCCGGGGGCAAGTCGCCGCAACCTGGACGGAACGGTGTGAGCGGCGTCACGAGGGCGCCGCCGATGCTGGCCTCTGTCAGGAGGTGCCGTATGGCACAGGCGGTTCGGCACAACCCCGTATCCATGCTCCTCGACGACGGCAGGGCTCATCCCCTGGAGAGTTCACTCGCGGCGGTGACGGTTCTGCTGGGCGCTGTCGCCTTCGTGACGGCGATGTGGTCGGGGCTGCACGTGCTCAGCGCCTGGACGGGCCTGGCCGGCGTCGTCACGGGAGCCTGGGGGCAGTTCATCTCGGCCACGACGGGCGAGCGCTTCGCGCTGATCATCGGTCTGGGCGGAGCCGCCTTCGGCTTCTACCTGGGGATGGCGCACGGCGGTCTGCTCGGCTGACGCCGGGCGGTACGCCGCCGCTTCCCCGGCTCCGGTCCCCGATCCCCGATTTCCCGGTCACCGGCACCGGCCGCCGTACGGGCGGCCGGCGCCGGGCGACAGCCACCAGGGGGGCGAGCGAGAGGAAGCTGCCATGGCACAGCACGACGACGTGACCCGTATCGATCCCTCCGCGCCGCCGAGCGGTCCGGGCTGCGCGGAGTGCTCCGCGGGCGACGGGCCGGGCTGGTGGTTCCATCTGCGGCGCTGCGCCGCGTGCGGGCACATCGGCTGCTGCGACTCCTCGCCGGGGCAGCACGCCACGGCGCACGCGCAGGGCGCGGGGCATCCGCTGATGACCAGCTTCGAGCCCGGCGAGGAGTGGTTCTGGAACACCGAGACCGAACAGCTCCTGGAGGGCCCGGAGTTGGCGCCCCCTACGTCGCATCCGAGCAGCCAGCCGACTCCCGGGCCCGAGGGCATGGTCCCGGCGGACTGGGAGCGGCAACTGCACTGAGGGCGCCGCACTGAGGGCGCTGTGAGGGCCTACCCGGTACGGACGGCTCCGGCCTCCCCGTAGGACCAGGGAGGCCGGAGCCGTCGTACGTACGGAACAGACCGGGCCGGGCCGCGGACCGCGGTTCAGTGGTGCTGGAGTTCCAGCCGCCGCTGGTCCGTGACGCCGCCGGGGCTCGCCATCGCCTCGATGTCCCAGCCGGCGAGGGAGGCCGCCGCCTGGTAGGCGCTCTCGTAGAAGTCGAGCACCGCGGTGCGCGGATCGCTCAGCGCCCGTGCCTCGTCGTACGGCAGCAGCGCGAGGTGGCTGCCGTTCTGCGGCACCCACCGCGCCGCGACCGGACGCAGCGGTTCCAGCGCCAGGCCCTCCGGTTCGGGTGCGGCGTACGCGTAGAACGCCGGCGCGGCCATGGACTCGTCGCCGAACCAGAAGCCGAAGCTGGTCACCTCGCGCGAGTACGCCTCGCGGGTCACGGAGTCCGCCTGCGGCGGCTGCTCCACGTGCCGTCCGGAGAAGCGCGTGTACGCCAGGTCGAAGGTGTGCCAGAAGTGGTGCACGGCGCTGCACTTGCCCGAGAAGCGGGAGGCGAACTCCTCCAGTACGAGGGCCACTTGGCTGAGCACCTGCCAGTAGCGGTTGGCGTGCTCCGGGTCGTACGTCGCGTGCTCGGTGTCCTGCGCGAACGGCCTGGCGGAGTCCGGCAGGTCGAACGGCTCCGGGTGCGGGATCTCGGCGTGCACGCCGAGGTCGGCGAGCGCCTCCATGGTCAGCCTGCGGAAGGAGGCCACGGACTGTCCCATCAGCGGGAAGGAGACGGCCGTACCGTCCAGCGTCGTCACGACGAGCTGGTGGTCGACGAAGTCGAAGTCGATCGTGAAGACGGGGTTGCCGTCGCACTGGCCCATCGGCCGCGTCGTGATGCCGCGCCCGGTGACATGGAACGGCACGTTCCACCAGTGGTTGCGGCGTGCGCTCGAGGTGAGGCGGATCTTCCCCACGAGCTGCTCGAAGCGGTGCAGGGTCTCCTTGGTCTCGCGCCACTCGCTGAGCGGCAGGGGCGGGAAGAGCTCCATGGCGTCGTCCCCCTTCTTCCTGGGGTGCCTTCCGGGCCCGGCGGCCGGCGCGCGTCCCGGTGCCGGAGCGCGCATCGGCCGGATGCCCGGTATGCGGTTTTCGTGCGTTCCGTCCCCGGGTCACCCGCTCCGTACGACGTCATTCGTACGGGGACCGTCCCGCGGCCCCATGGATGCCGCAGGCAGCCCGACATCGGCGGATTCGCGACGGTGCCGAAGCGGAGCCCGGGCAGCAGGATGGACCTCATGGACTCTGCGCGCGCCGGCGAGGTGACCCTGTCCAGCACCACCGGGCGCTGGGTGCTGTTCGCGACGGTGCTGGGTTCGAGCATGGTGCTGCTGGACGGTACGGCCGTGAACGTGGCCCTGCCGCGCATCGGCGCCGACCTCGACTCGAGCCTCGCCGGGCTCCAGTGGGCGGTCAACGCGTATCTGCTCACGCTCGCCGGGCTGATCCTGCTGGGCGGCTCCCTCGGCGACCGGTACGGACGGCGGCGGATCTTCGTCGTCGGGGTGCTGTGGTTCGCCGTCTCGTCCGCGATGTGCGGGCTGGCCCCGAGCGCGCCACTGCTGGTCGGCGCCCGCGGCCTCCAGGGCATCGGCGGCGCACTGCTGACGCCCGGGTCGCTGGCGATCATCCAGGCGGTCTTCCGTCCCCAGGACCGGGCGGCGGCCGTCGGCACCTGGGCCGGGCTCGGCGGCGTCGCCGGTGCCGTGGGGCCGCTGCTCGGCGGGTGGCTCGCGGGCGGTCCGGGCTGGCGCTGGGTCTTCCTGATCAACCTGCCGTTCGCGGTGCTGACGGCGGCGGTCGCCGTGCGCCATGTACCGGAGAACAGGGACGAGTCCGCGAGCGGCCGCTTCGACGTGCCGGGCGCCGTGCTGGCGGCGCTGTCCCTGTGCTCGCTGACGTACGCGCTGACGGCCGCCTCCACGCATCCCTTCGCGGCGCTCGTGACGGGCGGTGCGGCGGTGGCGCTGGGCGCGGCGTTCGTCGTGACCGAGGCGCGCTCGCCCCGTCCGATGGTGCCGCTGGGGCTCTTCCGTGTACGTCTCTTCTCGTACACGAACGTGGTGACGGTGCTGATCTACGGGGCGCTGGCGGCCGTCTCCTTCTTCCTCGTCCTCCAGCTCCAGACCACCGCGGGCTTCTCGCCGCTCCTCGCCGGGCTCGCGCTGCTCCCGCTGACGCTGCTGATGCTCGCCTTCTCCAGCCGGGCGGCACGTCTCGGCAAGCGCATCGGGCCTCATGTGCCGCTGACGGCGGGGCCGTTGGTCGCCGCCGCGGGCGTGCTGCTGATGCTGCGGATCGGCCCGGACGCCTCGTACTTCGCCGACGTACTGCCCGCGGGGATCGGTCTCGGGGCCGGCATGACGCTGCTCGTCGCACCGCTGACCGCGACCGTCCTGGACTCCGTGGACGTGGGCAGGGCCGGCACCGCGAGCGGCATCAACAACGCGGCGGCCCGTACGGGTGGACTGGTCTCCGTCGCCGCCATCCCGTCGATCGTGGGTCTGTCCGGCGACGAGTACCGCTCGCCCGCCGACGTCGACGCCGCCTTCCACGGCGCGATGCTGACGTGCGCGGGGCTGCTGGCCGCGGCGGCGGCCACCGCCTGGGTCCTCGTACGTCCGGCCGCACCGGCCCCGGAGACGGTCGACGCGGTGTGCCGTTCGTGCTCGCTCTCGGCGCCGCCGCCCGCCGCCGAACGGGAGCCCGGGCACGGGGCGAAGCCCGGGCGCGGGGCGTGGGGGAACCCCGACGCACAGTAGGCTTCGCCGCGAGTCACCCACCTGCGCCCGGAGGAGCGTCCCGCATGAGTCTGACACTGAGGACCATCAGCCGTGAGCAGCATCTGGCGTATATCCGGGAACTGCCCTCGGCCAGCCACTGCCAGATCCCGGCCTGGGCCGATGTGAAGGGCGAGTGGCGTTCGGAGAATCTGGGCTGGTTCGACGGCGACGGCCAGCTCGTCGGGGTGGGCCTGGTGCTCTACCGGCAGCTCCCGAAGGTCAAGCGGTATCTGGCGTATCTGCCGGAGGGCCCGGTCATCAACTGGTTCTCGCCCCAACTCGAGGAATGGCTGCGGCCGATGCTCGCCCACCTCAAGCAACAGGGCGCGTTCTCCGTGAAGATGGGCCCGCCCGTCGTCATCCGCCGCTGGGACGCCGCCGCGATCAAGCGCGGCATCCAGGACCCGGACGTGAAGCGGCTGCGCGATGTGGAGGCCACGCAGATCGAGCCCCGCGCCTTCGAAGTCGCGGACAGGCTGCGGCGGATGGGCTGGCAGCAGGGCGAGGACGGCGGCGCCGGCTTCGGCGACGTACAGCCGCGGTACGTCTTCCAGGTGCCGCTGGAGGGCCGTTCGCTGGAGGAGGTCCACAAGGGCTTCAACCAGCTCTGGCGGCGCAACATCAAGAAGGCCGACAAGGCGGGCGTCGAGGTCGTACAGGGCGGCCTGCAGGATCTGGACGACTGGCAGCGGCTGTACGAGATCACCGCGGAGCGCGACAAGTTCCGTCCGCGCCCCAAGTCGTACTTCGAGCGCATGTGGAAGTCCCTCAACGCCGAGGACCCCAACCGCATGCGTCTCTACTTCGCCGAGCACGAGGGCGAACGGATCGCTGCCGCCACGATGCTGATCGTGGGCGGCCATGTGTGGTACTCGTACGGGGCGTCGGCCAATCACAAGCGCGAGGTGCGGCCGTCGAACGCGATGCAGTGGCGGATGCTCCAGGACGCGTACGCGCTCGGGGCGAGCGTCTACGACCTTCGCGGCATCAGCGATTCGCTGGACGAGTCCGACCATCTCTTCGGGCTCATCCAGTTCAAGGTGGGCACCGGGGGAGAGGCAGCCGAGTACGTCGGCGAGTGGGACTTCCCGCTCAACAAGCTGCTGCACAAGGCGCTCGACATCTACATGTCACGGCGCTGACGGCGCGTACGCCGCGCCGGACGAGGAGTTGCGGACAGGCGGACAAGACCGAGACGAGTGACGGAAGAAAGGTTCCCTACCGGCCATGGCGCTCACCCTCTACGTCGACACCGATCGCTGGCGGGCGCACCAGCAGTCGGTGATCCAGCAGTACCCGGGCCTCGTCCCGGTCTGCAAGGGCAACGGCTACGGCTTCGGCCACGAGCGGCTGGCCGACGAAGCCACCCGTTTCGGCAGCGACATCCTCGCTGTCGGCACGACCTACGAAGCCGCCCGCATGAAGGACTACTTCGGCGGCGACCTGCTGGTGCTCACCCCGTTCCGCAAGGACGAGGAGCCGGTGCCGCTGCCCGACCGCGCGATCCGCTCGGTCTCCTCCGTCGAGGGCGTGGGCCTGATGCGCGGCGCACGCGTCGTCATCGAGGTCATGAGCACCATGAAGCGCCACGGCGTCACCGAGGAGGACCTGCCGAAGCTGCACGCCGCGATCGACGAGGTACGGCTCGAGGGCTTCGCGATCCATCTTCCGCTGGACCGTACGGACGGCTCGGACGCGGTGGAGGAGGTCATCGGCTGGATGGACAGGCTGCGCGCGGCGCGGCTGCCGCTGGACACGATGTTCGTCTCCCACCTCGGCCCGGAGGAGTTCGCGCGGCTCCAACAGCAGTTCCCGCGTACGGACTTCAGGGCGCGCATCGGTACGCGGCTGTGGCTGGGCGACCCCTCGGCCACGGAGTACCGCGGGGCGATCCTGGACGTGACGCGTGTGGTGAAGGGCGACCGCTTCGGCTATCGGCAGCAGAAGGCGCCGGCCGACGGCTGGCTCGTGATCGTCGCGGGCGGTACGTCGCACGGTGTCGGTCTGGAGTCGCCGAAGGCGCTGCAGGGCATGACCTCGCGTGCGAAGGGCGTGGCCCGCGCGGGGCTCGCGACCGTGAACCGGAACCTCTCGCCGTTCCTCTGGAGCGGCAAGCAGCGCTGGTTCGCGGAGCCGCCGCACATGCAGATGTCGATCCTGTTCGTGCCGGCGGAGGCGCCGGAGCCGAAGGTCGGCGAGGAGCTGACGGCGCAACTGCGGCACACGACGACGATGGTGGACCGTACGGTCGACCGCTGACGGGGACGGGACGCCGGGGCCCGGGCCGCGGAGCACGAAGCGCGGACGCTGGCGAACCACCCGTCCGCGTCCCGGAGTTGGCCGCGTAACACCTCGCGCCCGCGCGCACCTCGTACGTACGCGCCCCTGCGCACGCGCGCACCCGCTCACACGTAAGGGGCTGTCCTCCCCGGCCGGACCGGAGCGGACAGCCCCCACGACGACGGGCGCCAAGACGGCGCCGCGCCTCACGCCTTGCCGTCGATGAACGCCTGCACCAGTTCCCGCGCCTCGTCGTCGTAGTACTGCACGGGCGGCGACTTCATGAAGTACGACGACGCCGAGAGGATCGGCCCGCCGATGCCCCGGTCCTTCGCGATCTTCGCCGCGCGCAGCGCGTCGATGATGACGCCCGCCGAGTTCGGGGAGTCCCAGACCTCCAGCTTGTACTCGAGGTTGAGCGGCACGTCGCCGAACGCCCGTCCCTCCAGGCGCACATAGGCCCACTTGCGGTCGTCCAGCCAGGCCACGTAGTCGGACGGGCCGATGTGGACGTTGTCCGCGCCGAGTTCGCGGTCGCGGATCTGCGAAGTGACGGCCTGCGTCTTGGAGATCTTCTTCGACTCCAGCCGGTCGCGCTCCAGCATGTTCTTGAAGTCCATGTTGCCGCCGACGTTGAGCTGCATCGTGCGGTCGAGGATGACGCCGCGGTCCTCGAAGAGCCGGGCCAGCACGCGGTGCGTGATCGTCGCGCCCACCTGCGACTTGATGTCGTCGCCGACGATCGGCACACCGGCCTCGGTGAACTTGTCCGCCCACTCCTTCGTCCCCGCGATGAAGACGGGCAGCGCGTTGACGAAGGCGACGCCGGCGTCCACGGCGCACTGCGCGTAGAACTCGACGGCCTCCTGGGAGCCCACGGGCAGGTAGCAGACCAGGACGTCGGCCTCGGTCTCCCGCAGCGCGCGTACGACGTCCACGGGCTCGGCGTCGGACTCCTCGATGGTCTCCCGGTAGTACCTGCCGAGACCGTCGAGCGTGTGCCCGCGCTGCACCGTCACACCGGCGGGCGGTACGTCGCAGATGCTGACGGTGTTGTTCTCGCTCGCGCCGATCGCGTCCGCCAGGTCGAGGCCGACCTTCTTGCCGTCCACGTCGAAGGCGGCGACGAACTCCACGTCACGTACGTGGTATTCGCCGAACTGGACGTGCATCAGGCCGGGCACCTTGCTGCCCGGATCGGCGTCCTTGTAGTACTCGACGCCCTGCACCAGCGACGCGGCGCAGTTGCCCACGCCCGCGATGGCCACACGAACCGAACCCATTCCGGTTGCTCCCTGTCTGGTAGGTGAGACCCGCGTTCGTACGCGGCCTCATGCGGTGTCGCCGGACTCCCCCGGCGGGGCGGTGCCCCGGTGCCGGGTCCGGTTTCCCGCGTCTCCTGCTCCTGTGCGGCGCGGTGGAGGCCCGCTGTCGCTGCCCGCCTCCAGGTCGCGCCCCGTCCGCTCGCTCTCGATGAGTTCGGTGAGCCAGCGGACCTCGCGCTCCACGGATTCCATTCCGTGGCGCTGCAGTTCGAGGGTGTAGTCGTCGAGCCGTTCGCGTGTACGGGCGAGGGAGGCGCGCATCTTCGCGAGCCGCTCCTCCAGCCGGCTGCGGCGCCCTTCGAGCACACGCATCCGCACGTCCCGCGAGGTCTGCCCGAAGAAGGCGAAACGGACACCGAAGTGTTCGTCTTCCCACGCGTCCGGTCCGGTCTGTGAAAGAAGCTCCTCGAAGTGTTCTTTTCCGGCAGCAGTCAATTTGTAGACGATTTTTCCCCGGCGGCCGGAGAGCGACGGCGAGAGCGCCTCGCGCTCGCTCTCCGGCGCGGGACGGGCGGGCTCGTGCTCCTCGGTCAACCACCCGCGCTGCACAAGGGTCTTGAGGCACGGGTAGAGCGATCCGTAGCTGAAGGCACGGAAGACCCCCAGCGACGTGTTGAGCCGTTTTCGCAGCTCATAACCGTGCATGGGCGCTTCGCGCAGCAGACCGAGTACGGCGAACTCAAGGATCCCCGAGCGCCGGCTCATAGCGCACCGCCCCCCTCAACCCCCCACGCCCACCGCGTACTTGTCTCGTGCTGATGTATCGAGTCGATACATCAGCACGATAGAACGCGACTTGGGGGGCGACAAGTGCGGGACGGGTGAAGGGACTCACATCCCTGATTAGTTGAAGGCAACTTGTGCTGATTGAGATGGATGCACGCTAACGGCCGTTTTGGATCTGCGTAGTCTGTGCGCGTGCAGACCACCACCGGGAACCAGAAGACGCCGGATCGCGTCATCGTCCTGGGTGCAGTGCGACCGGCGGACGGGGTGTCCGCGGGCCGTGCTCGGGGGGACCAGACGTCAACTGCCACCTTCAGGCGCGAGCGCCTGCCCGAGGAGTAGCTGTTCCATGAGCGAGCACCGTCGAAAGCCGCCCCAGGGGCGCGGCCGGCGCGCAGCGCAGCCGCCGTCCGGCGCCGG
>NZ_LJGW01000394.1:3826-16013 GCF_001751255.1 Streptomyces nanshensis | reverse complement strand
CGCCGCGCCGACGCCCCGGCGACGGGCGGGAGTTGGGCCCCGGGCGGGAGCGGCGCGGCATGCGCCGGTGCGGCGTGGGCCGGTGCGATGTCGGCCGGTACCGTGCTGCCGCCCGTGATGCCGGTGGCGTGCGTCGTCATGCCCGTCCTCCCTGGAGTGCGAGCCCCCGGCCGACGAGGGCGTCCTTCGCGGCGTAGGCGCCCGAGAGCAGCGCGCCGCGTCCGCGGTGCAGCGTGCTGCCGCGCCGTTTGACGAGCGAGGTGAGCAAGTCCTCGTAGCGGGTGGCGACTTCGGACGGATCGAAGCGGGCGGAGGAGACCAGCGCGGCCCGCGCCATGCGGTGCCGCAGCGCGTCGTCGCCGATCAGCCGCAGCAGTGCCCGCGAGATCGCCGGCACGTCACCGACCGGGGCCAGCAGCCCGTCCGCACCGTCACGGATGATCTCCCCCGGACCGTGCGGACAGTCCGTGGCCACCACCGGCAGCCCGCAGCGCATCGCCTCCACGATCGTCATCCCGAACGACTCCAGGCTCGAAGTGACCGCAGCGATCGACCCCTTGGCCCACTCCGCCTCGATCGGATGCGCCGCCCCCATCAGGAACACATGGTTGTACAGGCCCAGTTCGCCGATCAGCGCCCGCAGCCGGTCCCGCTCCCGGCCGCTGCCGTAGATCCGCAGCCCCCAGTCCGGACGCTCCGCCACCACCTCGGCGAAGGCCCGTATCAGTACGTCGTAACGCTTCGCCGGGGCCAACCGCCCTGCCGCCACGACCCACTTGGCGGTCCCGTCCGCCGGACGCACCCCCGGCGCCGGCACGCTGTTGGGCACCGCCTCGATCCGCACCCCCGGCAGCCGCAGCATCCGCCGGTAGTCCCGCGCGTCCGCCTCCGTCACCGTCGTCAGGGCGTCCAGCCGCGGATAGGTGTCGCGCAGCATCAGCTTCAGCCGCGCGGGATGTGTGGCGAGGGTGAGGTGCTCCTGGCCCAGGCGTACGGTGCCGTGCCGCGTCTGGCGCGCGATGTGGGCGTTCAGTCCGGGCCGGGTGCCGATGACGACGTCCGCCCCGGTGGACCCCAGATGCTGCGCGATACGGCGGTCGGTCAGCGCGCTGTACTGCGGGTACCGTCCGTCGCCGCGCGGGAACACCCGGGCGGGCAGGGCGTGTTCGGGGTCGGCGCCGTCGTATGCGGGGCTGTGCCGGCGCAGGTCGACCAGCGCGCGCAGCCGGACGCCGGGACCCGGATCGAAGAACGGCCGGTCCCGGTGCCGGAAGACGGAGACGACCTCCACGTCGTGCTGTTCGGCCAGCGCCCGCGCGAGATTGAACGTCGTACGGATCGTGCCCCCCATTCCGTACCCGCTGTTGAGCAAAAACGAAATATGCATCTTGCCCCGACCCCCACGCTTGTAGAGCGTTCGCTCCCCCGAACTACCCGTCTGTCACTGCCTAGACCGGCTTGGGGGCCCGGGGGTTGGGCACTATCGCGCCCTTGTTCCGAAAGTGTTCCGACATCGTGAAGAAACTCCGGGAACCGGCGCCGTGCAGGGCGTTCGGGCCCGCGCCGACGCGCCCGCCAGCGGCGCCGCGATTCCCGTCCGCGGACGCGTGACCGGGGACGCGGCTCCCCCGTTGTTCATACGGACAAGAACCGAACGTCCAGGGAGCCCACGTGTCCCCCATGCTCGATGTCAGCGACGCCGTACGTGCCGAGATCGGCGATGACGAAGCCAACCGGCTGCTCGCGGGCGACAACGCCCCCGGCGCCTACGACTGCAGCTCGTGCCGCGCTCCCGGCGACACGGGCCAAGTCCGCACGAGCACGGTCCTGTTCGTGGGCGACGAGACCGCGGTGCTCGCGTTCGCCCACGCCACGTGCATCCCCTCCCAGATCGTGAAGGTCTCCGAGGAGGAGGTGCAGAACGCGGTCCGTACGATCACCGCCGGCGCGGCACCGGCCCAGGCCCACGCACAGGCACAAGCCCCGGCGACTGCCGCGGCCCCCGCCCCGGCCGCCGCGCACGGAACCGTTCCCGCACCGGCGCACGCCGCGGCGCAGCACCAGCAGACGGTCCCCGCGCCCTCCGTGCCGTCGGCACCGATCGCCACCGGCGCTCCGGTCGCACCCGCGCACACCGCCCCGGTGGCGCCCGAGCCCCCAATGTCCCCCGCACAGACGGCGGTTCCGGCGGCGGAGCGCGCCGTACTGGGCGTCACCTGCGGCCAGATCTCGATCGGCGAGACCCTGCACGCGGCCGTCGTCGTCGAACCGACGGCCCGCATCGCCCGCCCCGGCTCCGACGGACAGGGCGACGACTTCCTGCCGCTCCTGATCGAGCAGGGCTTCCAGCCGGTCTCCGGCCTCTCCCGGCCGCCCACGCCGGTGCCCGGCTGGTCCGTCCTCGTCGCGATGGGCCAGCTCCACGCGATCCTCCAGCCGCCCGCCGGAGGCAGCCTCCAGCAGAACATCTGGTGGCAGGCGCATCAGGCGCTGCTCGTCACGGACGGCTGGCGCGCGGCGGCGAACCAGAGCAACTCGGTCCTCGTGTACGCGGCGCCCGTCGGCTCCATCGGGCAGCAGCCCCGCGAGGACCTGCTGCGCGAGGCGCTGGTGCAGGCCGCCGCGCAAGGAGTGCTCGTCGCGGCGGCGATGCCGCTCGCCGGGTCCTGACGCGGGCCTTCCGGTTCGCGCCGGCGGTGTGCGCGGACGGTTCGTACGGGCGGCCGACGGCCCACCCGTGCGAACAGGTCATTCGCCGTGCCGCCCCGCATCCGCGGGGCGGCACCGTCGTTGGCCCAGACGTGCAGCCTTACGAACCTTCCCGTGCCCCCCGTCCCTACCGCGACCACGGCAGAGGCCCCGGCCTGGGCATCCCCGCCATGCGGCCGAGCCACGACTCCCCGGCCAACAACCCTTCGCCCACGCCCATTTACGACGCCCTGTACGCGGAGTACAGCAGGCTCTTCCGTACGCTCCCCGGCGACCGCACCGGCGAGGAGGAGCTGCGCTTCGAGGGCTTCGGCACGGTGCACGGCACCGGCACGGGGAGCTGGGGCGACGACTGGCCGCAGGAGGCGCTTCCGCGCCGCGCGGGGCATGTACAGGCGGCGCTGCCGCCGGGCTCCCGTGAGAACCAGAGCCAGAACCGGAACCAGACGTACTGATCCCGACGGACCGACCGGCGACGTAGCGGTCCGTCTCCGCCGGGCCGGGGGCGGCTCCCCGGCCCCGCCGTCCGTCTTCCCGCTCCCCCGCTACCTCTTCTTGCCGCGCTTCTCGCGCACCCGCACCGACATATGGATCGGCGTCCCCTCGAAGCCGAACTCCTCGCGCAGCCGCCGCTCGACGAAGCGCCGGTACCCGGCCTCCAGGAAGCCCGAGGCGAACAGCACGAAGCGCGGCGGCCGGGTGCCCGCCTGTGTGCCGAAGAGGATGCGGGGCTGCTTGCCGCCCCGCACGGGGTGCGGGTGGGAGGCGACGATCTCGCCGAGGAAGGCGTTGAGCTTCCCCGTCGGCACCCGCGTCTCCCAGCCCGCGAGCGCGGTCTCCAGGGCGGGCACCAGCTTCTCCAGGTGCCGCCCGGTGCGGGCCGAGATGTTCACGCGGGGCGCCCAGCGCACCTGCACCAGGTCGCGTTCGATCTCCCGTTCCAGATAGAAGCGGCGCTCGTCGTCCAGGCTGTCCCACTTGTTGTACGCGATGACGAGCGCGCGGCCCGCCTCGACGGCCATGGTGACGATGCGCAGGTCCTGCACGCTGATCGGCTCGGTCACATCGATCAGGACGACCGCGACCTCGGCCTTCTCCAGCGCGGCGGCGGTGCGCAGCGACGCGTAGTAGTCCGCGCCCTCCTGGAGGTGCACGCGTCGGCGGATGCCCGCCGTGTCGACGAACATCCAGTTCTTTCCGGCCAGTTCGATCAGTTCGTCGACCGGGTCGCGGGTGGTGCCGGCGGTCGCGTCGACGACGACGCGCTCCTGCTTCGCCGCCTTGTTCAGCAGCGAGGACTTGCCGACGTTCGGGCGGCCGATGAGAGCGACCCGCCGCGGACCGCCGGTGCGGGCGCCGAAGGTCTGCTCGGGCGCCTCGGGCAGCGCCTCCAGCACGACGTCGAGCAGATCGCCGGTACCGCGCCCGTGCAGGGCGGAGACGGGGTGGGGTTCGCCGAGCCCGAGGCCCCACAGATACGCGGCGTCGGCCTCCCCGGTGGGGCCGTCGACCTTGTTGGCGCACAGCACCACGGGCTTTCCGGCCTTGCGGAGCATCCGTACGACGGCCTCGTCCGTGTCCGTCGCACCGACCTGGGCGTCCACGACGAAGATCACGGCGTCCGCCGCCTCGACGGCGAACTCGGCCTGTGCGGCGACGGTCGCCTCCATGCCGAGCACGTCCTGCTCCCAGCCGCCGGTGTCCACGACCTTGAAGCGGCGCCCGGCCCACTCGGCCTCGTACGTGACGCGGTCGCGGGTCACGCCGGGGCGGTCCTCCACGACGGCCTCGCGGCGGCCGAGCACCCGGTTCACCAGTGTCGACTTGCCGACGTTGGGGCGTCCGACGACGGCGAGTACGGGCAACGGCCCCTGGGCGGCCTCGTCGAGGGCCTCCTCCACCTCCTCGGCGTCGAAGCCCTCCTCGGCGGCGAGCTCCATGAACCGGTCGAACTCGGCGTCGCCGAGCTCACCGTGGTCGTGCCCGGGCTCGTCCGTGCCGTGCTGTCCGTTGTCGTCCATGCGGTCTCGTCCTCGCCGTTCATGTTCAAGTGGTCCGCCGGGTGCGGAGGTTCCGCACCGCGGCTGCTGCAAGTCTTCGCCCGGCCGCCCGGTCAGCGGCCCGCGGTCCGCCGTGCCTCGGTCAGGTGGTCGGTGAGGCGGCGCCGGATGCGCACCGTCGCCTCGTCCAGCGCCGCGCGCGTACGCCGTCCGCTGCCGTCGCCGGCCTCGAAGGGGTCGCCGAAGACGACGTCGATGCGCCGCCGCAGCGCGGGCAGCGCCGGGACGACGCGGCCCGGCACGTCGTTGCTGCCGAGCACCGCCACGGGCACGACGGGCGCCCCCGAGCGTACGGCGAAGTACGCCAGGCCCGAGCGCAGCGAGGCGAAGTCGCCCTCGCCGCGCGTGCCTTCGGGGAAGATGCCCAGCACCCCGCCGCGCTCCAGGACGCCCAGCGCGCCGAGGACCGCGGCCCGGTCGGTGCTCTCCCGGTCCACGGCGATCTGCCCGATGCCGCGGAGGAAGGAGCCGAGGGGCCCCTTGAACGCCTCCTGCTTGATGAGGAAGTGCACGGGACGCGGTGAAGTCCCCATCAGCATGGGGCCGTCGACGATGTGCGAGTGGTTGACGGCGAGGATCGCGGGCCCGCTCGCCGGAACGCGCCGGGCGCCCAGCACGCGCGGGCGCCACAGTCCGTACATCAGGCCCACGCCGATCCGGCGCCCGGCCGCTGCCCCGCGGGGGCCGGGGGCGGAGCCGGTCGAGGTCACGGGGAGATCTGCCCCGCCTTCTCGTCCTTCTCGCCGTCCGTACGTCCCGCCGGTGCGTCCCGCCCGGCCTTCGCCGCGACGGCCTCGTCCACGAGCGTCACGACGCACTCGACGACCTGTTCCAGGGTGAGTTCCGTGGTGTCGACCTCGACGGCGTCGTCGGCCTTCTTCAGCGGGGAGGTCTTACGGCCGCTGTCGGCGGCGTCCCGCTTGATCAGCGCCTCCCGGGTGGCCGAGACGTCCGTGGCCTCCTTGCCCTTCAGCTCTCCGCTGCGGCGGGCGGCGCGTGCCTCCGGGGAGGCGGTGAGGAAGATCTTGAGGTCGGCGTCGGGGAGGACGGTCGTGCCGATGTCCCGGCCCTCGACGACGATGCCGCCGGCCGCCTCCGCCGCGATGGAACGCTGGAGCGCGGTGATGCGCGTACGCACCTCCGGCACGGCGCTGACCGCGCTGACCGCCGCGGTGACCTCCTCGGTACGGATCGGCACCGAGGCGTCCGCGCCGTCGACGGCGATCGTCGGGGCCGCCGGGTCGGTGCCGGAGACGATCACGGGCTTGCCCGCGGCCGCCGCGACGGCGGCCTGGTCGTCCACCGGGACGCCGTTGGAGAGCATCCACCAGGTGATGGCGCGGTACTGCGCGCCCGTGTCCAGGTAGCTCAGACCGAGCGCCGCCGCGACCGACTTCGAGGTGCTGGACTTGCCCGTGCCGGAGGGGCCGTCGATGGCGACAATCACTGCTGACACGCTGAGGGGGACCTTTCTCGAACACGGGCTGGGGGTCGGGGGCCGTGCCGTACCGGCCCGGAACCAGGCTACCGGCTCGGTACGGGCCCCCTTCCCGGCGCCCTGTCACGGGCGGGCGGCCCCATGGCCTCTTCCCGTACGCGCGTACCCGTACCGCTCCCCGCGGACGGTCACTGCTGCCGGAGCGACCAGCCGCGTTCGCGCAGCGCCGTCTCCAGCAGCGCCGCCGCCCCGGGCTCGACCATGAGCTGAACGTGGCCGGCCTGCTGGCCGGTGGCGTGCTCGATGCGTACGTCCTCGACGTTGACGCCGACCGACCCTGCGTCCGCGAAGATGCGGGCCAGCTCTCCCGGCCGGTCGCTGATGAGGACCGCGACGGTCCGGTAGGCCGCCGGTGCCTGGCCGTGCTTGCCGGGCACCCGGGACCGGCCCGCGTTGCCGCGGCGCAGCACGCTCTCGATGCCCGCGACGCCGTCGCCGCGCTTGTCCTCGTCGGCCGAGCCCAGGGCGCGCAGCGCCCGTACGGCCTCGTCGAGATCGCCCGCGACGTCGGCCAGGATGTCCGCGACGGGGCCGGGGTTGGCCGCGAGGATCTCCACCCACATCGCGGGGTCGGAGGCCGCGATGCGTGTGACGTCGCGGATGCCCTGGCCGCAGAGGCGTACGGCGGTCTCGTCGGCGGACTCCAGCCGGGCCGCGATCATGCTGGAGAGCAACTGCGGTGTGTGGGAGACGAGCGCGACGGCGCGGTCGTGGGCGTCGGCGTCCATCACCACGGGGACCGCGCCGCACAGCGCGATCAGCTCCAGCGCGAGGTTGAGTACCTCGGTGTCGGTCTCGCCGGTGGGCGTGAGCACCCAGGGACGGCCCTCGAAGAGGTCGGCGGTCGCGGCGAGCGGGCCGTTCTGCTCGCGGCCCGACATCGGGTGGCTGCCGAGGTAGCCGGTGAGATCGCCGCCCCTCTCCAGCAGTTCGCGCCGCGGACCGCCCTTGACGCTGGCCACGTCGATGCAGGCACGGGCCAGGCCGCGGCGCTGTACGTCGGCGACGACGCGGGCCACGTGCGCGGGCGGCACGGCCGCGATCGCGAGGTCGACCGGCTCCCCCGGCTCCGGTTCGCCGACCGTGCCGGCCCCGAGCGAGGCCGCCGTACGGACCCGCTCCGGGTCGGTGTCGCTCAGCAGCACGCGTACGCCGCGGCCCGTGAGGGCGAGCCCGGCGGAAGTGCCGATGAGGCCGGTGCCGATGACGTGCGCGGTACGCATTGCCGGTCGATGTCCTTCGGGCTGGGTGATGGGCTGAGGATCGTCGGGCGGGGTGCCGTGTGCGGCACGGGCCGCCGGTTTACGGAGTGCCCGCTGCCGGTCCCCGTCTCACTGGGCGATGTCCTTGCGGAGCGCCGCGGCCGCCCCGAGATAGACGTGGTTGATCCGCGACTTGGGCAGCTCCGTCTCGACGTGCGCCAGCACCCGCACCACGCGCGGCATCGCGCCGGCGACGTCGAGTTCCTGCGCGCAGATCAGCGGGACGTCCGCGATGCCGAGCTTGCGTGCGCCGGCCGCCGGGAAGTCGCTGTGCAGATCGGGGGTGGCCGTGAACCAGACGCTTATCAGGTCGTCCGTGGTCAGGCCGTTGCGCTCCAGCACGCCGGTCATCAGCGCCGAGACCTGCTCGTGCATGTGACCCGCGTCGTCCCGCTCCAACTGGACGGCTCCCCGTACCGCTCGTACCGCCACGCCTGCCCGCTCCCTGCTTCCGGTGTCTGCCAGTGCCAGTGCCCAGTGCTCAGTGCCTGGGCACGTGCCGCTCGCCAGCGTAGATCCGCGCGGGAGGCGGGCGTCCCGGCGACCGCACACTGAGACGGCGGCCGCCGCGGACGCGGGGAGCGGCGAAACCCCGCCATCTGCTAGAGGCCGACCTCGTTCATCAGCATCCCGACCTCGGTGTTCGTCATGCGCCGCAGCCAGCCCGACTTCTGGTCGCCCAGCGCGATGGGCCCGAAGCGGGTCCGCACGAGCCGTTCGACCGGGAAACCGGCCTCGGCGAGCATGCGGCGGACGATGTGCTTGCGGCCCTCGTGCAGGGAGACCTCCACGAGGTAGTTCTTGCCGGTGTTCTCCACGACGCGGAAGTGGTCCGCGCGTGCGTGGCCGTCCTCCAGACGGATGCCGTCCTTGAGGCGCTTGCCGAGATCGCGCGGCAACGGGCCCTGGATCGCGGCGAGATACGTCTTCCGCACGCCGTAGCGGGGATGGGTGAGCCGGTGGGCCAGCTCGCCGTGGTTGGTGAGGAGTATGAGGCCCTCGGTCTCGGTGTCGAGACGGCCGACGTGGAAGAGGCGGGTCTCGCGGTTCTGCACGTAGTCGCCGAGACACTGGCGGCCGTCCGGGTCCTCCATCGACGCGACCACGCCCGCGGGCTTGTTGAGCGCGAAGAAGACGTGCGACTGCGAGGCGATGGTCAGCCCGTCGACCTTGATCTCGTCCTTGCCGGCGTCGACGCGAACGCCCTGCTCGACGACGATCGCACCGTTGATCTCGACCCTGCCCTGCTCGATCAGTTCCTCGCACGCACGGCGGGAGCCCATGCCCGCACGGGCCAGCACCTTCTGGAGGCGCTCGCCGTCCTGGTCGCCGAAGGTCTTGGGGAGGCTGCGGGCGGTCCCCGCGTGACGGGCGCGGTTGCGCTCCTCGATCTGCGCCTCGTACTCGCGGGGACGCGCGGGCGCGGAGGCGTTACGGGCGCGGGCCTTGGGGGCGCCGCTGGCCGTGACCTTGCGGGGGCCGCTCTTGGCGGCGTTCTTCGCCGCGACGCTACGGGCCGCGGCGCCGCGCGCGGTCGTGCTCTTCGGGCCGCCCTTCGCGGAGTTGTTCGCGGGCTTCGAGGACTTCGGACCGCTCTTGGCTGACGCCTTCGGGGAGCCGCCCTTGGCGGGGGACTTGGGGCCGGGGCCGCCCTTGCCGCCCGCCTTCGGTGCGTTCCGGGAGGTGCCGGACCTGCCTCCGCCAGCGCCCGCCGAGCCGGGGCCCTCGCCCTGGCCGTAGCGGCGCTCCTCCGGGCGGGGACGGCCCGCCCGCTGCTGCCTGCCCGTACCCCCTCCGGCGGCGCGGGGGGACTGCCTGCCGCCCGCGCTCCTGTTCTTCCGGTTGCCGCCGCTGTTGCCGCTGCTTCGCATCAGTGTTCCGTCTGCGTTCTGTCGTGGACTTCGTCGCCGCTGTCGTCGACGTCGAACGACGGCATGCCTTCCTGGGAGTCCCCCTCCACGGCGTCCGCCTCCGGGAGGAAGGGCGCCAGCTCCGGAAGCTCGTCCAGGCCGCGAAGGCCCAGCCGCTCCAGGAAGTAATGCGTCGTCGTGTACAGGATCGCACCTGTCTCGGGTTCCGCGCCCGCCTCCTCGACCAGCCCCCGCTGCAGCAGCGTGCGCATCACGCCGTCGCAGTTGACGCCGCGTACGGCCGAGACCCGGGAGCGGCTGACGGGCTGCCGGTAGGCGACCACGGCGAGCGTCTCCAGCGCGGCCTGCGTCAGCCGTGCCTGCTGCCCGTCCAGTACGAAGCTCTCGACGGCCTCGGAGAACTCGGCGCGCGTGTAGAAGCGCCAGCCCTCGGCGACCAGACGCAGTTCGAAGCCCCGGTGCTGCCGGTCGTACTCGTCGGCCAACTCCCGCAGGGTGTCGGCGATCTCACGGCGGCGGCGTTGCAGCACCTTCGCGAGATGCTCCTCCGTGGCCGGCTCGTCGACGACCATGAGCACGGCCTCCAGGGCCGGCTTCAGCTCCAGCGCGGCGACGCCCTCGACGTCCTCGGCCTCCCCGGCGCCGTCCGGGTCCGCGGAACCGTCCCCCGCCGGGTCTGCGTCCGCGCCCTCGGCGGAGGGAACCGCGTCAGACTCCGGGCCCGGGTCCGGATTCGGGGCCGGCTCCGGGAGGACGTCCGCCGCCGCCTCCTGGATCTCGTACGTCTCCTCGCTCATGCCTGGATCTCCTCCCCGGGCGCGGACTCCGCTTCCGGCTCCGGCTGCTGCTCGGCCTCCGCGGCAGGTTCTGAGTCCGGCTCCGAGTCCGGCTCTGCGTCCGACTCCGGTTCCGGTGTCTGCTCCGGACCGTGCTCCGATTCGCGCTCCGGAGTCTGCTCCGCCTCCGGCTGCGGGTGTTCCGGCTCCCGTTCCGGCTGCTGTTTCGCGTCCTGCTTCTTCTCGTCCTGCTTCCCGTCCTTCTTCGCGTCCTGTTCCTCGCTGCGCTCGCCCGGCTCCTGGTCGAACTCGTCCGTCACCAGCGGCTCGGTGCTCTCCGTACCGTCCCAGCGGATCATGAGCGACCCCAGCGCCTCCTCCTGTTCGAGGGAGACGGCCCGTTCGCGGTAGAGCTCCAGCAGGGCGAGGAAGCGCGCGACGACGGTGAGGGTGTCCGGGGCGTCCCGAGTGAGCCGCTGGAAGCTGACCTCGCCCAGCTCGCGCAGCAACGACACCACGACCTCGGCCTGTTCGCGCACGCTCACCAGCGGCGCGTGGATGTGCTCGACGTACACCTGCGGCTTCGGCTTCGGGCGCATCGCCTTCACCGCGAGCCGGGCGAAGCCCTCCGGGCCGATGCTGATGGCGACTTCGGGCAGCAACTCGGCGTGGTGCGGCTCCAGTCCGACCGTACGGGGGTGGCGGTGCGCCTCCTGTGCCATGCGGTCCGCGAAGATCCCGGCGATCTCCTTGTACGCGCGGTACTGGAGCAGTCGCGCGAAGAGCAGGTCGCGGGCCTCCAGCAGCGCGAGGTCCGCCTCGTCCTCGACCTCGGCGGCGGGCAGCAGACGCGCGGCCTTCAGATCGAGCAACGTCGCGGCGACGACGAGGAATTCGGTGGTCTGGTCGAGGTCCCAGTCGGGGCCCATGGCGTGGATGTAGGCCATGAACTCGTCGGTGACCTTGGAGAGCGCGACCTCGGTGACGTCCAGCTTGTGCTTGGAGATCAGTTGCAGGAGGAGGTCGAAGGGGCCCTCGAAGTTGTCCAGGACGACCTTGAAGCGGCCGTCGTCGGGCTGCTCCTCGGTCTCGGCCGATGCGGTGCCGGGCCCAGCCTTCGCTGTCGCCTCGGGTGCCGTGTCAGGGGCCGTGTCCAGGGCCACGTCGGACGCCGTTCCGGACGGCTGCGGCTGTACGGGCTCGGCGACCTGTTCCGCCTCCGGCTCCGGTGCGGATTCCCGTACGGGTTCCGGGTCGGGTTCCGCCTCCGCCTCCGCCTCCGACTCCGGTTCCGGGCCCGGCCGTTCGGACTCAGGCTCCGGCTCCCGTACGAACTCCGCCTCGGGCTCGGGCTCGGGCTCGGGCTCGGGCTGCTGCACCGGCTCGGACTCCCGTACCGGTTCCCGCTCCTGGTCCTGCCCGTGGTCTTGGTCTTGGCCCCGCTCTTGGTCTTGTCCCCGGTCCTGGCCTCCCGGGTCCTGCTCCTGCTCCCGGTCCCACTCCAGGAGTCTGCTGACCGGCTCGACCACCGGGCCGCGCTGCCCCTCCCCGGAGGGCACCGCGCCGGGCCCCCGCCCCAGGGTGCGGCGGCCGGTACGGGGGGTCGCGTCGGTGTGGTCGTCAGGACTGGGCATCGCGGGGCAGCGTACTGGGGAGGAGCCGGTCGCAGGCGTCCGGCTCACTCATGTGCCCGCGCTTTCGCAAGAGACGGTGGCGCACAGTCGCCTCAGCGCCCCCGCAGCCGCCGTACGAGGATGCTCGCGTCGCCGCGGGACTCCAGATCCGCCAGCACCACGGCGACGGCCTCGCGCACGATGCGTCCCCGGTCCACGGCGAGGCCGTGTTCGCCGCGCAGCACGAGCCGCGCGTGCTCCAGGTCCATCAGCTCTTCCGCCGAGACGTACACGGTGATCTTCTCGTCGTGCCGTTCGCGTCCGCTGGGGCGGCGGTTGGCGCCGCGGCCGCCGCGCCGTACCGAACCGGCCGCGGCCTGGCGGCCCCTGGGCTCCGG
>NZ_LJGW01000394.1:0-3528 GCF_001751255.1 Streptomyces nanshensis | reverse complement strand
CGTCGCGGCGCCGGGCTGTGCGCCGCCGTCGGCGGACTCGTCGCCCTCGCCCGCCGTGCTGTGCTCGCTCTGACCGTCGGCCGCCTCGGAACGGTCGGCGGCCGGGGTATCGCCGTCGTCGTCGTGGCCGTCGCCGGCGGCGCCGGACGTGGCCGACTCATCGCCGGAGGCGGCTGCGGCGGCGTCCTGTTCGCCGGCGGGCGACGGTACGCGGGTGGTGGGGGCGGTGGTCTTTCCCGAGGGCTCCTCGCCGTTGGCGTGGTTCTGGTTCACGGGGGCCGACGGCTGGACCGCCGAGCCCCCGGTCGTACGGAAGAGTTCGTCAGCAGCAGGAAGACTCACTCGGCGTGGCACCGGGCGAGCACCTCCCTGGCGAGCTGGCGGTAGGCGGCGGCACCGACGGAGTTGGAGGCGTACGTGGTGATGGGCTCACCGGCGACGGTCGTCTCGGGGAAGCGGACCGTACGCCCGATGACCGTGTGGTAGACGTTGTCGTCGAACGCCTCGACGACGCGCGCCAGCACTTCGCGGCTGTGCACCGTGCGGGAGTCGTACATCGTCGCGAGGATGCCGTCGAGCTCCAGCTCCGGGTTGAGCCGCTCCTGCACCTTCTCGATCGTCTCCGTCAGCAGGGCGACGCCGCGCAGCGCGAAGAACTCGCACTCCAGCGGGACGATGACCTTGTGCGCCGCGGTGAGCGCGTTGACGGTGAGCAGGCCGAGCGAGGGCTGGCAGTCGATGACGATGAAGTCGTAGTCGTTCTGCAGGGGTTGGAGGGCGCGCTGCAGCGTGGACTCGCGCGCGACCTCGCTCACGAGCTGAACTTCCGCCGCGGACAGGTCGATGTTGCTCGGCAGCAGGTCCATGCCCGCCACGGCCGTCTTCAGCAGCACCTCGTCGGGCGCGAGGCCGCGCTCCATCAGGAGGTTGTAGACCGTGAGTTCGAGCTCCATCGGATTCACGCCGAGGCCGACCGACAGGGCGCCCTGCGGGTCGAAGTCGACGAGCAGCACGCGCCGTCCGTACTCAGCGAGCGCGGCACCCAGATTGATGGCGGAGGTCGTCTTGCCGACGCCGCCCTTCTGGTTGCACATCGCGATGATCTTCGCGGGGCCCGGTTCGCTGACCGGTCCCGGGATCGGAAAGTACGGAAGGGGGCGGCCCGTTGGGCCGATGCGCTCGCGGCGCTGCCGCGCGGCGTCGGGCGCGAGCGTCGCGGCGTACTCCGGGTCGGGTTCGTACTCCGCGTCCGGATCGTAGAAGTGCCCTTCGGGCAGCTCGCCGTAGGGGATGCGGTGCGGGTCACTGTAGTCGGCGAGCTCGGCGGACTCGTCGCCCGCGGAGTTGCCGGCCATGGCGTTCACTTGGCGGCCGTCCATGCTCTGGTGGGCTGTGGTGGTGGGTGCTGCGTCGTAACGGGCGGCGAAGGTGCGGACAGCGACGGAGCCGACACCCTCGGACTCCGAGGACCTCTGGCCCCGCGCAGGTGCTCCTGGTTGGCCACCCCCGGGAGTAAATGTCGACTCATTCACAAGTCGTCCTACCTCCTTGGTGACCAGGAAACTTCTAGACAGGTCAGCGTGACACCATGCCGACGATTGGCGACTCTATGGCGTGTCGGCCGTCCGCAGCAACACAATCCACCGGAGACGGCACGATGTGTCGAGGTGCGAACTCCCCCGTGTCAAGAGGCAATGTGCGTCACGGGGCCCCTCCGGACGGGTGGTGCGGAGGCTTCCGCGGACGCCAACGCGCCCGCGTGGAACCGCCGTTGAGCGCCCTTCGGCCCCGTGAACAGCATGTCTTCACCAGCGCGTCGGCCCCGCGTCCGCTTCCGCGGCACGGGGCCGAAGACATCCGGTGACACGTCCCGACGAGGGCTCAACCGCCGCCGGGCGGCGTTGACTTGTGCGGTTGACGGCCGGATCAGCCCAGCAGCGTGCCGAGTTCGCGGCCGGCAATGCCGTGCGCCTCGGCGACCGGACCGTAGAAGACCTCTCCGTCATGGACGTTGAGGCCCTTGGCCAGCGTCGTGTCCCGGCGCAGCGCCTCGCGCCAGCCGTGGTCGGCGAGCTGCACGATGTACGGGAGCGTGGCGTTGGTCAGCGCGTACGTCGACGTACTGGGCACCGCTCCGGGCATGTTGGCGACGCAGTAGAAGACCGACTCGTGCACCTGGAAGGTCGGTTCGGCGTGCGTCGTCGGGCGCGAGTCCTCGAAGCAGCCGCCCTGGTCGATCGCGATGTCGACAAGGACACTCCCCGGCTTCATACGGGAGACCAGTTCGTTGCTCACCAGCTTCGGCGCCTTCGCGCCGGTGATCAGCACCGCGCCGATCACCAAGTCGGCCTCCAGGACGGCCCGTTCGAGCTCGTAGGCGTTGGAGGTGACGGTGCGCACCCGGGTGCCGAAGATCCGGTCGGCCTCGCGGAGCTTGTTGACGTCCTTGTCGAGCAGCGTGACGTGGAAGCCGAGCCCCGTGGCGATCTGCGTGGCGTTCCAGCCGGAGACGCCGCCGCCGACGACGACCGCGCGCCCCGCCGGCACTCCCGGAACGCCGCCCGGCAGCACGCCGCGGCCGCCCGCCGAGCGCATCAGGTGGTAGGCGCCGACCTGGGGTGCGATCCGGCCGGCGACCTCGGACATCGGGGCGAGCAGCGGCAGGGCGCCGCCGCCCGTCTCCACCGTCTCGTAGGCGATGGCGGTCGTGCCCGACTCCAGCAGCGCCTCGGTGCACTCCCTGGACGCGGCCAGATGGAGATAGGTGAAGAGGGTCTGGTCCTTGCGCAGCCGCCCGTACTCCTCGGCGATCGGCTCCTTGACCTTGAGCACCATGTCGGCGGTGGCCCAGACCTCGTCGGCGGAGTCCAGGATGGACGCTCCTGCCGCGACGTACTCCTCGTCCGGGATGGAGGAGCCGACTCCGGCTCCGCGCTCCACCGTGACCCGGTGTCCGTTGCGTACGAGTTCGTGCGCCCCGGCCGGGGTGATGGCCACACGGAACTCGTTGTTCTTGACCTCGCGGGGGATGCCGACCTTCACGTCGATCACGGTCCTTGACTTCGGGTGATTTCGGAGGCGCCCCCGCGCCTGTGGGTGCGGAAGGCATCCGTGGCGCACACATCCGGATACGGCAGCACATGCAACACATGTGAGGTATACGCCGGTTGTCGCCTGGACGGCCACGGCTCCGCCAGTTTAATGAAGGATCGCGCGCTGTCCAGCCTTATAAACAAGGAATTTTTCCTTGATTCCCTATGCTTTCTTAGGTCTACTCCACCTGAACCGTCAAGTTGTGCGAGTTCAGCAGGGCTTCGGCGGCCTGCCGGTGCAGCCCGGCGGCCCGTACGTCGCCGGTCCGCTCGCACGCGTCGGCGAGCCTCAACAGCAGCGCCGCGTGCAGCCGTCCGTCCTGCTCGTCCGCCTCGCGCGCAGCCTGGACCGCCTGCCGGCACACCCGCGCCGTCTCCTGCGGACGGCCCTCCCGCTCGTGCACCCCCGCGATCTCGGCGAGCGCGCGGGCGTGCG
>NZ_LJGW01000390.1 GCF_001751255.1 Streptomyces nanshensis | reverse complement strand
AGCGAGGCGGCGGCCGCGCCGGCGGCGACGCCGAGGAAGCCGCGGCGGCGCAGCCGCGCGGAGAGTTCGGGGTCGGGTGCCGGTGCCGGGGTGGCGGGTGTGCGTCTCATGTGTGCTCTCCCAGAGCGAGATCGACGAGCAGGGACTTGACGTCGGTGGCGGGAAACGGCCCGGGGCCGTCCGCCGTACCGGGGCGGGAACAGAGCAATACCGGCCCCTCGTCGGGGTGTTCGGGCAGCCGTCCGTGGCTGCCGCGCACCGGTGAGGGGTCGAGGGGCACGACCGCCATGCGGTAGCGCATGCCGGTCTTCTTGCGTGCGAGCGCGGTGGCCGCGCGCAGCCGTACGTACGGGTCCAGGGGGTCCATGAACAGCTCGGCCGGGTCGTAGCCGGGCTTGCGGTGGATCTCGACGAGCCGGGCGAAGTCGGGGGCGCGGGCGTCGTCGAGCCAGTAGTAGTACGTGAACCAGGCGCCGGGTTCGGCGACGGCGACGAGTTCGCCGGAGCGCGGATGGTCGAGGTGGTGGGCCTTCTTGCCCTGCTCGTCGAGGAGTTGGGCGATCCCGTCCAGGGGTTCGAGCACGGCGCGTACGGCGTCGAGGTCGGCGGCCGGGTCGCGTACGTAGACGTGGGCGAGCTGGTGGTCGACGACGGCGAAGGCCCGCGAGGTGGTGGGGTCGAGATACTCCATGCCGTCCTGCGTGTGCACCTCCAGCAGTCCTGCGCGGCGCAGCGCCCGGTTGACGTCGACGGGGCGGTCGGCGCGCGTGATGCCGTACTCGGAGAGCGCGACGACGGTGCGTCCCTCGGCGCGTGCGTCGTCGAGCAACGGGCCGAGGACGGCGTCCAGTTGGGCTGCGGCGCGGTGGGAGCGCGGGTCGTCGGGGCCGTAGCGCTGGAGGTCGTAGTCCAGGTGCGGTACGTAGCACAGGGCGAGGTCGGGCCGGCGGGTGCGCAGCAGATGCCGGGTCGCGCCGACGATCCAGCGGGAGGAGGCGAGACCGGCGCCGGGTCCCCAGAACTGGAAGAGGGGGAACGTGCCCAGGGCGCCGGTGAGTTCGTCGTGCAGCTCGGGCGGACGGGTGTAGCAGTCGGGTTCCTTGCGGCCGTCGGCGTAGTAGACGGGGCGCGGGGTGACCGTCCAGTCGGTGTCCGCTCCCATCGCGTACCACCAGCAGACGTTGGCGACGGTGTAGCCGGGGTGGCGGGCGCGCAGGGCGTCCCACAGCTTCTCGCCGGAGACGAGGGCGTTGTGCTGCCGCCACAGCAGCACCTCGCCCAACTCGCGGAAGTACCAGCCGTTGCCGACGATGCCGTGGCCGTCCGGGGTGAGTCCGGTGAGGAACGTCGACTGGGCGGCGCAGGTCACCGCGGGCAGCACCGTGGCCAGCGGCGTACTGCTGCCCTCCTCGGCGAGGCGGGTCAACCGGGGCATGTGCGCGAGGAGTCGAGGGGTGAGGCCCACGACGTCCAGCACCAGCAGCGGCTGCGGGGCGGCGCGGGGCGAGCCGTGCCGAGCGGGTGTGGGCGTCTGCTCGGCGCCGGAGTCGTTCATGGCAGCTCCTTCAGACCGAGGGCGGTCAGCATCTCGCGGGCCACATCCAGCTCCGCGGCGATGCCGTCGGCGAGCTGGGCCCGGGTACGGGGGCGCAGCGCGGGCGGCAGCGCCTGCCAGGTGTAGGTCTCCACCTCCAGGTGCCGGGTCAGCGGCGCGGGCCCGCCGACCAGCCGTTTCAGGGACGCCTCCAGGACGTCGAGCGTGGAGGTCAGCGGCGGTGCGGGCGGCGCGTGCAGCGGTACGTGGAAGTGGGAGCGCCAGGGCACCGTGCCGGGCAGGGCGCCGTCCGCGCGCAGCGCCTCGCCGAGGTCGTCGGTGCCGCGTACGCCGGCGGCGGTCAGGGCGCGGGTCTGGTGGAGGAAGCGGGGCTCGTCGAACTCGCCGAGTGCGGCCAGCACCCCGTCCGCGGCGGGGAGTTCGGCGTGCAGCGCCGCGGAGAGCTGGCTCTTGACGACGGGGACGCCCGCGGCGGCGAGCGCGTCCAGGGCGCTGCCGGGCTCCTCGAACTGGGTCGCCAGATGGCAGGTGTCGACGCACACGCCGATGCGGTGCGCGGGCGGCGCGCCCGCTCCGCCCAGCACCTCCAGCGCGTCGGCGGTGGTCTCCACGGTGCAGCCCGGCTCGGGTTCGAGGCCGACGCGGACGCTGCGTCCCGTCATCTCCTCCAGCGCGTCGAGCCGTACGGCGAGCGAGCCGAGGGCCGTCAGCGCGGTGCGGCGCAGCTCCGGCGTGAAGCCCTCGCGCCAGGCGAGCGGCAGGGTGGAGACGGTGCCCTCGGCGGCGTCGTCCGGCAGCAACGCCGTGAGCAGCCGGGCCAGTTCGGTGGTGTGCTCCAGCCGGGCGGGCTGTGTCCAGTCGGGACGGTAGACGCGGTGCTTCACGCGACGGGCGCCGAAGCCCTGGTAGGGGAAGCCGTTGAGAGTGACCACCTCCAGTCCGCGGCGGGCGAGTTCGGCGCGCAGCGCCCGTACGGCCGAGGGGTCAGCGGTCAGCCGCCGCACGGCGTCCCGGGCCAGCCACAGCCCGATGCCGAGGCGGTCGCGGTGCAGCCGGCGGCGTACGGGCTCCGCGTGCTCGCGCAACTGGCTCATCACGCCGTCGAGATCCTCCGCGGCGTGCACGTTGGTGCAGTACGCGAGATGGACGACGGAGCCGTCGGGGTGTCGGAAGCGCATCCGGGCCCGCCTCCTCAATCCCCGCCGCGCAGAATGGAGTTGCCCTCGTGCGTGGACGGCGGGGGCGGGCCGGTCTCCAGTTGCAGTCGGCCGCTCTGCCCGTAGAAGGCGACGGGGTTGTGCCACAGCACCGTCTCGACGTCGTCCTCGGTGAAGCCGTCGGCGCGCATGGCGTCGGCGACGGCGCGGGTCTTGAGGGGGTCGCTGCGGCCCCAGTCGGCCGCGGAGTTGACCAGGACGCGGTCGGTGCCGTGCAGACGCAGCAGCCGCACCATGCGGTGCTCGTCCATCTTGGTGTCGGGGTAGATGGAGAAGCCCATCCAGCAGCCGGAGTCGGCGGCGCGGGCGACCGTCGTCTCGTTGAGGTGGTCCAGCACGACGCGTTCGGGCGGCAGCTCCGACTCGCGCAGCACGTCGAGAGTGCGGGCCAGGCCCGCGGCCTTGTCCCGGTGCGGGGTGTGCACGAGGGCGGGAAGGCCGTGGTCGGCGGCGAGTTGGAGCTGTGCGGCGAGGGCGGTGTCCTCGGCGGGCGTCATGGAGTCGTAGCCGATCTCGCCGACCGCGACGACGCCGTCCTTGACGAGATAGCGGGGCAGTTCGTCGAGCACGGGCACACAGCGCTCGTCGCCCGCCTCCTTGGGGTTGAGGGCGAGGGTGCAGTGGTGGGCGATGCCGTGCTGGGCGGCGCGGTAGGGCTCCCAGCCCAGCAGCGAGTCGAAGTAGTCGCAGAAGGACGCGGGCGAGGTGCGGGGCTGGCCGAGCCAGAAGGAGGGTTCGACGAGGGCGCGTACGCCTGCCTCGTACATGGCGGCGTAGTCGTCGGTGGTGCGCGAGGTCATATGGATGTGCGGGTCGAAGATGCGCATCAGTTCTCCTCGGGCGGGTCCGCCGGGGCGTCGGGGTCGGTCAGCGCCAGGGCGCGGTCCAGGTCGGCCGGTACGGGGCGGCCCGCGGCGGTGCGCTCACGGGCGAAGTCGCGGAGCATGCGGGCGAGTTCGGCGTCGCCGCGGGCGCGCCGGGCGAGCCCGGACACCGCGTCCAGGGGCACGCCGGTGAACAGGCACTTGAGGACGGCGTGCCGCCAGGCGTGCGGATCGAGCCATGCGGCGGCGTACGGTCCGACGGCCGCGGCGACCAGGGTCGTGTCGTTGGCGCGCAGCGCGTCCTCGGCCAGCGGCAGCGCACGGGGCGTGGCTCCGGTGGGCAGATGGGGCAACGCCCGCAGGACGGCGGCCCGTTCGGCGGCGGTGCCCTGCCGGTAGAGCCGGATGAGGGTCTCCTCTCCGGCGCCCGCGGCGTGCAGCAGCAGAACGCGGACGTCACTCGCGGCCGTGCGTCCGCAGTGCCGGCCCGCGGAGGCGAAGTACAGCTCCCAGGCGGCCTGCCGTGGTGCGCGTGCCGCCTCGGCGAGGGCGTCGGAGAGCCAGGTGCGGCGTACGGCGTCCAACTGCGCCTGTGTACGGGCCCGTACGTCCTCGATGTCCGCGGAGAGTTCGGCTTGTTGGGCGGGTTGGGCGGCGGGACGGGAGGCGGGGCCGTCCGGGGCGGGCGGATTCAGCACGGTGGGGCTCCTGTCTGCTGGGCAGCCCGCACGGGCCCGGATACGCCGGGCTCCTGCTCGGCCTGCCGGAGGAAGCGCAGCGCGTTGCGGGCGCAGCCGGGGCCCGCGTGGGAGTGGCGCGGCAGCTCGACGGTGACCAGACCGCCGTACCGCGCCTCACGCAGCGCGGCCAGCACGGGCGGTACGTCCAACTCGCCCTCGCCGAACGGCAGATGCTCATGGACGCCGCGGCGCATGTCCTCGATCTGCACATGCCGCAGCCAGGGCGCCGCGTCCCGTACGCACGCGGGCGGCGAGGCGGACTCCAGACACAGGCAGTGCCCCACGTCGAGGGTGAGGCCCAGCCCGTCCGGGTCGCCGAGGGCGGTGCGCAGCCGGTGGAAGGCGGCCACGTCGTCCAGGAGATGGCCGGGTTCGGGCTCGACGGCGAGCGGAACGCCGGACGGGCGCGCGGCGTCGAGCAGCGTGCCGGTGCCCTCGGCGAGGCGCTGCCACGCGGTGTACGGATCGGCGCCCTCCGGCAGCACCCCGCTGAAGAAGTGCAGGGCGTGCGCGCCGAGTTCGGCCGCGACGTCCGCCGCGGTGCGCAGCAGCCCGAGCCGTACGGCACGCGCCCGCGGATCCGGGTCCAGCAGCGTCGGGTGGTGCTTGCGCCGGACGTCCAGGACGTAGCGGGCGCCGGTCTCCACGGTGACGGTCAGGCCGTGGCGGTCAAGTGCCCTGCGTACGGCGGCCGTTCGCCGGGCCAGACCGGGCGCGAGCGGATCGAGGTGCATATGGTCGAGCGTCAGCCCCACGCCGTCGTAGCCGAGGTCGGCGAGCAGGGCGAGCGCGTCGTCGAGCCGCAGATCGGCGAGGCCGTTGGTGCCGTAGGCATAGCGGAGCGCGGCGGGGGGCTGGGCGGGGGCGGTCATGTGGGACTGACCTTCCGTGAGAGCCGTGCGGCGGCCGGGAGCAGGGCCAGCACCGCGGCGGCGGCCGCATACCGTCCGGAACGGGCCGCCAGCGCGGCCTGGAGCGGGATCGTGGCGCGGATGCCGCCGCCGACGGCCCGCTGGAGCAGCGGGGGCGAGGGGTTGAACAGGGCGTGGGCGAGAGGTCGGCCGCCGGTCGCGGCGTAT
>NZ_LJGW01000399.1 GCF_001751255.1 Streptomyces nanshensis | reverse complement strand
TTACCGTTGCCACCGCCGTTGCCGTCGCGGCGCTGGTGCCGCTGGTCGCGCTGATCACGCGGCTCACGGTCCCGCTGCTCGCGGTCGCGCTGCTCCCGCTCCTCGCGGCGCTGCTCCCGGCGCAGCTCCCGCTGCACCTCGACCTCGACCTCGGCGGCCAGGGTCTCGGCGGCCTCGGCGACGGCGGTCTCCGGGTCGTCCCCGCGTTCACGCGCCGCGCGCGCCGTCAACCGCTCCGATTCCTCGCGCAGTTCGGTCGCACGCTGCTGCGCGCGCTCGAGCTGCCGGGCGAGCCGGGCGGCCTCCCGCTCGGCCTGCTTGGCGGCGTTCGCCGACGACTCGGCCTGGACCTCCGTCAGCGAACGCGCACCGGTGATCCGCGTCACTTCCTCGTCGAAGACGTCGCCGCGTCCGATGATGTGCCGCGAGGCGTCGACGCCCGCGTCCTCCATCAACCGGAAGATCTGCCGCCGCTGGTGCGGCAGCGCGAGCGAGACGACGGTGCCGGAGAGCCCCGCTCGGGCCGTACGCCCCGAGCGGTGCAGATAGTCCTTGTGGTCGCCGGCCGGGTCGACGTTGAGCACCAGGTCGATGTTGTCGACGTGGATGCCGCGCGCCGCGACGTCGGTGGCGACCAGCACGTTGACCTTGCCGTCCTTGAAGTCCGCCATGGTCCGCGTCCGCGCGCCCTGCGTCATCCCGCCGTGCAGCGCCTCCGCGCCGACGCCGCCCTCGCGGAGCTGCTCGGCGACGCGGTCGGCACCGAGCTGGGTGCGCACGAAGATGATCGTGCGGCCCTTGCGGGAGGCGATCGCGCTGGTCAGGGGCGCCTTGTCGCGCGGCTTGACCACCAGTACGTGGTGGCTCATGGTCGTGACCGCGCCCTGCGCCGCGTCCACCTCGTGCACCACGGGGGCGTCCAGGTAGCGCCGTACGAGGGTGTCGATCTCCTTCTCCATCGTGGCGGAGAAGAGCATCCGTTGCCCGCCCTCGGGCAGTTGGTCCATCAGCTCGGTGACCTCGGGCATGAAGCCGAGGTCGGACATCTGGTCGGCCTCGTCGAGGACCGCGGTCTCGACGTTCTCCAGCGAGCAGGAGCCCCGGCCGATCAGGTCGCGGAGCCGGCCCGGGGTGGCGACGAGGATGTCGACGCCGCGCTCCAGGGCCGTGATCTGGTTCGCCATGGACGTACCGCCGCAGACGACCTTCAGCTTGAGCCCGAGCACGTCGCCGTACGGCTGGAGCGCGTCCGAGACCTGCATGGCCAGCTCACGCGTGGGCGTGAGGATGACGCCTCGGGGACGCTTGCGCTCGGTACGGGCGCCCTGGAGACGGGTGAGCAGCGGCAGCCCGAAGGAGAGGGTCTTGCCGGAGCCGGTACGGCCGCGGCCGAGGATGTCCTTGCCCTGCAGCGCGTCCGGGATGGTGGCCGCCTGGATGGGGAAGGGGATGGTGACGCCGTTCTGCGCGAGCTTGCGCACCACGGGCTCGGCCAGCCCGAGATCGGCGAAGGTGACGGTGTCCTCGTCCTCGGGCAGGACAGCGTCGATCGGGACAACAGACATGCGAAATGCGAACCTTCCGGAGTTCAGCAGCACGCGCCCAGACTCCGTGAATTCGCAAAAGACCGCCTCTGTGCGGTCAGCCACGGCTGTGAGAAACGCGCCACGCGGCGCGCTCTGCAAGGCGCCGGGCAAATGGGATCAAACGATCAACCAGCATACGCACGTTGCGGCAGCGGGCGCAAATGAGTTCCACGGAGCTCCCGTGACCCTCACGGCACGGCCCGCCGCTGGTGGCGGCGTGGGCGGCCGGGTGCGTCGGCGTCCGCCGGTACGGGAGTGGCCTTCGGCACACTTGCGGTCCGTCCGACACTGCGGCGGATCGTACGGGGAAGCGTACGCGGGTGCGCGGACGGTCGGGCGCCGCCCTCCGCGAACTGGCCCGCCCCGTACGGGAGTCGGCGCCTCGGGACGGGCGGGCTCCCGTACAGGGCTCTGCCCGGAGGCGTACCGCCGGGACCTGCGGACTCTCAACTCCCGTACGCGCAAGGGCAGTCGGGTGGCGACGGCACCCTCGTACGGACGAGACGTACGTGGGGCGGGGCCGGCGACGGCGCACGGCAGCGCCCGACGGCGCGGGATTCGGCGGACGAGCCCGCGCCCCGGCCCCGTGAGGCGCCGGACGGATCAGCCCAACACGCCCCGCGCCACGGCGAATCCGACCGCCGAGGCGCCCAGCGCGACCAGTACCGACGCGGCCGCGTTCGCCGCCGCCAGCGCCGCGCGCCCGTTCTCGGCGAGCCGGAGCGTCTCGTACGAGAACGTCGAGTACGTCGTGAGCGCCCCGCACAGCCCCGTCCCCAGCAGCGCCAGCACCGCCGAACCGGCGGCCCCCGCGGCGGCCGCCCCCGTCAGCAGCCCCAGCAGCAGGCTGCCGGCCATGTTGACGGTGAACGTCCCCCAGGGGAAAGCCGATTCGTGCCGTGCCTGCACCGCACGGTCCGTCAGATACCGCAGCGGCGCCCCGAGCATCCCGCCCACCGCCACCAGCAGCCACGTCACCGCTCGCGCACCTCCTGCGCCTCCCGCTCCTCACGCGCTTCCAGCAGCGCGCGCGTGACCGCGGCGCCCGCCCACACCGCGGCGATCGCGGCCAGCAGCGTCCCCGCCAGATAGGCCGCGGCGACCAGGGCGGCGTGCGGGGCGTGCGGACCCGCGCGCAGCAGACCCAGCGCATCGGACGCGTACGTCGAGAAGGTCGTGAAGCCGCCCAGCACGCCCACGCCCAGGAACGGCCGCAGCAGCGCGGGCGCACGGGCGTCGCGGCCGTCCTCGGCGACGAGGGCCATCAGCACGCCGATCAGCGCACAGCCGGAGACGTTGACCACGAAGATCCCCCACGGGAAGCCCGCGGGGCCGCGGGCGGGCAGCCACAGCGACAGCGCGTAGCGGGCGACGGCGCCCAGCGCGCCGCCCGCGCCGATGACGGCGAGGACCAGCAGCCCGTGACGTCCGGCGGCCTCGGCCCGCTGCGCGGGTACGTGAAGATCGACGTCGGGGTCGACGGGCCCCTGCTCGGGCCCGTGATGCCCGTGTACGTGGCTGTGCGCGTAACTGTGCGCGTGGCTGTGGTGATGCCCGTGGCCGGGCTCGCCGTCCGGCCCGTGACCGGCGCTCACCCGTACCCCAGCTCGTGCAGCCGCTCGTCGTCGATGCCGAAGTGGTGGGCGATCTCGTGGACGACCGTCACCTCCACCTCTGCGACGACGCCCTCGCGACCGCCGTCCTCGCCGTCCACCATGCGCAGCGTCGGCCCCCGGTAGACCGTGATCCGGTCCGGCAGCACGCCCGCGTACCACTCGCCCCGCTCGGTCAGCGGCGTCCCCTCGTAGAGGCCGAGCAGATCCGGGTCGTCGGCCGGGGGCTCGTCCTCGACGAAGACGGCGACGTTGTCCATCAGCCTCGTCAGCTCGGGCGGAATACGGTCGAGCGCCTCGGCCACCAGCTCCTCGAAGTCCTCGCGCGTCATCTCCAGCACCCGGCCATTGTCGGCCACGGATTCCGTGCGCCGCACAGGTCGCCCACTTCTCGCCGCACAGGCCGTCCCGTAGGTCGTCGCATAGGTCGCCTACCGGACGGGCATAGGGGGCCTCATGGCCCGCGACGCCAGGAAGCCCCGTAAACCGCTCGCTCTGCCGCAATGGGTACGCAAACTTCCGCCCGTCCCCTCCCTCCGGTCCCTCCGGTCCGCCCTGCGTCGCTCGCGTCTCCTCCGCCGGCGCGGAGCACGGGACGCCGCCGCCCCGTCCGCACCGCTCGCGGTCCCGCCCGCCCCGCGCCCGTACGTCCGCGCGCTCGGCCTCGCCGCGACAGCTCTGGTGGGCGCCTGGCTGGGCCTGCTGATCGTCGGCAGCGTCGACGCCCCCGTGGGTCCCATGGACACCAAGATGGCGCTGCGGCCCTCCCTCACGGGCGGCACCAAGGTCAACGTCTCGCCCCTGGGCGCCCTGGAGTTGCGCAGCCACGCCGCTCCCCTCCGCCTCGACGTGGACGTCGACCAACTCGACCAGGAACGTGCCTCCGCCCTCGTCGACCACCCGGAACGGCTGGAGGGGCTGGAGGGCGAGATCACCTCCGACGTACAGGCCGGCGCCGGCGATCTCGCGCTGCGCTCCGCCGTCGCCGTGGTCGTCGGAGCGGGGGCGCTCGGCCTCGCCGTCTACCGGCGCCCGCGCCGCGCACTCGCGGCGAGCGGCCTCGCGCTCGCGCTGCTCGCCGCCTCCGGGACGACGGCGTACGCGACGTGGAACCCCAAGTCCGTCCTCGAACCGAAGTTCTCGGGGCTGCTGGCCGGCGCGCCCTCGGTCGTCGGCAACGCGCGCAGCATCGTCGCCGACTTCGACGTCTACCAACGGGAACTGGCCCGGCTCGTCACCAACGTGACCAAGCTCTACGAGGCCACCTCCACCCTCCCCGCGTACCAGCCGGACCCGTCCACGACCCGCGTCCTGCACGTCTCCGACATCCACCTCAACCCGGCCGCGTGGCAGATCATCAAGTCGCTCGTCGACCAGTACGACATCGACGTGATCATCGACACCGGCGACACGATGGACCACGGCACGAGCGCGGAGAACGGCTTCCTCGACCCCGTACGCGACCTGGGCGCCCCGTACGTCTGGGTGCGCGGCAACCATGACTCGGACGAGACGCAGAAGGCCGTGGAGAAACTGGCCAAGGAGAAGGGCAGCGACGTCCACGTGCTCGACGAGGGCGTCGCCCGCAATGTCGCCGGGCTGCGCCTGGCCGGCTGGGGCGATCCGCAGTTCACCCCGGACCGCTCCGTCAAGCCCCAGGGCGACCCGCGCGAACGCAAGGACGGGCGCCGCCTGGCGCTCGCCCTGCGCGCCCAGCGCTCCGCGGGCACCCCGGTCGACATCGCCATCGGCCACAACCCCGTCCTGGTGAAGGAGACCGACGGCCTCGTACCGCTCGCCCTCGCCGGCCACACCCACGAACGCAGCCACGAGACGCTGCCGCACAAGACCCGCCTGATGATCCAGGGCTCCACGGGCGGCGGCGGACTGCGCGCGGTGGAGGGGGAGAAGCCGCAGAAGGTCTCCGCGTCCGTCCTGTATCTGGACCGGGACGACGGGGGACTCCAGGCCTGGGACGAGATCACCCTGGGCGGTCTCGGCCTGACCACGGCGGAGGTCACCCGCCACCTCGCCGGAGACGAGCCGGACTCCCCGCCCTCCGAGAGTCCTTCCCCGTCCCCGCCGTCCCCGTCGTCCTCGTCGTCCACGAAGACACCGTCGTCGCCCCCGCCCTCCGGGGGCCCGTCCCCCGGGACGTCGGGCTCCCCGTAACCGTTTTGGCGAACGCTGGGCTATCCCATATGCTTCTCACGTCCCCGACGCGCTGGCTAGTGAAGCGCCCAGGTGGGCCATCAGCCCTCATCGTCTAGTGGCCCAGGACGCCGCCCTTTCAAGGCGGTAGCACGGGTTCGAATCCCGTTGGGGGCACGCACCACACTGTGCGAGACTTGTGCTCGCGCGATGCTTGGTCCTGTGGAGCAGTTTGGAGTGCTCGCCACCCTGTCAAGGTGGAGGCCGCGGGTTCAAATCCCGTCAGGACCGCTGCGGCTGGGTAGCTCAGTTGGTACGAGCGTCCGCCTGAAAAGCGGAAGGTCGCCGGTTCGACCCCGGCCCCAGCCACCGCAGTTGAACAGCAGAAAGGCCCTGACGGGTTATCCGTCAGGGCCTTTCTGCTGCACGTGTACGCCAACGCGTACGCCGCCGTCGACGCACAACGGTCACGGTGCGGCACTCATCTCATCGGCGCCGCCGCGCAGGGCAAGCCCTGCTGATGTTGTATGAGGTGTAGGCAGCCGCAGCTGCCACACGGTCAGCTGCGCCAGGAACCTCGGTGTACGGCGTGGAGTTGTAGAGCGTGGCCGTGAGTGGAGGAGCGGACGTGCCCAGCAGGGTCGGCTGACCTCTCGTAGGCCGCTGACAACGGCTGATCCAACACGCGCAAGGGACGGCCCCAACTCGAGGGCTGCTCCTTCACGTTGGGGGATCGCGCGCTAGCTTGCTGCCTCACGCTTGGCTTGAGGGTCCTGGGCCTCCAGACCGCCCGTGCTGAGTTGCAGCTCTCGTAGCCGAACGGTCACGCGGCGGGCGGTGAGCATGAGCCCGAGGATTGGGGCGCCGAAGATGAGCGGACCGACCACCCACAGCAGCCTGGAGCCGCCGTAGCCGGTCTCCGCGCCCGCGCCCGTAGCGAGCAGCGCGGCGGCGAGGAGAGCCGCGGTGAGCCCTGCGGTCACGGGGCGGAAGCTACCGGGGTGCCAGATGGCATAGGGGCCGACTGCGTACACGGGCCGGGCTGCCTCGTAGGGACTCTCCGGGGCCGCCTCCGAGGTCAGGCCGGGGCCGTGGAGTCCGCCTGAGACCTCCCCGTACACGTAGCGGAGGTCGTCCGGACGGTCGTCCAGGACCAGCACCGCGCTACTCACGCGCGCCGGATCGTCCGGGGCGGCGGTCTCGTCCGAGGCTGCAGCCTGATCCGGGGCGGGGGTCTGCCAGTACAACCGCCCGGTCCGTCCCACCAACTCCGCGGCCAGCACCTGCGGTTCCAGGCAACGGTCCACGAAGAAGTCCTGGGTCTCCTCACCCGAGGTGAGGCGCAGTGCGGGGCACGGACTGCTGCGGTCCCAACCGCCCTTCACCTTCGAGTTGCGCCGCAGATGCCGCCCGGCGGTGACCGTGGCCACCCGCACGCGGGCGCGCCGGACGCGGTCCCGCGCGTCCTGGAAGGAGGCGGCCAGCGGCTGGGAGTTCCTGGTGAACAGACCGACCGCGGCGTACCCGAGTACGGACAGTCCGATGATGGCCAGCGCGACATAGCCGAGCGTGGAAGGACCTCCCTGGATGAGCGCCTTCAGGTCCCGCTCCGGCCCCAGGATGGCGCCGCGCTGTGGGGCGTCCGGAGAATACAGGCCCCACACCAGATCACCTGCCTTGGCGGGCTGCCGCAGCTCCACCTCGCCCTGCATCCGCGACTGTTCATCGCGCTCTGTGTCCCCTTCAGCGGGCGTGACAGAGACGTGCGAGCGAAACCGGACTTTGCTCTGGTCCTCATACCTCCGGACGTCGTGGACCTCCACGATTTCGACGGGAGCGATGGTGGGGTCGCCCGCACGGATGCGCAGGAGCTCTTCCGTGGCCGACTCCGCGGACGTAACGGCCAGCAGGGACGTAACGGAGAGCACCAGCACAGCGATGCACGCACCGGTAACCCGCCGCCGCGGCCACCAGTACCGCACCCGGTCACCACCGCCGCCACTGGCGGCGGCCCCGCGCACCCGGACAACCCAGTACCCGGAAGCGGCGGCCACCACCAGCAAGCAGGCCAGCAAGTCCCAGCGGGGATACGGCGCCACCATCCGTACCAGCAGGCATGCGGCGAAGGCGAGCACGCCCAGCCATCCCACCACCGTGGCAGCCCGGAGCCTCCAGTCGCGTTGGATCACCCGAAGTCGTCCCTCATCTTGTCCTGTGCGCTCTTGTGCTGCGCGCCCGTACTCCCAGCCGCGGAGTCCTTGTCGTCCCCGTACTGCGCGTTCCCTTGAACCACCTCGTTCACCGAGTTGGCCGCACCGTAGCTGATCCCGTTCAAGGGTCCTTCGATGGAGAGGTGCGGGCTATCCCTGTGGGCGGGCATCTGTGTGTTCGCCCCATGGGCCGCCGCCCCGCCGGCCGCACCGCCCGCCGCGTTGAAGAGGGCGTTCCACCCGGCGCCGTCCAGGCCGGGGCCCTCTCCGCGCGCTGAGTTGACCCCGTCCACGGCCAGGCCGCCCGAGACGTTGCCGGCGACGCCACCGGCCATATTGCCCGCGAGACCGCCGACCTTCTTCGTGACGGCGAGGCCCGGACCGGTGCCCACTCCCGCGGAAAGACCGCCCTGCCAAGCTGCTTCCGCCAGGTCGACGTCCTGCCCCGTGGCGGTCTTGGAAATGACCGTTGCGCCCGTGTTGCTGGCCCAGTTCACCAGCACGTTCTTGATGAACCGCTGCCCGCGCATCGCCTGAGCGACGGTGCGGAACGACTGCGCGATCCGCGTCAGGATCTGCCCGAGTCGTCCGGCCAACTGCGTGGCCCGCGCCGCGAGTTGCGCGGCCCGTGCGGCACCGGCCGCCGCCGAGAAGCCCACGGTCACGAACGACAGGGCCACCGAGACGCCAACCGAGACCCCGATCTCCAGATAGATCTGGTGGATCTGATCGTTGATGTCCTCGATGCTGTCGGCGGCGTCGTTGAGGTGTTTCGCCGCGTTGTCGCACTGCGGAGTTGTGTCCTCGACGGCCTTCTTCAGCTCTTGCCAGTGCTTGTCGAAGGCGTCCGCGGAAGGACCGGTCCAGGCGCCGGCGCCTTTCACCCGCCGCCAGTCCCGGTCGAGGTCCGTGACCATCTTGTCGAGGGCGGCGCCAATCGCCTTCCAGGCGGTGGCAGCCTCACGGAGCTTGCCTGGGTCGCCGCCCGGGTTGATCAGTTCAAGTCCGGCTTCGTATACCTTCTCGGCTGCTGATTCTTCCCCCACGGCTCACTTCGCCTTGAAGATGCCGGAGAGCGCCTCGTCGGCAGCCTCTGTGTTCTTCGCATTCTGCTTGATGCCGTCGGCGATCTTGTCGAGATGCTTCTGCAACCCCTCGACAGTCTTCTCCATGTCCCCCGACAGCTCGATGTAAGCCGAGGTGACCTCTTCGGACTCGGTCATGATGCCGAAGCCGTCGTGAATGGCCTCAGCGTCCGTCTTCGGCTTGAACTTGGCGAGTGCTTCCCCGAGTTCCTGGGCCCGCTGCTCGAAGGACTTGGCGAACTTGGCCATTTCGCCCGGATCGATATGGAAGCCCGACATCCCTGCCCCCGTTCCCGGCCCTCCGCTGGGCCGTCATAGCTCATACGCCCGCCGACGGGAACGGACGTTCCATACTCACGCAACTGTATCGGGATTCGGTTGCATGGCGAACGCTCGCTCGGATCAGGGCACTTGACGATGCTGAGCGGTCGCTCCGCGCTTACTCCGTCGACTTTCTGTCCACGACCAAACGCAAGCCCTGCCCATCACTCGGCCTTAACTGAGCCGTGCGGGCATCCGCCAGCGGGCGTGTCAGCGCCACCGCCCTGGATTGCAACAGAGGTACCTCACGTCGGTGCGCACCCGAGAACTGCTACCGACCCGCAGTGGTGCGCGTTGCACTCACCCGCACCCCCGGCATGAGCCACCGCTCGGACCCTGACTGACACTTCACATCGAGCGTGCTCACAAGGTGTGTCAGAGCACGGCGGTAGGGGGGAGAGAAGCGCGACCGACGAAGCGCTGTGTACGCCAACCCGTACGCCAACGGCAGCAGCCGACAAAGAACAGCACCGCATCCCGGATGCCGTGCCACCAGTGCCTTTCGCCCTCTGTCACCGCCTGAAAATCTGTCACCGCCTGAAAGCCGAAGGTCGCCGGTTCGACCCCGGCCCCAGCCACCGCAGTTGAACAACGAGAAGCCCCTGTCGAGATCGCTCGGTAGGGGCTTTTTCGTGCCGGATGACGCCAGTTCTGACGCCAACGGCAGCGATCCGCTACAGCAAGGTGCCTTCCAGACGTCCGAGGGCTTTCCGCTGTTCATCCAACGAGGCGTGGGCGTAGACCTGCATTGTGATCTCCATCCCGCTGTGGCCAGCGATCTGCTGCACGATGTGCGGCGGCACCGCAGATCGAGCAGCAGCGTGATGCAGGAGCGCCGTAGGTCGAGAAATCGAGCGTCGAGCCCGAGCGGATACCAGCTACGCCGCAGGTTGTCCGGCTCCAGCGGTGTGCCGACCCGCGACGTGAAGACGAGGCCGTGCTCCTTCCACTCGTCTCCCAGCCGCGGCCCGCTCCTACGCTTCCCGCTCCGCGGTGCTCCATCAGAGCCCGCCCCACGAGGGGCGCAAGCGGGACCGTGCGGACGGAGGAGCGTGTCTTGGGACGGACCAACTGGAGTTCCCCGCGGACCCGTTGCAGGGATCGCTCAACAATGAGCGTGCCGCGCTCGTAATCGATCGCCTCCCGGAGTAGCCCCGGCGACTCACCGCGCCGCATCCCCATCGCGGCCGTAACCTCGAAACGGCTGAGGCAAAGTGCAGCCACTCCTGCAACTCTGCTCAGGCGTTGCTACAGGCTTCAAGGAATCGCTTCCGGTCCTCCTCTGTCTCGTGTGCCCGACGGCTGGCGAGCAGAACGTGCCAGGCGGTGGTTTCGGCGTCACGCAGCCACAGCCTCCCGTGATATCGGCCGGTCCCGATGAATGGGTCGTGATCCAGGGCACAGCCGATCACTTCGGCCACGGCGTCACGCTGCTGATCGTCGACCTCTTCCAAGAAGCTGAGCACGCGACCGGCAATGCCCGCCTCGTTTCCGTCGATCAGGTAACTAAAGAACAGGCCACCTGCATTGGCAGGGTGAATGTTCCAGGCGGCTCGACCACCCGCGTCCTTCAAAGAGGCCCAAAACTGGCGTCCTTCAGAGGTACCCGGCAGCGGGAGCACAGCGAAAAGGTCGACCAGATGACCGTTAGCGGCCTGGTTGTACGCGACGTCGCAGGCTGTCGCGGCAGCAATCTTCACAACGTGCCCGGTGTTCAGCCCTCCGTCCTCGGGCCAATCAAGTGGAGTGTTGAATTTGTCCACGACGTGCTGAGCAAGTTCGTCTTCCTCTTGCAGGTGTCGCCGGACGATCACAAGTTCCCCCAGTTCAGCGCCACATGACACACAGCCGGCTCTCTCCGGCAGTCAGCCTGCCCGCCAAGTCGGCGACCTACTGCGACGTGTTAACAACGTCTGGAAACCTCCGCGCCGATGGCTTGATGGACGTCAGATCACCAGCGAATCTACACACCGCTGACGGCACACTGTGCTCTACAGCGCTCCGCCGTTGTCCTGGTCAGCGACAAGGATTGGGATTCTGTTGGCCCGCAGCTACCGATCACCGTCATGCTTCTTGGGTGGTGATCTCATTACGGCAGCAGCGCGAGGCTCCGCGAGGCAGGCACACCCCCAAGCTGTGGTCCGTCTGGATCGTGGCACCGCTGGCTCTGCTGGTGGTCGCTGCTCTGAGCCTCGTCGTCTTCCACTACGTGTACGGACTGCTATCCCACCCGACCAGTACCCAGAAGCCGCGAAAGCCGGTCGACATTAACGATGTCATCAAGACGACCGTGACCGTCCTGACGCTGATGGGTGCCGTCCTCGCTGGCATCTACGCCTACCGGAAGCAGCTCCTCGCCGAAGGCGACGCTCACCGGGCCGACGCCAGCCAGCTCGCCGATCGCTACACCACCGCCGCCGAACAGCTCGGCCATGAACAAGCCGCCGTACGACTCGCTGGCGTCTACGCGCTCGCCCGCCTAGCCGATGACTGGGAAGAGCAACGCCAGGTCTGCATAGACGTCTTGTGCGCGTACCTACGCATGCCCTACCAACCTGATCCATCTGCAGAAGGACACAAGATCGGTGAGCGAGAGGTACGCCTGACCGTCATCAGCATCATCCGCGACCACCTGCGCCACCCGGACGCCACCACCGCCTGGTCCACGTACGCCCTCGACTTCACTGGCGCGACCCTCGACGGCGGCGATTTCTCGCAATGCCACTTCCGAGGTCCGGTCTCCTTCAACAACGCCACCCTCAGCGGCGGCGAAGTCCGCTTCGGCAACGCTTCGATCGGAGAGGGCACGGTCTCGTTCGAAGGTGCCACGATCAGAAGCGGCGTTGACATCGAGTGGGGCCCTCTTCCACAGCCACCACGGGCATAAGTTCAGGCCGTGCCCTGAGCGACTTCGGGCCCATGCCACGAACCCGGCCGACATCCCCGTGGCGTACGCCAACTCATACGCCAACAACGGCAGGCAACAGCGACTCCGCCACATCGCTGATGTCGGACACCCTGTGCTCCTGTACATCTCGGTCACGGCCTGAAAAGCGGAAGGTCGCCGGTTCGACCCCGGCCCCAGCCACCGCAGTTGAACAGCGAGAAGCCCTCGTCGAGACTGATCGGCGGGGGCTTCTTGGTTCCCTACGGCGGGAGGGGAATGAGCGTGCTCGTATTCGTGCTGGTCGGCGTTCTCGTGCTCGTCGTCGGAGGGTGTGTCTGCGTGGTGTGGGCGGCGCGGGGCGGACCGCGCTGGGTGCGTGGGGTGGCCCTTGCGACGCAGGCGGCGGGCGAGTTGGTGCGGCTGTCGGGGCGCAGGGGCAGAAGGCCGGGCTCGGATCGGCTCGGCAGTGACTCGGACGCCTGACCTGATGGTGGCCGGGAGCAGCGGCGACGATCCGCAGGTGAGCGACGTGATCGCTGCGGAGTACGAGACTTTGACGCCGGAATGCCGGGCCGATCCCGGGCGGTTGGGCGGTTTCCTCGCGCCGGACTTTCATGAGTTCGGGGCCTCCGGCGCCGAGTTCGGGGTCGAAGGGACCGCGGAACGCGTCGCCGCGTATACCGATCCGGAGGGTGAGGCGATCCGCGTGGAGCGCATGCGTGGGTTCCGGCTGGCCGACGGGCTGGTGATGGTGAAGTACACCTCGGAGAACAACGGCCGCCGGGCGCACCGGACTTCGCTGTGGCGGCGGGTGGCTCCGGGCAGGTGGCAGATGTTCCATCACCAAGGGACGCCCACCGTGGACTCACGGACACGGCCCGATTAACAGGCACCGGGCGCATCGCGGATCCCCGCGGACCCCGCCGTCCCCGTACAGCTCGCGCGGGTCAGGTCACCAGGCCCTGGCGGTAGGCGTAGACGACCGCCTGGACGCGGTCGCGGAGGTCGAGCTTCGTGAGGATGCGGGAGACGAAGGTCTTCACCGTCTCCTGGCTGATCTGGAGGGCGCCGGCGATCTCGCTGTTGGAGAGGCCGTCCGCGATGAGGCGGAGGACCTCCAGTTCGCGCGGGGTGAGCGGGATGTCCCGCGGGGCGTCCTCGGCGGGGCGGATGCGGGCCGCGTACTTGCCCACGAGGCGGCGGGTGACCTCCGGGTCGAGCAGGGCCGCGCCCAGGGCCACCGTCCGTATGCCGTGCAGGAGTTGGGCCGGCGGTGCGTCCTTGAGGAGGAAGCCGCTGGCTCCGGCGCGCAGCGCCTCGTAGACGTACTCGTCCAGGTTGAACGTGGTGACCACCAGCACCTTGACGGGGTGTTCCACGCCCGCGCCGGCCAGCAGGCGGGTGGCCTCCAGGCCGTCGAGCACCGGCATGCGGATGTCCATCACCACGACGTCCGGGCGCAGTCGGGCCGCGAGGTCGACCGCGGCCCGGCCGTCGCCGCACTCGCCCGCCACTTCGAGGTCGGGCTGCGCGTCGACGATCGTGGCCAGTCCCGTACGGATCAGCACCTGGTCGTCGCAGATCAGGACCCGGGTCGGTGCCGTCACGAGGGGCTCCCGGCGGCGGGTATCCGGGCCCGTACGACGAAGTCCCCGCCCGCGGAGCGGCCCGCGCTGAAGTCGCCGTCCAGGACGTCGACGCGTTCGCGGAGGCCGGCGAGGCCGCGGCCGCTGCCGACCGGGAAGCCGTTCCTCGCCGCGGCCCCGGCCCCGGCCCCGGCCCCGGTTCCGGCACCGGCACCGGCACCGGTCTCCGTGTCCGGCGCCCGCCTGCCGGCCCCGTCCGTGCTGACCTCCACGGTGATCTCCCTTTCGCCGTGGCGCACCCGTACCGAAGTGCGGCTGCCGTGCGCGTACTTGAGGGCGTTCGTCAGCGCCTCCTGCACCACCCGGTAGGCCACCAGGCCCGCGCTGCCGGACGGTTCGGCCGGAGCGCCCTCCTCGGTGAACTCCACCGGCTGCCCGGCCCGGCGGGTCTGTTCGACGAGGGTGACGAACCGGCCCACGGTGGGCGTCCGTTCGTCGGTGCCGTGGTCGGGCTGGAGCAGGTCGAGCAGGCGCCGCAGATCGGTGACGGCACGCCGCCCGGTGTCGCTGACGGCGGTCAGCGCCTGGTCGAGCCGGTCCGGGGCGGCGGTCAGATAGCGCGCCGCCTCGGCCTGTACGACCATCGCCGTGACGTGGTGGGTCACCACGTCGTGCAGTTCGCGGGCGATACGGGTGCGTTCGGCGGCGCGGGTGTCCTCGGCGACGCGGCGGCGGCGTTCGGCCTCCGCGATCCGCGTGGAGCGCAGCCATGCTCCGACGGCCCAGGCGAGGGCCAGCGCCAGATAGAACGTCACGAACTCGACCACGGGTTCGCCCGTACCGAGCCGCGCACCGATCTGGTGGAGCGCCACCGCCAGCGGTACGTACGCGGCGGAGAAGGCGACCGCGGTCTCGCGCCGGCGCCGTTCCAGATAGGCGCCCACGCTCAGCAGCGCGATGGGCAGCGCGGTGCCCGCGAGCGAGTGGTAGCCGCGGAGTTGGTCGACGGCGAAGCCGAGCGAGACCAGCGCGAGCGAGACGACCGGCAGCCGCCGGCGCACCGCGAGCGGGAGGCTTTCGAGGGCGACCGCCGCGAAGGCCAGCGCGTCGAAGGGACGGGCCGGGAGGTTGCCGAGCTGGGTGCCGTGGGTCTGGAACGCCGGCAGATACGACGCGAGAAGGATCAGCAGTCCGAGCGTGAGGTCCCGGACCGTGACGTCCAGCCGCCGCCACAGGTCCGGGAGCCGCCGAAGACCGATCACCGGGGAAGTGTAGTGCGGGCGTCGGACAGTTCGGCCTGCTCGGTGCGCCGCCTGCGGGGGACCAGATTGCCGCGGCGGCGGGCGAGCCACAGGAAGGCGACGGTGGCCAGCACGCAGAACACCACTGCGTACACGCTGCCTTCGGGGCCGAACTCGCCGCCGGTGATCAGCGACGGGCCCGACATCGTGGAGTCCAGCAGGCCCTTGGAGGCGCCGTTGCCCGAGACCTCGGTGCTGAAGATCCCGCCGGCGGCGAAGTTCCAGCCGAAGTGCAGGCCGATCGGGACCCACAGGGTGCGGGTGGCGACGTACGCGGCGGTGAGCATGCCCCCGGCCTCGATCGCGACGGCGACGGCGCCCCACACCCCGGCGTGCGGGTTGGGCAGATGGGCCAGGCCGAACAGCGTGCCGGTCAGCGCGAGCGCGATCCAGGTGCCGAGACGTTCCTCGACGATGCGGAACAGGACGCCGCGGAAGAGGAGTTCCTCCGTCACCGCGGCGGCGGCCATGAAGCCGAGGAGGCCCACGGCGCCCGTGGCCGAGCCCAGTCCGTCGACCTCGTAACCGCCGAGGAAGGCGATGTTCACGACGACCGCGGCGAACAGCGCGACACCCGCCAGCGTGCCCCGGACGAGCGCGCTCCCGGCGCCCTTGCGTGCCACTTCGGTGGACGGGCGGCGCTCGGTACGCCGTACGACCCATCCGTAGACCGGCACCGCGAGCACGCATGTCAGGAGGCCGACCGCGAACATCGGCCACGGGTCGCCCTTCACCGCCTCGATGCTCCTGCCGCCGAGGAAGGCGACGGCCGCCACGGCCGCGAACTGCCAGACCAGTCTCATGAGGACTCCTTCGCCAGGTCCGCGGACAGGGCGCCGCGGGCTGACCGGAACGCTATGGATCCGGCGGCCCGTAATCGTCACCGTGCGGTGGACACCTGCGCGTAGCTCGCGCGGGGGACAGGGTCCGGTACGGAGTCCTCGGGAGGGACGTGGAGAGGTGTGCGGGGGTGTGCGGGGAGCCCGTCCGCCACCGCCCGTGCACTGGTCAACCGGCAGGCGGCACAGCATGATTGGGCCGCCGCGCGAGCCCGCGCAGGCTCCGGGGGACGACCACGAGGGGAACACATCCATGAAGCTGTCCGGGCGCTACAGATCCGCGGCACGCGCCGCCACCACCGCCACCTCCGCCACAACAACCACCCGTGCCACCGGCACCCGTACGACCACCACCCGTACCGGCGCTCGTAGCGCCACCCGTACCGCCGCCGTCGTCGCCGCGGCCGCGCTCACGGCGCTCACGGCGCTCGCGCTCACGGGTGC
>NZ_LJGW01000379.1:2575-17526 GCF_001751255.1 Streptomyces nanshensis | reverse complement strand
GGGCACCCCCGGTGCGGGGTGCCCGGCAGCGGCTCGTACCGGAAAGGGACCCGCCGTTCAGCGAGCGGAGCCCGGCTCAAGTCCCCTGCGGACGGGGCCCGTTCAGTTCGCGGCGGGCGCCGCGGAGGATCCCGCCGCTCCCTGCTCCGCCTCGTTCTGCTCGGTGTCCTTCGCGTGCTCGCCGACCTCGCCGTCCTGTGCCGTACGCGGCCGCAGCGCACGCTCGGCGAGATGAGCGAACGTCAGCCCGAAGGCCGTCCACAGCACGAGCTGCACCGCGAGCGTCGAGACGCGGAAGCGCCACAGCAGCAACGCCGGGAAGTGCTCCGGGAGTTCGCTGACGGACGGCAGGAAGGCATAGGCGATGCCGACGGCGGCGGCGAAGCCGAGGACCGCCGTCACCGTCGCGTACCAGTTGCCCAGACGGGGCGCCAGACGCCTGCCCAGGATCGTCGCCGCGATGGCCAGCAGCACGCTCAGCAGCACCATCAGGAAGTACAGCGCCGTGCGCTTGTCGAGGCTCTCCGGGTCGCCCACGGACGGCGGGTTGGCCGGGTACTTCAGGAACGGCACCAGATACACGCACACGAACGCGGCGCCCGACAGCAGCATCGCCGTCGCGCGCGGCCCGAAGCGGCCCGTACGTCCCAGCGCGTAGCTGAAGACGAGCGAGGCGATGCCGCCGATGGCGACGCCGTAGACCAGGACGGCGGTCGCGAGGCCCGCCGTGGCCTGCATGCCGCGGCTGACGACCTCCTCGCCGCCCTCGTGGGAGTGCGCGTGCGCCTCCTCGAACGCGATGGCCGCGTCGACATGCGGCTCACCCAGGAACGAGGCCGTCACCAGGGCGAACAGGCCGGCCACGACACCGGCCAGCATGCCGCGCACCAGGAGGGTCCTCACTGTGGCGGAGTTCATCGTGCGCCCCCGCTCAGTGGCAGGGGAAGCCGAGGAGGTGGCGTCCGTCGTGGACCCACTCGTGGACGTCCGTGCCGGAGAAGAGGGACGTCGCCCCCTGCTCGGCGCCGACGAAGTACAGCAGGACGAGCATCAGCAGACCGAAGAAGAACGCCCACGGAAGGATCGTCTTGAGCGGAAGCGCGGGAACGGCTGCGCCGGAGGCGGGAGCGGCGGAGCTGGGCGGAGCTATGGACTGTGCCATGGCAGGACCTCCTGTCGGGAACTCGCGTCCCTGTCGGTGGAGCTCGTGACGGCTCGCGGGTCTGGCTCGCCCCTGCCCGTACGCTGCACACGGCAGCGGACCGTAGGGGGCATACAGTGGCGCGACCGCGCCGGAATCCCACCGGCTTCCGCCCTGCCGTCGTCGATCGATACGACCGGAAGGTACCCCGGTTCCACCACTCCGGCCAAGGCCGCACAACCCGGGCATCGTGGAAGCGCCCGCCCGACTCCCGTATGTGAAGCGCCAGTTGAGGCGCCAGGAGAGTGCCGATGACCACGCGAGTGACGTTGATCTCGCCCGCCCGCAGCGAGGCGTCCGAGAGCTTCCGCTTCGACGACGGGAGCGAGTTGAGCGCCGCCGGGGTACGGGAGGCACGCGCGGCGCGGGCGGCGGCCGGAGCGCTGCTGGAGGGCGCGGCCCGGGTGGCCGTCGCACCGTCGGCGCGCTGTGTGCGGACCGCCGGTGAACTGGGCCTGCGCGACGCCGCCGCGTTCGCCGACGCACGGCTGGCCGGCTGCGGCATGGGCCGCTGGCGCGGCAGGACGCTGACGGAGGTGAGCGAGGCCGAACCGGAGGGCGTCGCACGGTGGTTGGCGGATCCGTCCACCGCGCCGCACGGCGGTGAGACGCTCGTACGGCTCTGCGCGCGGACGGCGGAGTGGCTCACGGAGGCGGCCTCGGTCTACGGGCGGGTCGTGGCCGTCGCGGAGCCCGACGTCGTACGGGCCGCGGTGGTGCATGCGCTGGGCGCTCCCGAGACGGGACTGTGGCGGGTGGACGTCGCACCGCTGACGGCCGTACGGCTCAGCGGGCGCGCGGGCCGCTGGAACCTCCGGGCGGGCCTCGCCCTCGACGGGGCCGGGGAGCGGACCTGAAGACGGGGCCGGGGAGCGGACATGAAGCGGACATGAGACGGCCGGGACGCTGACGGCCCGTCACCGGAGAGGTGGCGGGCGGCGGTCAGCGGGTCCCGGCCGTCGGTGGGGTCCAGCAGTTACCGGAGTCCAGCAGTTACCGGAGTACGGGCGTCAGGCGGGCGCCGCGCCGCTTCCCGCGGGCGGGTCCGCGAAGACGCCCTCCAGCATGCCCGTCGCCTGGCCCACCTCGATGAGATAGCCGTCGGGATCCCGTACGTAGCACCGCACTTCGGCCTTGCGGTCGATCGGCGGGGTGAGGAACTCCGCGCCCTTGGCGCTCCAGTCGCGGTAGCAGGACTGGATGTCGGCCACGCGGATGTTGAGAAAGCTCGTGGCGGTGTCGGGTGCCTCCGGCGGACGCAGTTCGATGCCCGGCTTGTCCGGGGTGGGGCCGCCGCCGGGGTTCATGATGATCCAGCCGTTGGCGAGGGCGACGATGCACGGGTTCTCCTCCAGGACGACCCTGCCGCCGAGGACGTCGGAGTAGAAGGCGCGTGAGCGTGCCACGTCGCGGACGGTGAGGAAGTGGGTCAGCAGCATGCCCGTCTCGGGTGCGGGCAGGTCTTCGCGTTTCATGTCCCGGTCGTCTCCCTGCTCGTGGTTCCGTCGTGCTTCATCGGGTGTTCTCGCAGGGTATGGGCGGATTCGCGGCGTGCCGCGGCGGAACACGCGCCGCGCTACCCGCCGAGGTCGGCCCGCACCCGGGCCGCGCGCACCGCCGCGTGCAGGGCCGCGCTGTCGTACGCGCCGTGGTGGCGGCGGCCGTTGACGAAGAACGTCGGGGTGCCGGAGACGCCGCTCTCGTCGGCGGACTCGACGTCCGCGGCGATCCGCTCCGCACCGGTACGGGCCCGCAGATCCTCGCGGAAGCGCTCGGTGTCCAGACCCAGCACCTTGGCCTGACGGACCAGCATGGGCACGCTCGTCTCCTCCTGGTGGGCCAGCAGCCAGTCGTGCATCTCCCAGAACGCGCCCTGCCCGGCGGCCGCTTCGGCCGCCTCGGCCCGCAGTTGTGCGTTGGGATGCACGTCCGTCAGCGGCAGATGCCGCCACACATGGCGTACGTCGTCGCGCCCGCCGAGCAGCGCACGGATCACCGGCTCCGCGTCGGCGCAGTACGGGCACTCGTGGTCGCCGTACTCGACGAGCGTGACGGTGGCGTCCGCCGGGCCGCGCACATGGTCGCGTCCGTCGTCGACGTCGACGGTCAGATCCGTCAGGGGCGCGGAGGTGCCCAGCAGGGCGCGGGCCTTCCGCTCGTGCGGCAGCAGCGCCGTCGCCCGCGAGAGCGCCCAGGTCGTCAGCGACGCGCACAGCGCCGCGCAGAGCACGCCGATCTTCGCCTCCTCCAACAGGGCGCCGTGGAAGGCGAGTCCGGCGATGAGGAGGGAGACGGTGAAGCCGATGCCGGCGATCGTGCCGCCGCCGGCGACCGCGGCCCAGCCGACCGGTGGACGCAGCCTGCCGCCGCTCAGCCGCGTCACGAGCCAGGAGACGCCGACGATGCCGACGGGCTTGCCCACGACGAAACCGATGAGGATGCCGAGCGTCACCGGCGAGCTGAAGGCGCGCGCCAGCAGCTCCCCGCTGAGCACCACGCCGGTGTTGGCGAGCGCGAAGAGCGGAACGATCACATAGCTCGTCCACGGGTGGAAGAGGTCCATGAGGCGGTCGTTGGGGGAGATGGCCGCGGCCAGCCCGACGCGTGCGGTGCGCGCCAGCTCCCCGGTCGGCTGCTCGCGGAAGAGGCGGAAGAGACCGCTGGCGCGCTCCAGATCGCCGCGCGCCGCCGGGTACGCGTACGTCAGCAGCCCCAGCACCAGACCCGTGACGAGGGGATCCACACCGGACTTGAGCAGCGCGATCCACAGGGCGACGCCGAACAGCGCGTACACGAAGCCGGAGGCGACCCCCGCGTACCGCACCAGCAGCACCATGGCGAGCAGCCCGCACGCCGTCAACAGCGGTGCGAGCGCGATGCGTTCGCTGTAGACGAGGGCGATCACGGCGAGCGCGACGACGTCGTCGACGACGGTGAAGGTGAGCATGAACGCCCGCAGCCGCCGCGGGAAGCGCGGGCCCACCAGCGCGAGCATGCCGAGCGCGAAGGCGGTGTCGGTCGACATCGCCGTACCCCAGCCGCGCACGGAGGGCTCCCCGGCGTTCAGCGCGAGATAGACGCCGACGGGCACGAGCATGCCGCCGACTCCCGCGAGGGCCGGGAGGGCCACCCGGCGCCGCTCCCGCAGATCGCCCATGTCGAACTCGCGCCGCGCCTCCAGGCCGACGACGAAGAAGAAGAACGTCATGAGCCCGCTGTTGACCCAGTCGTGCAGGTCCAGCGAGATGCGGCCGTCCCCGGCGCCGACGTACAGCCGCGTCGACCACAGCCGCTCGTACGAACCGGGGTCGACGTTCGCCCAGATCAGTGCGGCGAGCGTCGCGGCCAGCAGCACCGCCGCGCTGCCCGTCTCCGTACGGAGGAAGCGGCGCAGCGGTGCCGGGAGGCTCGTCCAGGAGGTCCGGCCGGTCGTCGCACTGCCGGAAGACCCCTGGGAATCGCTCATTCCGCAAGTCTGGCCCACGGGGCGGGCCTTGGCACAGCACCGGCCGGGCTGTGCGTCGGACCGCCGCCGGGCGGGCCGGTCAGGACTGCCTGCGGCCCATCTCCTGCGCGAAGAACTCCGGCTCGGTGTCGAAACCGGTGACCCCCTCGCGCAGCTCCCACGCCCCGGCCTCCGTACGGACGAACTCCGCAACGGTCGCCGCGGTCGCGCCCGCCACGCCCGCGAAGTCGTCCTCGGCCAGCTTGTCGTAGCCCTCGGCGAGCTCCACCAGCGTGCTGGCGACGTCGCCGAAGGTGATGCGCCCGCCGCCCTGCTGGATGGCCACGCCCACCACGACGCGTACGTAGTCCGGTGAGAGACGCTCCAGCTCCAGCGTCATCGCCTCGTCCGGGCCGAAGCCCTGACCGTCGCGGCTGTCACGGTTCAGCGTGATCGTGCCGTCCGGCGAGCGGCTGTCGAAGTGGACGAGATAGGCGGGATCGCCGTACGGGTCGGCGCCGGTGTACGTGGCGGCCACGAGATCCAGGTCGTGCGTGGGCGCGCCCATGGGACTCGGGTCCCATTTGAGCGTCACCTCGACCTTGTCGAGACCCTTGCTGAGACTGCTCAAAACTCATCCCCTCCCTGGTCCGGGACGCAGCGGCTCGTACCGGCCCCCGCGGCCAACTCTACTGCCGTCGCAGCAGGTTGACCGACGGTCACCGAATCGTCCCGGCCGCCCCCGGGGGCCGTCCGTCCGCGAACGCCGCCAGCACGCCCGCCGCCAGCGCGGCCCGCTCCGTCATCCCGGACGCCGAGGTGTGCTCGCTGCGCGCGTGCGCTCCCGCGCCGACCGCGCCCAGGCCGTCGAGCACGGGGACGCCCGCCGCGAGCACGAAGTTGCCGTCGCTCGCGCCGCCCACAGAGGTCTCCCGCAGATCGAGGCCGAGCGGTTCGGCGCACGCGCGGGCCAGTTCGTAGAGGCGGCCCACCTCCGGGGTGCGTTCGAAGACGGGCCGGTTCCAGTCGCCGGTGACCGCGACCTGCGTACGGGGATCGACGGGTGAGAGGGCCGAGAGCGCCGCCTCGATCCGCTTCCGCTCGGCGGTGGAGGCCACCCGTACGTCGAGGTCGGCGACGGCCTGGCCCGCGGTGACGTTGCTGCGCGTACCGCCGTGCAGGACACCGACGTTGACGGTGGTGCCCGCCGCCGGATCGCTCAGCGCGCCCAGGCGCAGCACCTGGTGCGCGGCCTCCTGGACGGCGCTGGCACCGGCCGTCGGATCGAGTCCCGCGTGCGCCTCGACGCCCCGCACGGTCAGCCGGAAGAGGCCGACGCCCTTGCGGGCCGTCTTGACCGCGCCGTCGGCCGCGGCCTCGAAGACGAGCGCGGCACGCGAACCGGACGCCTCCGCGACGATCGCGTCGCTGGAGGCGAGGCTGCCGGTCTCCTCGTCGCCGTTGAGCAGCAACGTGCAGGCGGGGCGCGGCAGTCCGAGCGCGTCGAGCGCGCGCAGCGCCCACACCGCCTGCACCAGACCGGCCTTCATGTCGAAGACGCCGGGCCCGGAGATCCGGTCGCCCTCGCGCCGGAAGGGCCACTCCTCCAGGGTCCCGGTGGGCCAGACGGTGTCGTAGTGGGCGAGCAGCAGCACGGGCCGTGGGCCGGTGCCGTCCGGGTCGCGTGCGTCGCCGTCCGCCGCGGGGTTCGAGGCCGGGTACCGGCGTACGAGCACATCGCCCGCGCCCTGCCGTTCCAGCAGCTCCTCGGTGATGCCCGTCGTACCGCCTGGCGCCCCGAGCGCCTCGTCCAGCCAGCCGCGCAGCCACGCGAGGCAGTCCTCCAGCGCGGCCGGATCGTCGCTGGAGCTTCCCCGCGCGGTGTACTCGGCGAGGTCGCCGGCCATCTCCTCGCGGTGGCGCTCCAGCCACGCGCGTACGGAACGGGCCTCCTCGCCGCTGAGCCGTACGCCCGGGGGCAGGCCGCCGGGGGACGGGCAGGGCCCGGAAGAGGTCTCCGGAGAGGGGTCCAAAGTCGCGCCCGAAGACGGAGCGGACTCCTCGCGGGGCGTCGGCACGCCGTCCCGCGGGCGGTCCGCGGGCGCGCCGGGGGCGGCCAAGTCCGCGGCGAGGCGGTCCAGTTCGTCCAGGCGGGACTCCGACATCCCCGCCGGGTCCTGCTCCAGCTCCCGCAGTCCGCCGATGACCGCGCGCAGCACCGGCGTCGGGATGCCGGCCCGTTCCGCCTCCTCGAAGACGCTCGCGTAGTGCGTGGTCACCTCGACGGGACGGCGGCGCACGGCGATGTCGCGCCAGATGCCGCTGCGGTCCTTCGGCTGGGTGCGCAGCCATGCCGTGAGCCGGTCGGTGGCGGCCCGGCGTACGGCCTCGGGGGCGCCCTCCTGGAAGGCGAGCGCCTCGAAGGCGTCGAAGGGCTCCAGCCGTACGCCGAGCTCCCCGGCCACCGCGAACACCTCGCCCACGAGCGCGTACATCGCCGTGCGGTGACGGTCGACCAGGTCGGCCATCGCGTCGTCCGCGAGGGCGGTCGCGGCGAGCATGGCGCCGAAGCCGGCCTTGGCCCACAGATGGCCCTCGACGTTGTCGCTGGCGCGGGCCGGGCCCCATGCCTGGAGGTCCGCGACGAGACGCCGTACGCGTTCGGAGACCGGGGCGCCGCCCGGCTCGCCGACGACGAAGGCGCCCGGGCCGCCGTCCCGTATGACACCCGGACCGGTCACGTCCGCGAAGATGTTGACGAACGCGGCGACGGTGCGCTCCGGACCGACGTGCTCCGCGACGAGCGCCTCGTTGAAGCCGTTCTGTACGGAGACGACATAGCCGTCGGGCGCGAGCCTCCGCGCGATCCAGCGGACCGCGGGCTCGGTGGCCTGCGCCTTGACGGCGAGCAGTACGCGGGAGAGGCGCCCGGCGCCCCCGTTCCCGTTTCCGCCCGCGTTCCCGTTTCCGCCGCCGGTCCCGTTGCCGTCGTCCGCGGGGTGCAGGGCGTCGAACTCCTCGGGCGTCACGGCGGACACCCGCGCCGCCGCGAAGCGTCCGCCCCCGTGGTCCACCGTCAGCCCGTGCTCGCGGATCGCCGCGACATGCTCCGCGTCGGTGTCGACGACGGTGACGGGGTGGCCCGCGCGGGCGAGGGCATGGGCCAGGGTGCCGCCGATGGCGCCGCCGCCGACGACGGTGTACGCAGCGCCGCTCATACGGTGCTTCCTTCCGCTTCGTTCTCTGCGCTCTCTGCGCTCTCTGCGCTCTTCTCGTGCTCTTCGTCCTCGTGCCGGGCGGTGGTGCGGGGCGGCCACAGACGCGGCAGATGCCCGGCGCCGGTGCCCGACCCTCCGTCGACGCGGAGGATCTCGCCGGTGATCCACGCGGCGTCCTCGCCCGCGATCCAGCACACCGCGCGGGCGACGTCCTCCGGAGTACCGGGCCGCCCGAGGGGGTTGGCGGAGACGGCCGCCGCGTACTCGGGGGCGACCGGGTTGCAGTCGCTGCCGACCGCCACGAAGCCGGGGCTGACGGCGTTGACGCGGATGCCGTGCGGTCCGAGTTCGAGGGCCGCCGCCCGCGTCGCCATCTCCAGCGCCGCCTTGGACGCGGCGTACGGTCCGCCGCCCGGACGGGCCCGCAGCGCCGCCCCGGAGGAGATGTTGACCACCGAGGCCGTACGCCCCGCGGCCACCGCACGGCGGGCGAGCGCGGCCGTCGCGAGCGCGGGGGCACGGGAGTTGAGGGCGAAGATCCGGTCCCACAACTCCACGCCGGGCGTTCCGGATCCGTCGTCCGTCACGTCGATCATGTCCAGGGAGGGGTAGACGCCCGCCGCGTTGACGAGGACGTCGATGCCGGACGCGTCGCCGCCCCCGGCGCTGTGCCCCCCGCCGCCTCCGGCGCTCTGTCCCTCGCCGCCTCCGGCGCCCTGCGCCTCGCCGCCGCCCGCCTCCCATGCGCGGGCCACCGCCGCGCCCGGAGCGCCGGGCTCCGTCAGATCCGCCCGTACCGTACGGGAGTTCAGCTCCCGCCCGGCCGACTCCAGCCCGGCGGGGTCGACGTCCACGAGCGTCAGCACGGTGTCCGGCTGGGCGGCGAAGGCCACGGCGACGGCCCGTCCGATGCCCCCGGCCGCGCCCGTCACCACCACATGCCTGCGCCCCGGCGCCATCAGTCGAGCTCCTTGCTCTTCGTCTCGGGCATCGTCAGATAGACCACGAGCGAGATCAGCGCCGCGCCCGAGACGTACAGCCACACCATTCCGCCGTGACCGGCGTCGTTGAGCCAGGTCGTGACGTAGGGCGCCGTACCGCCGAAGAGGGCGACGGCCAGCGCGTACGGGAGCGCGATGCCGGTGGCCCGCACCTCCGGCGGGAACTGCTCGGCCATGATCACGGCGCAGTTCGCCGAGTAGCCGAGGATCAGCAGCATGCCCGTGAGCTGGACGAGGAAGAGGCTGAGGAAGCTGTCGCTCAGCAGATGCAGCAGCGGCCAGGACAGTACGACGAAGCCTCCGGCGAAGGCGGCCATCGTCGGCTTGCGGCCCACCCGGTCCGAGAGCCTGCCGACGAACGGCAGCAGCGCGATGAAGATCGCCAGACAGATCGTCTGCGAGAGCAGCGCCTTGCCCATGGATATGCCGGTCGCCAGGTTCGCGTACGTGGGCAGGTAGGTGATCCACACGTAGTAGGTGAGCGTGCCGGCGACGGTGATGCCGACGACGCGCAGCGCCGCACCCGGGTGCTCGCGGAACATCGCGGTGAGCGGATTGCCCCGCGTACGCCCGCTCTTGGCGCACTCGGCGAAGGACTCGGTGTCCTCGACGGAGACGCGCAGCCACAGCCCGACCAGGCCGAGCAGTCCGCCCACGACGAACGCCGCGCGCCAGCCCCACGCGTGCAGGGCGTCGTCGCTGAGCGTGGAGGTGAGGACGGTGCCCATCAGCGAGGCGATGAGCGTGCCCGCGCCGACGGAGACCTGCTGCCACGACCCGGCGAACGCACGCCGTCCGGCCGCGGCCGACTCCACGAGGAACGCCGAGGACGAGCCGAACTCCCCGCCCGCGGAGAACCCTTGGAGCAGCCGCGCGACCAGCAGCACGGCGGGCGCGGCGATCCCGATCGTCTCGTAGCCCGGGGTCAGGGCGATGACGAAGGAGGCGCCGGCCATCAGCCCGACGGTGAGCGTGAGGCCCTTCTTGCGGCCGAAGCGGTCGGCGTACGCGCCGAGCACGGCGGCGCCCACGGGCCGTACGACGAAGCCCACGGCGAAGACCGCGAGCGTGGAGAGCAGCGCGACGGCGCCCTCGGACTTCGGGAAGAACACCTCCGAGATGACCTTCACGAAGATCGAGTACAGGGCCCAGTCGACCCACTCGACGGTGTTGCCGATGGTGCCCGCCAGGATCGCCTTGCGCTGGGCGCGGGTCAGGTGTCCCGCGGGGACGGCGGAGGAACCGGGAGAAGGGGACGAGGGCGATGAGGGCGAAGAGGTGCCGGTGCTCATGAGGGGCGCTCCGTCGAAGGGGCAGATGCGGTGGGCGGATTGGCCGTGCTGGGCGTGGTGGGCGCGCCGGCTTCGGACGGCGCGGGGTGGGCGAGTTGTTCGCGCGCGGTGGCCGCGAGCCGGTCGTGGGTGGTGAACCACACGTCGCGGTGCCCGGCGATGTGGTCCAGCAGTTCGCGCAGAACCACCAGCCGGGAGCGGTGCCCGATGACGTGCGGATGCAGGGTGAGCTGGAAGACGCCGCCGTCGCGGTAGGCCGCGTCGAACTCGTCCTTCCAGATCTCCAGCACGTCACGGGGGCGGGTATAGGGACGCAGCGCGCCGTAGCGGTCCATCGTGAAGTACGGGGCGTCGTCGCGGATCCAGTCGACGGGGATCTCGACCAGGCCGGTCGGACGGCCCTCGGCCACCACCTCGTACGGCTCGTCGTCGGCCATCAGCGACGAGTCGTAGAGGAAGCCGAGTTCGAGGACGGTCTCCAGCGTGGAGCCGGAGAAGTCCCAGGAGGGCGTGCGGATTCCGGTCGGCGTGCGCCCGGTGAGATCGGCGAGGGTCTCCAGCGCACGGCGGATCAGGGTCTTCTCGTCGTCGGCCGCGAGCAGGGTGTTGCGCTCGTGGATCCAGCCGTGGACGCCGACCTCGTGGCCCTCGTCGACGTACCGCCGTGCCTCCTCGGGGTGCAGCAGCGCGGAGACGGCCGGCATGAAGAACGTCGCGGGCACGCCGTAGCGCTCCAGCAGCTCCAGCACGCGGACCGCGCCCTTGCGTGCGCCGTACTCGCCCTGGGCGAGCAGGCCCGGACTGGTCTCGCCGTCGCGCAGCGGGATCGTCTCGTGGTCGGAGTCGAAGGACAGCGCCACCGCGGCCCGCGCACCGCCGGGCCAGCGCTCCGGCAGCAGGCCGCGTCCCGCCCGTACGGCCTCGACATGACCGCGCCAGACGGACTCGGGCCACTGCCACGAGGGGACGGCGCTGGACGGAGCCGCCGCGGACGGGGACGCGGCGGACGCGGGCGGGGCGGTCTGGGAATCGTCGGCGGACATGGTGCCTCGCAGAGGAGTCGGGGTTCGGGGAGCGGGAGATGCCGGGGGGTTCGGGGCGAGCGGGCGCACGGGGGTGGGGCGTGCGGATCCGCGGCGACGGAGAGGACGGAGAGACAGGCAGAGACAGACAGAGGAAGGAACAGGCAGAAAACGGAACAGGAAGGAACAGGCAGGAAGGGGCAAGTGACGGGCAGGGGCGGCCGGTTCGCCGGCTAGGCGTCGAACTGGTCCATGCGCGTCCAGGCGCCCTTGAGCGTGACGAGATGGAGCGTGACGTCCGAGGCGTTGAGGCCCGGCAGCGCGCCGATGACCTCGTCGGTGTAGCGGAAGAGATCGGTACGGCGCGGCAGCACCATGTGGCCGACCAGATTGAATCTGCCGGTGGCCGCCGCGAGGAACTTCGTCCCCGGATGCTTGGCGAGCTGCCGTCCGGCCGCCTCCAGACATCCGGGATCGATGGAGAGCCAGAGCATGAACTCGGCCTCGTACCCGAGCAGTGCGGGCTCCGCGAGGGTGCGGAAGTGCAGGCTGCCGCGGGCGATCATCCGGTCCAGCGCGCGGGCGACGCTGGATTCGCTGCGGTCGAGGTTCCGGGCGATGGTGGTGACCGGAAGTCTTCCGTCCGTCGCGAGTTCGCCGACGACGGCACGTTCGAGTGCGGTGAGCGGCTGCGGCGGCTTGTCCCAGTCGCCCCGCTCGCACGAGCGCTGCTGCGCGGGACGCAGATCGGCCACGGCCTCCTCGGGCAGCAGACCCGTGTCCCACAGCGCCGCCGAGGAGAAGGTGCGGATCACCGCGACATGCTCCGTGCCCGCGATGAGGTGGGCGCCGGGCAGATCGGTGTAGAGCAGCCGCAGCAGCTCCTCGTTGTCGCGGGCGACGAAGTCGACGATCAGGTCGGCAGTACCCGTGACCAGCGCCAGAAAGCGGACGTCCGGGCACACGGCCAGCAGCTCCGCGAGCTCCAGCCCCTTGCCGGGACGTGCCTGTACCCGTACGAGCATCGAGCAGCCGCTGCCCGTGCGGTCCAGCTCGACCGCGCCGACGACATGCAGCAGCCGGCGCTCGCGCAGGGCGTTGAAGCGGCGCTGCGCGGTGGATTCGCTCGTCCCCGCCCAGCGCGCGATCCCGGCCCAGGGAGCGCGACCGTTGAGCTGGAGCGCCGCGATGATGCGGCGATCCAGCGCATCGATCATGTCGGCGCTCGCTCGTGGGGTCATGGGCCGGACGGTAGGCGGGCCGCTCGAAGAGCGTCAATGCCGGAATCCTTCATCCCGGCCCGCCCCGGCATGGAGATCGGCCGTTGATCGCGCCGCGGAGACCGGGAACCGGCAGTGCCGCCGTCCCTGTGACGTCGGTTACGGCGTGCGGGATTCCGGCGGAAGAAGTTCCGGAAATTCCGGAGGGGCCGGGAGACCGGGCGGCCTCCGCGGGGGTACCGCCGACCGCCCGGCGCCGCCTGTCGTCTCCGCTCGCGGCGCGGGACAATCGACCCCATGACCGAACGCAAGCCGCCGGGCCTCGACTTCGAGTCCTGGGTCGACAGACAGATCCGCGAGGCGGAGGAGCGCGGCGCCTTCGCGGACCTCCCGGGCGCGGGCAAGCCCCTGCGCGACGCGAACGCCCCGTACGACGAGAACTGGTGGCTGAAGCGGAAGATGCGGGACGAGGGTCTGTCCCATCTGCCGCCCACCCTCGCGCTGCGCAAGGAGGCCGAGGAGGCGCTGAAGGCCGCCGCCGCGGCGCGCTCCGAGCGGGAGGTACGGCAGATCGTGGAGGGGATCAACGACAAGATCCGCGAGGCCCTGCGCCGCCCGCCGTCCGGCCCGCCGCTGAACCTCACGCCGTACGACGTGGAACACGTCGTCGCGGACTGGCGCACACGGCAGGAGAACGGGACGGACTGACGTCCGTCTCCGCGCCGCCGCGATCCGCGCCGGATCCGGTGCGCCCCTCCCGCCACGGTCCGAAGTCCCCGCACACGACGGGGACTTCGGCCGTACCGGACGGGAAGCTGCGGACGCGCCCTACGGCAGCAGCGAGCGCACCAGTCCGCACGTCGTGCTGGACGGCGGGTGTACGCCGATGCGGGCCGCCGTGCGGCGGATCGTGTGGTCGCGGGCCTGGCCGGGTGTGTAGACGCCGGAGTCGAGCAGGGCGATGGCTATGCGCATCGCCTTGAGCCGGCGGTTGTGCGCGACATACCACTCCCGCGGACGTCCGGCCGGGAGCCGCTTCTTGGGCGGCCGGGCGTCGGACGGCGCGGGGAGGGCGAACGGCAGAGGGGGCGTCAGGGTGCTGGCTGCGGCTGCGGTCATCGGCGACCTCCGTGAACGTCGTGGCGTGTGTGACGTGTTGGCGTGCGGATGTGTGAACCGCCCTGTACGAGCGTCGCTTTCTGGTTCCCAGAATACCGCCGGGCACTGACAACGGACCCCTCAACGTCCCTGGTCGGAACGGAAGTTGGGAGAGGTGTTCGATTTTCTCAGGAGGTGCGTCACGGGGTGTCCGACGCGGGGCCCGGCGGGGGAGTGGGGCGCCGGAGCCGGGGTACTTCTCCCCTCCGGACCGTCCGCCCCCGAGAGGTCCGGTCCCCACCGAGAGGAAGCACCATGAGCGACGAGCGCCCCGAGGACATCCGCGTCACCGACCAGCCCGACCGCAGCCGCTTCGTGGTGACGGTGGACGGTGAGACCGCCGGCTTCGCCGCGTACGAGCGCCGCTCCGGGCGCGTGATCCTCACCCACACCGAGGTCGACTCCGCCTACCAGGGGCGGGGAGTCGCGGGCCGCCTCGCCCGCGGAGCGCTGGACGCGGTGCGCGCGGCGGGGGACCGGGTGACGCCCTCGTGCCCGTACATCGCCGAGTACATCCGCCGGCACCAGCAGTACCTCGACCTCGTCGACGACGCCCACCGCGCCGAGGTCACCGCACCCTCCGCCTCCTGACGGCCCTCCGCCTCCTGACGACCCGGCGGCGTACGGACCGTACGGGGCTACCGTGGCGGGGTGAGCAACGTGGAGACACGGCCGGTCGAGCGGACGGTCTGCGACGGTCCGCCGCCCGTACCCGGAGAGCCGGACACCGAACTGCTCGAACCGCGCGAGGTCCCGCTCGGCGGGCCCCGCGGGATGCTCGTACGCCGCAGCCTCCCGCACCGCGACCGGCGCATGGTCGGGGCGTGGTGCTTCGCCGACTCCTACGGTCCGGAGCACATCGCGGGCGAGGCCGGCATGCAGGTGCCGCCGCATCCGCACACCGGCTTGCAGACCGTGAGCTGGCTGCTGGAGGGCGAGGTGCTGCACCAGGACAGCCTGGGCAGCAGACGGACGGTACGGCCCGGCGAGCTGAATCTGATGACGGCGGGTGCGGGCATCGCGCACTCCGAGCAGTCGCCGCCCGGCCACCCCGACGTGCTGCACGGCGTGCAGCTCTGGGTCGCCCTGCCCGAGCGGGACCGCGACGGCCCGGCGCACTTCGAGCACCACGCCGGGCTGCCCGCCGTGCGCGAGGCGGCCGGCACCGTCACCGTCCTCATGGGGGAGCTGGCCGGTGCCGTCTCTCCGGCGCGTGCCTGTACGCCGCTCGTCGGCGCCGAGGTGGCGCTGAACGGGACGGGGCCGCTGCGGCTGCCGCTGGAGCCCGGCTTCGAGCACGCCGTGCTGGCGCTCTCCGGCGCCCCGGCCGCCGACGGCCACCCCGTCGCCCCGGGTGCCATGCTCCATCTGGGCCGCGGGCGGCGGGAGTTGAC
>NZ_LJGW01000379.1:0-2521 GCF_001751255.1 Streptomyces nanshensis | reverse complement strand
ATGCTGCTCGGCGGCGTGCCCTTCGACGAGCCGCTGGTGATGTGGTGGAACTTCGTGGCCCGCAGCCACGAGGAGATCGTCGAGGCCCGCGCCGCATGGGAGGCCGAGCGCGAGGGCGGCGGCGACGGCCGCTTCGGCGCGGTCACGGGTTACGAGGGTCCGGCGCTGCCCGCGCCGCAGCTCCCGGGCGTCGAACTCCGCGCCCGCCCCCGCTACCGCGCCCGGCGGCCCGCGGACGGCTGAGCCGACGCCGAGCCAACTCGGCCCGGTCCGGCCCCACTTGGATCCGGTCCTTCGCGCTTCGATCCCACGGGAATAATTGAATCCTGAACTACATTCCACGGTGTGCACGGCACCACCCGCATCCAGGAGGTCACCATGCCCGCCGTCACCGCAGACATCCTCACCTTGCCGCGCGTCCCCTCGCCCGTCGCCGACGGCACCCGCTGGCGCGGCGTCGCCCGTACCGTCACCGCACGGCGGCAGCTCGAAGGTGAAGGCTTCGAGGTGCGGCGGCCGTTCCCGGGCACGGACCTCGCCGCCGCCGACCCGTTCCTGCTGCTGGACCACCTCGGGGCCGTCGAGTACGGACCGGGCGAGGCCAAGGGCGCCCCGTGGCACCCGCACCGCGGCTTCGAGACGGTGACGTACATGCTCGACGGCGCCTTCGAGCACAACGACTCCACCGGAGGCGGCGGCCTGATCACCGAGGGCGCCACCCAGTGGATGACCGCGGGCGCCGGAGTGCTCCACTCCGAGCTGCCGCCGCAGGACTTCGTCGCCAAGGGCGGCCTCTTCCACGGCGTACAGCTCTGGGTCAACCTGCCCAAGGCGCTGAAGTGGACCCCGGCCCAGTACCAGGACATCACCGCCGGGCAGACGGTCCTGCTCGCGGGCGACGACGGCGGCAGCCTGCTGCGGCTCATCGCGGGCGACCTCGCGGGACACCGCGGCCCCGGCATGACGCGTACGCCCATCACCTACGTCCACGCCACCGTCAGCCCCGGCGCGCGACTCGCGCTGCCCTGGCCGGAGGACTTCAACGCGCTGGTGTACGTACTGGCCGGACGCGGCACTGTCGGCACCGAGCAGCGGCCCCTCGCCGAGGGCCAGCTCGCGGTGCTCGGGCCCGGCGAGGCGCTGACCCTGCGCGCGGCCGACGGCCAGGACTACAACGGCAGCCGCACCGGCTGGGAGGTCCTGCTGCTGGGCGGGCTGCCGATCCGCGAACCCGTCGCCCGGTACGGCCCGTTCGTGATGAACACCAAGGCGGAGATCATCCAGGCCGTCGAGGACTTCCAGAGCGGCAGGCTCGGCGCCACCGCGCCCCGGCCGCGTCCGGTGCCGCACCGTACGGACTCGGACACCTCGCTGGACGGCGACGCGAAGGGGGACGGGACCGGAAGCGGGACCGGCAACGGGACCGGGGAGGGGAACGGCGCCGGGTGATCACGCCGCGGTGCTGAGCGAGCGGTCGCCCTCCGGCAGCGGCAGCCCGAAGTCGCGCAGCACCTCGTGCGCGGCCCGCCGCCCCGAGACGAGCGCGCCCTGTGCCGTACTGGTGTCGCGGTGCTCGCCGCACACGTACAGCCCGCACAACACCCGTACGGGGCGCCGCAGATCGTGCGGCGGCGGCATGGCCGGGACCGCCCGCGGGTCGTGATGAGCCGCCAGCAGGCTCCAGCGTCCCGCGGGCACCCCGTGCAGCGAGGCCAACTGTGCGCGGGAGGCGGAGTCCAGGGCGGCGGTCGGCTCGCTCGCGGCGGCGCCCAGCACCACCGAGGTCACCAGTCCCGCACGCCCCGGACGTGCCCGGTCCGGATCGACGGCGGAGGCCGCCCACGAGTGCGAGACGGGGCCCTGGCGTGCGGCGTCCCCGTCGACGAGCAGCGAGCGCGAGAGCGGCAGCACCTCGTCGACCGCGTGGTGCAGGACCGTCATGGGGTGGAAGTCCGGCACCCGCAGCCCCGGAAGCAGTTCGCCCGCGTCCGCGGCGCCGGTCGCCACGACGACCGCGCGGCAGGCGAGCGTGCCGTGGTCGCGGGTCGTGACGGAGTTCGTCGTGACGGAGACGGCGGTGACGTCCGTCCGTACGGTGCCCTCCGGCAGCGCCCCCGCCAGCAGCGCCGGGACCTCGGCGAGGCCGCCCGCCGGCAGAGCGCAGCCGCCCCGTACGAACCCGCGCAGCGTCAGATCCGCGACCCGGCTCGACGTGGTGAGCGCCGGGTCGGACAGCAGCGCGGACAGCAGCGGACGGACCACCGAGCCCACGGTGCGCGAGGGCAGTCCGCGCGCCGACAGCGCCTGGGCGGCGGGGAGTTCGGTACGTGCGAGCAGCCGGTCGGAGGGGACGGCCGCGAACCGGGCGAGGGCGCCGCGCAGCCGGTGCAGATCGAGTGCGCCGGTCGTCCCGTGCAGCGGACGGGAGAGCCGGCCGGAGAGCTGGCCCGGGACGCCACGGCCCGGCCGGCGGGAGAACCCGGGGCGGCCGCGGGCACCGGTCAGGGCGCGCGCCGTGGTG
>NZ_LJGW01000028.1 GCF_001751255.1 Streptomyces nanshensis | reverse complement strand
CCTCCGCCCCCGCCTCCACCGTCTCCACCCGTGTACGGGCGGCGCTGCGCTCCGGTGTCCTGCGCAGGGCCGAGCGCAGCGGCACGTCCGGCATCAGCGCCTCCAGGGCGCGCAGCCTCGCCGGCAGCCGCCGCAGCAGCCCCGCACGTCCCAACGCGGCGCGCAGCCCGAGCCGTTGGTAGAGGGCTCCGAGCACGGCGGCCGCACGCAGCCGCCGCGGATACGGGAAGAGGCGGAAGATCAGCCCGCGGAAGGCGCGGTCGGAGCGGGAGCGGGCCCAGTTGCGTTCGATCTGCGGCCGTACGGACTCGATGAGCCGGTCGTACTGCACACCGGACGGGCATGCCGTCACACACGCCATGCACCCCAGGCAGTTGTCGAAGTGGCCGACGGCGGCGGCGGTCAGCGGTGCCTCGCCCTCACTGATGAGCTGCATCTGATAGATGCGGCCGCGCGGGGAGTTCATCTCCTCGCCGGTGAGGGTGTACGTGGGGCAGGCGGGCAGGCAGAAGCCGCAGTGGACGCAGTCGGAGAGGAGTTCGGGCGACGGCGGCCGGTGGTCGTCGAACCCGCCGGAACCGCCGGAGGGGACGGGCCCCTCGGGGGTGCCACCGTGCGGCGTGGTGGTCATGCGGTGCTCCCTAGGAGGTGCAGAGGGTGCGGAGAGAAGGAGAGACGGGGCCGTGGCCGGAGCCCTGCGGTCCGGCCGGTGGGTCAGAACCAGGGCGCGAAGCGGCCGGGCGCACACCGGCCGCCGGGATCGAACTGCCGCTTGAGGGACCGCAGTACGGCGAGCGCGGACGGTGCGGGCCCCCATGCGTCCGCCGCCTCGTCCACGCCCTCCCGGCGCCGCCGCAGCGTCGCCGAGCCGCCCGCCTCGTACACGGCGTCGCGCCACGCGGTGAGGCACGCCGCGTGCTGCGCCGCGTCGCCGCCGCTCAGCACCACGGTGTGCAGCCCCTGGGCGAGTCCGCTCAGCAGCCGCGCCTCGACCGGGGTGTCCTCGGTCAACTCCCGTAGCCGTTCGGCGAGTCGGGGCAGCCGTGCGGGAGACGTGGCGGCGCGCAGCACGGTCTCGCCGTCCTCGCCGCGCGTCCGCTCCGACAGCCGCCGCCACGCGGCCTGTTCGGCCTCCGAGTCGAGCGCACGGGCCGCGGCAAGACCGGGAATCTCCGGGGCGAGACGGGCGCGTGCGGCGGCGCTCTCCGCGGTGCCCTGGAAGCGGATCAGCACCTGCCGCCCGTCCCACTCGACGGCGACGGGCTCCAGCGGCGAACGCAGCACGGCACGGGCCGCGTCGAGCGCGCGGGCGGCGTCGTCCGCCTCCAGGGCGAGCGTCACCGTGGCCTCGGGCAGCGGATGGACGCGCAGATTGAGCCGGGCGACGAGGCCGAAGGCGCCGAGCGAGCCCGCCATCAGCTTCGCGAGGTCGTATCCGGCGACGTTCTTGATGACGTCGCCCCCGCTGCGGGCCACGGTGCCGTCGGGCAGTACGAGCGTCGCACCGATCACGAGGTCGCCGACGCCGCCGTACTTCAGCCGCCGCGGTCCCGCGTCACCGCAGGCGAGCAGCCCGCCGAGCGTGGCGCCGCCGCTCGCCGTGGGCGGGTCGACCGGGAGCCACTGTCCGGCGGGGGCCAGCAGTTCCTGGAGCCGGGTCAGCGGCATGCCGGCCTCCACGCCGACCGTCCAGTCCTCGGGGGCGTGGCTGATCAGCCGGTCGAGGCCGGAGGTCTCCACCACCACGTCCGGCGCGGCGACGGGCGCGCCCCACTCCAGGGCCGTTCCGGCGCCCTCGATGAGCACGGTGCGCCGCGCGGACGCGGCGTCCGTGAGGGCGTCGGCGGCCTCGGCGAGGCCCGACGGGCGTACGCGGGTGGGGAGTTCACCGGTGCCGGCGGCGGGCGTGCCGGCCGACGGACTCGCGGACGCGTGCGGCGCCCCGCCGTGCGCCGGCGTGGACGGCCCGCTCTCGCGCAGCGACCCCGGGGGCTCCTCGGACACCACGTCTCACCACCTCTCGATCACGCCGGCCGCCTCCAGCGGGTGCGGCCGGTAGCGTCCGGGCGCCTCACCGCACAGCCGCGGAGTGGGCAGCACCTTCCCGGGGTTGGCCAGTGCGTCCGGGTCGAAGGCCGTACGCAGCCGCCGCATCACGGCCAGGTCCGTCTCCCCGAACATCTCCGGCATGGAGCACGCCTTGTCCAGGCCGATGCCGTGCTCGCCGCTGAGCGAACCGCCCAACTCCACGCACATCTCGGCGATCTCGGCCGCCAGCCGCTCCGCGCGCTCGGCCTCCCCCGCCTGCTCGTCGAAGAGGACGAGCGGATGCAGATTCCCGTCCCCGGCGTGGAAGACGTTGGCCACGCGCAGCCCTTCGGTGCGCGACATCTCCGCGATACGGGTCAGCGCCTCCGACAGCCGGGTACGGGGCACGACGCCGTCCTGCACGAAGTAGTCGGGGCTGATGCGTCCCACGGCGGCGAAGGCGGCCTTGCGTCCCTTCCAGATCAGGGCGCGTTCGGCGTCGGTCGTGGCGATCCGTACATGCGAGGTGCCCTTCTCGTGGCACAGCGCGACGACCCTCTCGAACTGCTCGTCGCACTCGTGCTCCATGCCGTCCAGCTCGACGACGAGCGCCGCCGTGGTCTCCAGGCTGTATCCGGCGTGAACCGCCGCCTCGCAGGCCTCGATCGCGAGGGAGTCGAGCATCTCCACGGCGGCGGGCACGATGCCCGAGGCCATGATCGCGCTGACGGCCTCCCCCGCCGCCTCCACCGTCGGGAAGTCCGCGACGAGGGTGCGCACGGTCTCCGGTACGCGCAGCAGCCGCACGGTGATCTCGGTGGCGATGCCGAGCGTGCCCTCGGATCCGATGAACAAGCCGCGCAGATCCGGGCCGGGGCTCTCCGGGGCGTCCCCGCCGAGGTCGGCGACGGAGCCGTCCGGCAGGACGACGCGCAGCCCCGTCACGTGGTGCACGGTGAACCCGTACTTCACGCAGTGCGCGCCGCCGGAGTTCTCCGCGACGTTGCCGCCGATGGTGCACACGACCTGGCTGGAGGGGTCGGGCGCGTAGTAGAGGCCGTGCGGGGCGGCGACGCGGGAGATCTCGGCGTTGGTGACGCCGGGCTGGAGGACCATCCGCCGGTCCTCCGGGTCGAGTTCGAGCACCTGCCGCATCCGCGCAAGGGAGACGACCACCCCTTGCGCCACCGGCACCGCTCCCCCGGACAGGCCGGTGCCGGCGCCCCGTGCGACGAACGGCAGGCCCTCGCGGGCGCACAGCGAGACGGCGGCGGCGACCTCTTCGGTGCTGCGGGGCAGGACGACCAGGGCGGGGACTTCACGGAAACCGGTCAGGCCGTCACACTCGTAGGTCCGTAGTTGGAGCGGATCGCTCAGCACGGCGTCCGCCCCCAGTGCCGCTTCGAACTCCCGGCGCAGTGCGGCGTCGATCATGGCACCGTGCCTCCTGACCCGTAGACCCTCCGACGGAACGGCAGTTCAGCGCATTCCGAGATCCGGTATTCAACAACCGCGTCACGGAACCTAGGGTTCTTGCATCTATGGGTCAACCCTTCGTTGCATCCATGTTTCCCGCGGACCGCCCGGCCGTCCGCGCCCACGGCACCGCGGCCGCCCCGCTCCCTCCCCCGGGATTTGAGACTTCTTCACCGAACGTACGGGCGCAGAGCGGCAGTTGAGCGGGCGGTACATCGCCGAAAGCCTCAAGAAGCAGTCCAATGAGACGATGGAACCCGCGGACGACGGCGACGCACGGGCGCCGAAGACCGGAAGTCCCGGAAAGCGCGGACGTTCGGAGGATCCGGACTGCCGCGGACGACTCGGAGGACGAGGCGGCGGATGAAGTTCCTGCTCGAAGTGGACCTGGGCGAGACGGCGTCGGACGGCGACGCCGCACGGGAGGTGGGCCGCATCCTGCGGTACTGGGGCGGCAATCTGCACCACTGCACCCTGGAGCCGGGGGCGAGCCAGGAGCTGTACGACTCGGAGTACCGCGCGGTGGGCCGCTGGAGCGTCGTCGAGTCCGGCGGCGGTTCCTGACCCCGGCGCCGAAGTCGCCCCGCCCGTACGGGAGTTCACGCACCCTCCACGCGGCGGCGCGCACCCGCCCCGCGTCCGCATGTCCGCCCGGGACCGGCGGCCGCGGATCACGGAGTGCGGTTACTGGCGGTTACGCAGGCCGGGGCGGGCCCCGGCACCCCGAGACGCCCCCGCGGAGCGCGACCGGCGCAGGTGAGCGGCGCCTTTCCCTCACACACCCTCCCCCGATTCCCCGCACGGGAAGATCGCCGATTCCCTAGGCAACCGGCCGCTCAGCGCGGTAATTTTCGCGGTCAGTCACTGAACGTCGTGACAGAAGCAGACGGGGTGAGGGCGGTGTGCTGTGCGTGACTACAGCGTTCCGCCGCTCGTCGAGCCGCTCGGCTCCGGCGGCCTCGCCGACTCCGTCTACGAACTCGCCGCCCGCGAACCGGGTCTGCCGCAGATCGCGCGCCGCGAGAGCCCCGACGGCAGCAGCGGCCCCTGGCGCGAGACGACGGCCGCGGCCTTCGCCGCCCAGGTACTCAAACTCGCCAAGGGCCTGCTGACCCAGGGCATCGGCTTCGGCGACCGGGTCGCGGTGATGACCCGTACACGGCACGAGTGGACGCTCTTCAGCTTCGCCCTCTGGTCGCTGGGCGCCCATGTCGTACCTCTCTATCCGGCGTCCTCCACCGAGCAGTTGCGCTGGGTCCTGGCCGACTCCGAGGCGTGCGCCATCGTCGTCGAGCACGAGGACCACGCGATGACGGTGGGCTCCGTCGTCGACGGCCTGCCGCAGTTGCGGCACATCTGGCAGCTCGACGCGGGCTGCGTACGGTGGCTGACCGAGGAGGGCGCCGCGGTCGGCGACAACGACGTGCACCGCCACCGCTGGGCCGTGATGCCGGAGATGACGGCCGCGGTCATCTACACCTCGGGCACCACCGGCCGCCCCCGCGGCTGTGTGATCACGCACCGCAACCTGGCCTCCGAGTGCGACACGATCCTCGCGGGCTGGGGACGGCTGATGGGCGAGCCGGGCGAACAGCCGTCCGTCCTCGCCTTCCTGCCGGTCGGCCATGTCTACGGGCTGATGGTCACGGTGATGTGCATCCGCGGCGGCTATCTGCTGGGACACCAACCGGACATCTCCGCCCGCGAGTTGATGCCCGCGATCAGATCGTTCCGGCCGACGTGTCTGTACGCGGTGCCCTACTTCTTCGAGAAGTTCTACGCCGCCGCGCGGATGATGGCCCACACCGCCGGCCGCGGCGAGATGTTCGAGCGTGCGATGGAGGTCTCCCGGCGCTACGCGGAGGCGGCGGAGGCCCAGGCGCTCGGCACCGGCCCGGGTCCCAGCACGGGACTTCGCGCGCGGCACGCTGTCTACGACCGCCTCGTCTACCGGCGGCTGCGGGACGTGCTCGGCGGCCGTACGAGGAACGTCGTCTCCGGCGGCTCCACGCTCAGCCGCGAACTCGGCCTGGAACTGGCCGGCGCGGGCATCGTCGTCTACGACTGCTACGGCCTGACGGAGACGACGTGCGCCGTCACCGCGCAGCCCCCGGGCAGACCGAGATTCGGCACCGTCGGGCGGCCCATGCCCGGCGCCTCCGTGCACATCGCCCGCGACGGCGAGGTGTGGGTGCACGGTCCGACGGTCTTCAACGGCTACACGGGCCGCGCCGAGCACGCCGCACGCGGCGACTCCCCGCGCCCTGACGGACGCAGAGCCGCACCGCCGGGCCAGGAGCCGCCGGGCGGCCCGCACGGCGGCGCTCCGGGCGCACACGCGCCCGTGCAGTACGAGGAGACGCTGCGCGACGGCTGGCTCGGCACGGGGGACGTCGGTTTCCTCGACGACGGCTATCTCGTCATCACGGGCCGCAAGAAGGACGTCATCATCACCAGCGCGGGCCGCAGCGTCTCACCGCTGATGCTGGAGACGCGGCTGCGCGCCCATCCGCTGATCTCGCAGGCGCTCGTCGTGGGAGACGACCGTCCCTTCGTGGCGGCACTGGTCACCCTGGACCCTGAAGTCCTCGAACAGTGGCGCAAGGGCCGCGAACAGTGGGGGCCTTCGGGACCCGGTTACGGCAACTCGCCGTCCGAGGAACTGGAACGCGAAGTGGGACGTGCCGTGGCCGCCGCCAACTCCGCCTTCTCCAGGGCCGAATCGATCAGATCGTTCCGCATCCTGCCGGAGGAATTCAGCGTGGCCGACGGGCTGGTGACGCCGTCGCTGAAGCTGAGAAGGGCCGCGATCACGCGGATGTACGCGGCGGAGATCGAGGAGCTCTACGCGAGCTGAGTGCCGTTGTGCGGACGGGACACGGCAGATACGGCTCCGTAATCTAGCAGTGATGTACGCCGGAGGACCGGTTCTTGTCAGGTCGGAACGAAGCCTCGACCACTTCCTCACACACACCATTAGCGTCCGTCGCACTTCGAAGGTGTGTGGAGAGGAGGGCGGATGCGTTCCGCCATCAGGTCCGGGCAGGCGATCGGCACTGTGCCGGCAGCCTCCGGTCTCGCCGCGGCGCTGACGGCATGTGTGCCGCACCGGCGCTCCGGCGGCAACCGCGGCCTCGCGCCGGCCCGTTCAGGATGGCAGCACGTCGGTAAGGGCACCTGGCAGACACGGCACGGGCCCCTTACCGCACTGGACCGTGACTTCATACGCAAAGTGCGGAACGCCGGTTTGTGGGAGCTGCCCGCGGGCCAGTCCGCGCGGGAGCGCGGGACACGAAAGTCGGTGCGGATCGCGGGCGATCATCTCGTCGACGGATACACGGAGTCGGACCGACGGGCCGTAACGGCCGGTCACACCCTGACAGTCGGCATTCCGAGCCGGCCTCCCGGACCGGGCCGGAAGCGCCCGGACACCACTGGGCGGGCCGGGGGCAATGCATTCGACCGGGTTCTCGTCGAGAGGCTGCGGCAAGCGCACGGCGTGGTCTACGGCCTCGCCGGCCTTGTACGCGATCAGACCCGCAACTCAATGGTGCGGTCGTTGGCGACCCGGGCCAACGCCATTGTCCTCGATCACCTCACAGTCCTGGACACACCGGGCTTGTGGATTTCGAGGCGCTGAACGACGTGGAATGAGTGGAGTGAAGTCAATATGAGACAAAAAGGCCACAAACGCTCGCGCACGGCGAACAAAACGATAGCGATCGTCGCAGCGCTGGTGGTCGGTGGTGGTGGCGCAGCGGCGATCGGTGTGAGCGCCTTCGCGGGCAACGGTGACGCCGCCCCTGCTGCGAGCACGATCGACTGTCCTGATGTGAGCCTTGCACTGGACCAGGTGCCGCAGGGCGCCAAGGAGTCCGTGGGTCAGAAGCTCGCCACTCTGGACCAACAGGTCGCCCAGGCCTACGGGCAGTGGCACTCCAAGGAGCAGAACTCCGAGGAGGCCCTGGGTCAGTTGAACCAGCAGCGCCAGGCAACGATCCGCAGCATCGGCCAGGACTTGAAGAACGCCGGCGCCCAGGAACCCGCCGACATGGGCTCCATGGCGCAGTGCCAGATGATGCAGGAACAGGCCGGCCAGGAAGGCGGCGACGAAGGCCAGCAGGGTCAACAGGGCCCGAAGGCCGAGGACTTCGTCGACATCACTCAGGTCCAGCCGAACGCCTCGAAGGAGGAGGACTCGGGCGGCAGTTTCGAGACGAAGTGCGGTGCCAACGGCAACGAGCACTTCAACTCGGACAACGTGATCGCCGCTCCGGGTGTTCTGAACGGTGCCCACCACGTCCACGACTACGTGGGCAACGAGGACACCAACGCCCAGTCCAGCGACGAGTCCCTCGCCGCAGCCGGCACCACGTGTGCCAAGGGCGACCAGTCGACGCACTACTGGCCCGTGATCCGTTCACTGGACGGGAACGAGGACCAGCGGGGCGCCGTACAGCAGGGCGACGCGGGCGACCAGGCCGCGAACGACGTCAGCGCGAAGAGCCTGACGCATAACGACCAGGGTCAGGACCAGGGTCAGGACCAGGGGCAGCAGCAGCCTCCGGCCGAGGACCAGGGCCAGGATCAAGGTCAGGATCAAGGCCAGGACCAGGGACAAGACCAAGGCCAGGATCAAGGCCAGGACCAAGGTCAGGATCAAGGCCAGGACCAGGGACAAGACCAGGGCCAAGACCAAGGTCAGGACCAGGGCCAGGACCAGGGCCAGGACCAGGGCCAGGACCAAGGTCAGGACCAGGG
>NZ_LJGW01000381.1 GCF_001751255.1 Streptomyces nanshensis | reverse complement strand
CTGCCGCACTCTCGGACCTCTTGAGTACGGGCAAGACCCTAACCTCCGCACCGCGCCATGTCTACTCTCGCCGCTACAGATTTTCTCCATGACACACCAGCGTTATATTCGCCTCGCGCACCCGGGAAATCTGCGCCGCAGGACGGCACCGATCGCTCCGGGACCGGCCGCCGCGCACGGCCCGTACGCCCCCGTACAGCCGGAGCGCGACTCCCCGACTCCCGCGTGACGCACGCCACATCACGGGGAAAACCCACGGCGCGGGTCCGGCGTCTAGCAGGTGTGAGATCAGTCAGGGCAGCGGCGGCGCCGCGCGAGGCGGACGAGGAGCGACTCGTCCGCCTGGTGGCCAGAGGCGACCGTGCCGCGTTCGAGGAGCTGTACCGGCGTACGTCGCCGTGGATGGCGGTGCGGCTGCGCCGCCGGTGCGCGGACGAGCAGATCGTCGCCGAGGTCATGCAGGAGACATACCTGGCGGTGTGGCGTGCGGCCGGGGCGTTCGCGGGGAGCGCGGTGGGCGGCTCGGCCGTCGGCTGGCTGTGGACGATCGCCGCGCGCCGGCTCCTCGACGCCTTCCGGCGCCGGGCCCACCACGCCGAGCCGCCGCCCGCGGCCGCCGGGCAGCCCGTCGTACCCGCCGCCGAGGAGGAGGCGCTCGCGACGACGGTCGGCGGCGACGTCGGGGACGCGCTGGGGCGTCTCGCGCCCGAACTCAGACAGGTATTGCAGGCCATGGTGCTCGACGGGCTCTCCGTACGGGAGACCGCCGTCCTGCTCGGGCTGCCCGAGGGCACGGTCAAGACCCGCGCCCGCCGGGCCCGGATCGCGATGCGGGAGGCGCTGGCATGAGCGTGGAACACGCGTCGACGCGGATCGTCGACGCCTACGCGCGGGGCGGGGAGGAGCTCGCCGCCGACGAAGTGTGGGCCCTGGAGGCCCACTTGGAGACGTGCGGAGCGTGCCGGGAGCGGCTGTCGGCCGCCGTGACGTCCGAGGCGCCCGCTCTCGCGTCGCTCGTCGGCACGGTGTGGTCCGAGCTGGAGCCCCACCTCGCCGCGACCGTCCCGGTGCCGCCGCGGCGGCGCTGGTCGGCGGCGCTGACGGCGTGGCTGACACCGGTGATGGTGCCGTGGCTGGCGACGGCCGTGAGCGTGACGCTGATCGCGCTGCTGCTGGAGGTGACCGGGGTCCGTCCGGGTCTGGGAAACGGGCCGCTGGTGCTGCTGTTCGCCCCGCTGCTGCCCGTCTGCGGAGTCGCGGCGTCCTGGTCGCGCGGCCTGGACCCGGCGTACGAGCTGACGGCCTCCGCGCCGCGAGCCGGGCTGCCGCTGGTGCTGCGGCGCACCGCGGCCGTGCTCGGCGTCGTCATCCCCCCGCTGCTGGTGGGGAGTTGGGCGACCGGGGTGAGCGCCGGGCAGTGGCTGCTGCCCGCTCTCGCCTTCACCTCGGCCGCCCTGGCCCTGGGCACCGTCGTCGGCGTGACGCGCGCCTGCGCCGCCCTGGCGGTCGTGTGGGCCGCCGTGGTCCTGGCGCCGACGCTGGCCACCGGCCGTACGACCTTCGCCCTCCAGCCGGACGGCATGCCCGTGTGGGGACTTCTCCTCGCGCTCGGCGCCGGCGTCGTGGCCGTACGCAAGGACGCCTACTCCCTGCTGGGAACCCACCGTTGACACAGGAGAGGAACACACATGATGCGCGCGGTCGGCGCGGCTGACATCGCACCGCGGACCTACGCCTGGGAGATCCGGGCCGGCGGTCTGAAGGTCAGGGTCGGCGCGAAACGGATGGCCGTCGACGGGCTCGACCTGTCGCTGGGCACCGGCGTACACGGTCTCCTCGGACCCAACGGGGCGGGCAAGACCACCCTTATCCGGGCGCTGGCGACGGTGCTGCGCCCCGCGGCGGGCAGCCTGGAACTGCTCGGGGAGCCCGCCGGCGGCACGGGCGAGGCGCACCGTGCGCTGCGCCGCCGGATCGGTTATCTGCCGCAGGAGTTCGGCTACTACAAGCGCTTCACGGTGCGCGAGTTCGTCGAGTACATGGCGTGGCTGAAGGAGGTGCCGAAGGCGGACGTCCCCGCGGCCGTACAGCGCGCCGTGGAGCGCGTCGGTCTCGCGGACCGCGCCGAGGACCGGATGAAGACCCTCTCGGGCGGCATGGTGCGGCGCGTGGGCATCGCCCAGGCCATCGTCAACGACCCGGCGATCCTGCTGCTGGACGAGCCGACGGCCGGACTGGACCCGGCGCAGCGGCTGCGCTTCCGCGAACTGCTCCAGGAACTGGGCGCGGACACCTGCGTGGTCGTCTCGACCCACCTGGTCGAGGACGTCGCCGCCGCCTGCACCGACGTGGTGCTCTTCGCCGAGGGCCGGCTGCGCTTCCAGGGCACCCCGGACGACCTGGCCGCGGCGGGCGGCCCCGAGCACGTGGGCGACAGCCCGCTGGAGCGCGGCTACTCGGCGCTGCTCCTCGACTCCGCGCAGGAAAGGGGCACTTGGTGAACGTACGGGTTCTGCGTACCGAGTCGAGAAGGTCCGTCGCCCCCTGGGCCGGGGCCGTGATCCTGGTGGGCGCGCTGGCGTTGCTGTACGGGCTGAGCGGTCCGTGGTGGAACGGCACCGCGCGCTGGACGGCGCAGTGGACGTCCATGGCCCTGTGGACCCGCGGCCTGCTGAACTACCTGTGGCCGCTCGCCGTCGGGCTCGGAGCGCTGCAGGGGCTGCGCGACCACCGCTCGGCCATGTCCGAACTGCTGACGAGCACACCGCGTCCCGCCTGGCACCGGGCGGCCGTGCTGGCGGGTTCGTCGGCGCTCACGCTGGCGACGGGCTTCGCGCTCGTCGTCCTCGTGGGCGGGGTCCAGGTGCTCTCGAACACCGCGTACACGCACCTGGGTTGGCTGCCGATCTCGCTGGTGGCGGGGTTCTCCCTCGTCGCGGGCGCCGTGCTGGGCATGGGCGTCGCGCGGGCCCTGCCGTCCGTGCTCACTCCGCCCGCGCTGACCGTGGGCGCTCTTCTCCTCACGGCGCTGCTGCGGCAGTACACGGACTCGGCCCTGCCGTCGGGCTCGCTGCCGAACCGGGTCACGCTGCTGTCGCCGGCGGTGGACGGCGCGCGTCAGGTGCTGCTGACCCCGTCCGCCTCCGTCCATCTCGGGCAGACTCTGTGGCTGCTCGGCATAGCCGGGACGGGCTTCGCGCTGCTGGTCGCCGCGACCCCGCGCGTCCGGCTGCTCGCCCTGACGCCGCTTCTGGCGGGCGCGGCGCTCGCCCTGCTCGTCCTCCCCTCCTCCCCGCGGCAGACGTACGTCGTCGACGAGGAGGCCGCGGCGCCGGTGTGCGACGGCCCTGTCTGCGTGACGAGGACGCACCAGGCGCGGCTGGCCGCACTCGCGGACCCCGGCCGCAAGGCGCTGCGGCTGCTGCACGGAGCCCTGCCGCGCGGCCAGGCGCCGGACTCGGTACGGGAGAGCACCGCGCTGCGCGGGATCGGCGACCCCGCGCCACGGTCCCGCAGGCATGTGCTCGTCGACTTCGAGGACAAGCTGTTCGACTCCGCGAAGGGCGAGGAGCTGACCCGTTCCGTGGTCGCTCTGGGCATCGCGCCGACGTGCCTCGCCCGCAGCTCGAACGAGAGCGGCACGCTCGAAGAGGCCACCGCGCAGAGCATCGCGGCGAGTTGGGTCCTCGGGGACCTCAAGCCGCTCGACGACTTCTACCACGATCCGGCCGAGCAGATGGCCGAGGCCCGCCCCGTGTGGAAGAAGCTCAAGGCGCTGCCGCCCGACCGACAGCGTGCGCGCATCGCGGCGTTGCACTCCGCTGCGCTCTCCTGCGACATCGACGTGCTCGACGTACTGGCCGGCGGTGACTCCCGGTGAGATGGGCTCTCCTGTACGCCCGCTCGCGGCAGGTGCCCGCGTCGCTCGCCGCGGTGGTGATCAGCGCGGCGGCGGTGTGGGCACTCGCCCGGGACGGCCACGCGGGCCCGTCCGATCCGCGGCTGCCCGCGCTGGCCCTGGCCGCCGGGACGACGGCGGCCTCGGTCGGACTCGGCGGTCAGGACGTCGCGTTGGACCGTACGGCCGCGATCCGCTGGGTGCCGCGCAGAGCGGTGCACGTGCTGCTGATCGGCGCGGTCGTCGCCGCCGTGCTGCCGGCCGTGCAGACCCTGGGCGAGGACCTGGCCGCCCTCGCGTTCGTCGTACGGGACGGCGCGGGGCTGACGGGACTCGCCGCCCTCGGCGCGGTGCTGCTCGGTGCACAGCACGCGTGGACGCTGCCGACCGCCTGGCTGGCGTTCACGTTCGTCGCGCCGCCCTCGACGTACGTCCCGACCCAGGTGGCGACCTGGATGCTCCTCCCACCCGGCACCCCGGCGGCCACCTGGACCGCCCTGACCCTGGCCGTCGCCGGCACGGCGGTGTACGCGGTGGCGGGGCCGAAGCGGTAGGGGGCGGGCGGGAGTTGGGGGCTGCGGGGGCGTGCGAACGTGGGCGAATCCCCGCAGTGCCTCCCCGACCGGCCGCCGCCCAGCCGGACTTACGGAGGCGCGCCGTCAAGCCGGGGGCGGGATCGCCACGTCAGGGAGAAACGCCGGACGACACGGGAGGTGCCGGACGGCTACACGTCCCCCGGGTCTGCGAGGGCCTCGCGGGCGGCGGTGACGAATGCCGACCTGGCGGTCTGAAGGTCGTCCAGGGAACGGCTGCCCTTCAGAGCGTCGACGAGTTCACGAGCCGCCTGCCCCACGGCGTCCGGTCCCTCCAACACAACGGTCCCGAGGGCACGTTGCAGGGCTGGACGGTCCGGCCCCGCGCGGTCGCCGGTCCTGCGGCTCAGGATGACGGCCTCCGCGGCCTCGAGGAACTGAACGTAGGTCTGCCGGCGCTGGTCCAGGACGCGAACCGTCCGCTGCTCCTGGAGCGTCATGCGTACCGTCTCCAGCAGGGCGTCCGCCTGACGGTCGCCGGCATGCCGCGCGGCGGTCGCCTGCCTGTGGCCGGCGCTGCGGGCGAACCACCCGGTGATCACACCCCCTGCGAGTGTCGAGCAAGCCGTGACCAGTGCTACTCCCCACTCACTCATGGTCGGCATTGTCCCTGCCCGCCCCCGCGCTTCGCAGCCGTCCCGGAGATCCGCTGATACGGCCGACCCAGGTCACGCCTGCCTCCCGGGTACGATCTGGACATGTCGGCGACGGACCGGGGTGGAACCCCGCTGAACTGCGAAAACGCACCCCCCGGGGGTGATATCCGGGGTAGAATCGGCGCGACGGGCGACGGGCGACGGGCGACGGGCGACGG
>NZ_LJGW01000406.1 GCF_001751255.1 Streptomyces nanshensis | reverse complement strand
GACCGTGGCGGAGGGGACGGGCGTGCTGCCGGGCCGGTGCGGCCAGGGCGTTCCGTGCGGACGGTGCGTTCCATACGGCCCATGATGGGCCCGCGTCACTTCGGCGGACGCCGAAGTGTGCGCCCGGTATCGCGGTAGCCCTCTCCGTCAGGGCCCGCCCGTCAGTCCCCGCCCGTCAGTCCCCGCCCGTGACCAGGATCAGCGGAAGGCCGCCGCACGCGCGCAGCGTCAGCCCCTCATGGGTCACGCGCCCGTCCGCGCTGTCTGCGCCGTCGCCGCTGTCTTCGCCCTCCGCGGGCCCGGACGGTACGGACGCGAAGTCCGGCCCCTTGAGCAGCGAGCCCGCCAGATACTGCGGATTCGTCGAAGCGGCCACGCGTCCGCGGGAGTTGACGAGGCACGCGGGCTCCGGGAGCCGCTGCAGAACCGGCATGACGGCCGCCTCGAAGTCGGGCAGATACACATCGGCGGCGCCCACGCCCGCGAACCGTCCGCCGACCGTCACCGGTGCCGAGAGCGTCAGGCTGTACTCGTCGGAGCACAGATAGTCCACGTACGGGCCCGCGACCGCCCGCCGGCCCGTGTCCCGGGCCAGCGCGTACCACTCCCAGTGCGTGTAGTCCGCGTACGCCGAGTGCTCCGGATCGAGGTCCAGCAGCAGCGGACGGATCTCGCCGCCCTGCCCCCGCTGCCACCACTCCAGCCACGCCTCCGCGTCGGCGAGCAGGCCCGGCGCGGCGACGAAGCCCGCGCCCGACATCAGCGCGAGCCGCTCCAGCCGCTCGCGCAGTCCGGGCCGGAGCGCGGCGAGGTCGGCGGTCGCCGGGGGTCTCTCCTCGGCCGCCACCCGGGCCAGAAGCGCCGCGGTCTCGGTCGTCGTCTCGGCCACCGCGTCGAAGACGCACTCCAGTGCGTCGCACACGCCCGCCGCCGCGGCGTCGTCGTCAAGGACGCGTGCCGCCCCGCCTCCCGCGGGCGCCGGACGCGCGTACGGAGGACGAGGAGGAGTCGGACTGCCGCCCACGGGCGCCCTCCTTGCTGTGCTGGCCGCCGGCCCGTACGGGCGAGCCGAGGCGGAGTTCGACCAGGCGCTTCATCGAGACCTGAACGCACTCCTCGGCATGGGCTCTTGCTTCTTCCGCCGCATCATCCTGCACCGCACAGATCACGGCGCGGTGACGATCGCAGACGTCTTTGAGATGCCTTTCCTCGCCGAGTACGAGACACACGAGCGCGCCCGCCTCGGCGTGCAGGCCCACCAGTTCGCGCGTCAGACGCGCCGACTGGGCCGCCGCGGCGAGTTCGACGTGGAAGCGTCCGTGCAGCCGGCCCCGCGCCGGCACCTCCGGAGCCTCGCTCAACTCCTCGACGGAACGGTGCAGTTGGCGCAGATCCTCGGGGCCGGTGCGCTGTGCCGCGAGGCGGGCGGCGGCACCGGAGACCGCCGTCCAGTGGTCGCCGAGGTCGCGCAGCTCCTCGGGGCTCCAGTCGTCGAGATGGGCCAGCAGCCGTTCCTCGACGGGGCCTTCGGGGACGGTGACGAAGCTGCCGCCGCCGCGTCCCCGGCGGGTGGTGACCAGTCCGCGCTGGCGCAGCGCCATCAGCGCCTCGCGCAACGTGACGGTGGAGACGCCGAGTTGGGCGGCGAGTTCGCTCTCGCCGGGCAACTGCTCGCCGTCCGCGAGCAGTCCGAGCTCGATGGCGTCGCCGAGGCGCCGTACGACGGCCTCGACGCGGGCCTGCGCGCCGATGGGCGTGAAGACGGTTCTTCGGGCGCCGTCTTGATCTCTCCTCACGGCCACCACCTTGTCAGTTGGCTCAGGCTTTACCCGAAGAGGGCTCGGGGACCCCTTGAAGCATGAACTATGACTTCATATATTTACCCGCCAACGACCACGGCGGCAGAAGGGTTCCCGTCCATGGAGGGAAAGGCCATCCGGTTGCGGGGCCTGCGCAAGGTCTTCGGCAGGACCGAGGCCGTCTCGGACGTCGATCTGGCCGTCTCCGACGGCGAGTTCTTCTCCATGCTGGGGCCCTCGGGCTCGGGCAAGACCACGGTGCTGCGCATGATCGCGGGCTTCGAGACGCCCACCAGCGGCACCGTCGAACTCGACGGACAGGACGTGACGGCCCTCGCGCCCTTCGAGCGCGACGTGCACACCGTCTTCCAGGACTACGCCCTCTTCCCGCATATGACGGTCGAGCAGAACGTCGCGTACGGGCTGAAGATCCGCAAGGTCCCCAAGGCGGACCGGCTGCGCCGGGCGGCCGAGGCCCTGGAGAGCGTCCGCCTCGAAGGCTTCGCCAAGCGCCGCCCCGCACAGCTCTCCGGAGGGCAGCGCCAGCGCGTCGCCCTCGCCCGCGCGCTCGTCACCCGTCCCCGTGTGCTGCTGCTGGACGAGCCGCTGGGCGCGCTCGACCTCAAGCTGCGCGAGCAGATGCAGATCGAACTCAAGGAGCTGCAGCGGGAGGTGGGCATCACGTTCGTCTACGTCACCCACGACCAGGACGAGGCGCTCACGATGAGCGACCGCATGGCCGTCTTCGACAACGGCCGCATAGAGCAGACCGGTACGCCCGCCGAAATATACGAGCGCCCGGCGACTCCCTTCGTCGCGGGCTTCGTCGGCACCTCCAACCTGCTCACGGGTGAGAGCGCCGAGCACGTCGTCGGCAAGGCGGGCACGTTCAGCGTCCGCCCGGAGAAGATCCGGGTGCTGAAGGAGACTTCGGACGGCACCGGGGGCGCGGACGGCGCCGCCGCGGCGCCCGAGCCCGGACACACCGCCGCCACGGGCACCGTCGCCGAGGTCGTCTACCTCGGGGACGCCACGCGCTTCCTCGTCGACCTCGACGCCGGCGGACGGCTCACCGCCGTCCAGCAGAACCTGGAGACCTCCTCCGAGGACGTCGCCGCCTACCGCGGCTCACGGGTGCGGCTCCAGTGGCACGAGCGGCACAACTTCCCTGTCACCGGGGCGACATGAGCACCCGTCGCCGCCGCGTCCCCTGACCCCTGTCCGTCGACTCCGCCCGTCCCGACGATCCCCGTACGCCCCGACCCCGTACCGCAGCCGCACTCACTCCGCCGCCCCGCCAACCGTGGGAGATCCACGTGCGCATGTCCCGATCGTTCAAGGCCCTCGCCGCGGCAGGCGCCCTGCTCCTGGCCGCCGCCTGCGGCTCCTCCGGCTCCTCGTCCTCCACCGGCGCCGTCGACCCGCCCGACCTCAAGCCGCAGAAGAAGCTCGGCAAGACCGAGAACGCGGTGAACCTCATCGCCTGGGCCGGCTACGCCGAGGACGGCAGCAACGACCCCAAGGTCGACTGGGTCACGCCGTTCGAGAAGAAGACCGGCTGCAAGGTCAACACCAAGACGGCCGCCTCGTCCGACGAGATGGTCAGCCTGATGAAGACCGGCCAGTACGACGCGGTCTCTGCCTCCGGCGACGCCTCGCTGCGGCTGATCGCCTCCGGCGACGCGGAGCCCGTCAACACCAAGCTCGTGCCCAACTACAAGGACATCTTCAAGGGGTTGAAGAACCAGGACTGGAACTCCGTCGACGGGAAGCCCTACGGCATTCCGCACGGACGCGGCGCCAACCTCCTCATGTACAACACCGAGAAGGTCAAGCCCGCCCCCGACTCCTGGTCCGCGGTCTTCGACGACGCCGGACAGCACAAGGGCAAGGTCACGGCGTACGACTCGCCGATCTACATCGCCGACGCCGCGCTGTATCTGATGAAGCACAAGCCCTCGCTGGGCATCAAGAACCCCTATGCCCTGGACCAGAAGCAGTTCGACGCCTCGGTGGACCTGCTGAAGAAGCAGAACGCCGACATCGGCGAGTACTGGAGCGATTACCTCAAGGAGATCTCCGCCTTCAAGAGCGGCGACTCCGTCGTGGGCACCTCGTGGCAGGTCATCCTCAACACCGCGCAGGACGAGGGCGCGAAGGTCAAGGCCGTGCTGCCCAAGGAGGGTTCGACGGGCTGGTCGGACACCTGGATGGTCTCCTCCAAGGCCAAGCACCCCAACTGCGCGTACAAGTGGCTCGACCACATCGCCTCGCCCGAGGCCAACGCCCAGGTCGCCGAGTACTTCGGCGAGGCACCGGCCAACGAGAAGTCCTGCAAGCTGACGGCGGACAAGAACCACTGCCGCGTCTACCACGCCGCGGACGAGCCGTACTGGAAGAAGGTCCACTACTGGACCACGCCCACGCAGCAGTGCCTCGACGGCCGCAAGGACGCCAAGTGCGTGCCGTACGCGAAGTGGGTCCAGGCCTGGACCGAGATCAAGGACTAGGCGCGACACGGCACTTGGCGCGACCGAGGGCCGGGACCGGCCGGGACCACGGACGAGAGCACAGACGAGAGCACAGACGAAAGCACGCACGAGGGCGAGGAGCAGGACACCGATGAGCGAGACCGAGCCGGCCGCCGGGCGCAGCACCGCCCGGCGGCTCGCCGGGGCCCTGCACCGCCGTCCCCGGCTGCAACTGTCACTGCTGCTCTCCGCGCCGCTGACCTGGCTGGTCCTGGCCTATCTCGGGTCGCTCACCGCGCTGTTCATGTCGGCGTTCTGGACGACGGACACCTTCACCTCCAACGTCGTGAAGGTCTGGTCGCCCGACAACTTCGTCACCCTCTTCACCACCGGCGTCTACCGGCAGGTGGCGCTGCGCAGCGTCGGCGTCGCCCTCGCGGTCACCGTCGTCTGCGTGGTGATCGCCTTTCCCGTCGCCTTCTTCACCGCGCGCGTCGCCGCGCCCAAGTGGCGTCCGCTGCTCGTCGTCGCCATCCTCACGCCGCTGTGGGCGAGTTACCTCGTCAAGGCGTACGCATGGCGGCTCATCCTCGCCGAGGGCGGACTGCTGGACTGGCTGCTCTCGCCGCTCGGCCTCGACGGGCCCGGGTACGGACTCGCCGCCACCGTCATGGTGCTGACGTATCTCTGGCTGCCGTACATGATCCTGCCCCTGCACACCGGCCTGGAGCAGATACCCGACAGCCTCCTCGACGCCTCCTCCGACCTCGGCGCCCGTACGGGACGCACCTTCCGCTCGGTGGTGCTGCCGGTGCTGCTGCCCTCGATCGCCGCCGGGTCCGTCTTCACCTTCTCGCTCAGCCTGGGCGACTACATCGCCGTGCAGATCGTCGGCGGGAAGACCCAGCTCATCGGGAACATCATCTACTCCAACATCACGCTGGACCTGCCACTGGCCGCGGCGCTCGGCACCGTCCCCGTGGTGATCATCGTCCTCTATCTGCTCGCGGTGCGCCGCACCGGCGCCCTGAGCAGCCTCTGACGGCACGAGACGCGAAGGCATCCGACGATGAAACTCTCCCGGCCCGCACGCATCACTCTGCGCGTCGCCGCCGTGCTCGGCTTCGCGGTCATCTATGTGCCGCTGCTGCTCGTCCTGGTCAACTCCCTCAATCCCGACCGCAGTTCGAGCTGGCCGCCGCCCGGCGTCACCTTCCACTGGTGGGCGGACGCATGGGGGAGCGCGGGCGCGCGGCACGCCCTGGTCACCTCGCTGAAGGCCGGAGCGGGCGCGACGGGCGCGGCGCTCGTGCTCGGCACGCTCGTCGCCTTCGCCGTGCAGCGCTTCCGCTTCTTCGGCCGGGAGGCGCTCTCGTTCGCGATCGTGCTGCCGATCGCACTGCCCGGCATCGTCACCGGCGTCGCGCTGAACACGGCCTTCCGTACGGTCCTCGAACCGCTCGGCGTCGGCCTCGGCCTGTTCACCGTCGTCGTCGGCCACGCCACCTTCTGCGTCGTGGTCGTCTACAACAACGTGATCGCGCGCCTGCGCCGGATGCCCGGAAGCTTCGAGGAGGCGGCCATGGACCTGGGCGCCAACACCTTCCGCGCCTTCACCGACGTCACCTTCCCGCTGGTGCGCTCCGCGCTCGTCGCCGGCGGACTGCTGGCCTTCGCGCTCTCCTTCGACGAGATCATCGTCACGACGTTCACCGCGGGGCCCGACACCCAGACGCTGCCCATCTGGATCTTCTCCAACATGGCGCGCCCGCAGCAGGCCCCGGTGGTCAGCGTCGTCGCGGCGGTGCTGGTGCTGCTGTCGGTCGTGCCGATCTATCTCGCGCAGCGGATGTCGTCGGACACGGCGTCCGGCAGCCGCATCTGAGCCGTCCGGCAGCCCTGTCTGAACCGTCCGGCAGCGGCGGGGATCCCGTCCGTACGACTGCCGCTTCCGCGGGTCAGAGCACGGGAGCGGTGCTCGGCTCCGAGCGTGTGCCGAGGGCGTCCAGCCGCTCGGGCATCGTCAGCTCCGTCAAGTGCCGCCAGCGGCCGCAGCGTTCGAGCAGGAACATGCCGTGGATGCCGGCGGCGAGCGAGGCCGTCTTGACCGCGGGCCAGTCCAGGAGACGTCCCATCTGGGACATCACCGACAGCGAGACGTCACGGTGCACGACGATCTCCGCGAGGGCGGTACGCCGCAGCGACCGCTGGATCGCCGCCCCGTGGCCCCCGGCGGTCAGCCGCAGCAACTCCTCGTGGCAGTACGCGAGATGGTTGTCCTCGTCGTTGCTGATCATCCGGATCGCGCGGCCGGTCTCCAGGTCCTCGTCGCAGCTCTCCAGCAGCATCGCCATCTGGTCGGAGGCCCGCTGCTCGGTGACCCTGCTGTGCGTCAGATAGACGATGACGTCGTGCTCGGTGAGCGGCTCGTCGCGGCGCAGCTTCTCGTGCATCAGACCGATGCCGCGCCGCTCCAGCAGCATCGTGTAGTCCGTCTCCAGCGGTACGGGCACGGGCTTGAGGCCGCGCTTCTTCAGCAGGGCGTGGAAGATCCGGCCGTGCTTGTCCTCGTCCGTGCCGTGCTTGGTGATCTTCGGCGCCAGGTCCCGCATGCTCTCCGGGACGAGCGCGGCGATCCGGGCGTTCTCCCAGCCGCCCTGCGCCTCGCCGCTCGCGGCGATCGAGCAGAAGAGCTGGAAGGAGCGGTCGTTCTCCAGGATCTCCCGGAACAGGCTTCGGGACGAGAGCATCAGTGCCACCTCCGTACGGCGTCCGCACCACCGAGTCAAAGCGGACCGCGGGCAACCGGCAACCGCGGCGCCGCTTCCGGTCTGCCAATCGAGTACGGCGTGCCTGACCGCGGCCGCCACGGGCCCCGGATGCGGTCCGGCACCCAGGCGCGGATCAGAAGCCTCCGCCGCCGAAGTCGCCGCCCCCGAAGCCCCCTCCGTCGCCGAACCCGCCGGTGCCGAAGTCGTCGCCGCCGCCGTCCCCGAATCCGCCGTCTCCGAAGCCTCCGTCGAAGCCCCCGTCCCCGTAGTCGCCGTAGCCCCAGGGCCCGAGGGCGCTCCCCAGCAGCGTGCCGGCCAGCAGCCCCGGCAGGATGCCGCCGCCGAAGTAGCCGCCCGCCCAGGGTCCGTAGACCGGTCCCGCCTCCCAGTACGGACGGCGCCCGTCCGGGGTGTCCACGGTGCGCGCCATCGGCTCCTCGCCGTACCGCAGCCGTGCCGCGTCCGCCGCGCAGACCGGCACCGTGCGCTCCGTGCCGCCGGGCGGCGCCCACCGCACGTCCTCCGTGGACGGCCCGTGGCGCGGGTCGAAGAAGCACGGCATGCGGCGCTCCGGCAGCGGTTCGCCCGCGCGCCGTGCCTCCAGCGTGGCGAGCGCGAAGCGCCCGTCCTCCAGGGACTCGGTGACAGGGCGTACCTCGCCGGGGCCGCGGGCGGCGTCCATCTTCTGCTTCGCATCGTCGTAGGAGTCGATGGCCCGGGTGTAGTCGGCGCGCATCGCGTCGTCCGAGCCGGACGCCTGCGGGTCGAAGCCGATGCGGTCCAGCTCCTCGCCGAAGGCCGTGATGTCCTCGTCCACCACGGGACGCAGCTTCTCCAGCTCCGCACGCTCCCGCTCCGCGCGGCGCTTACGGGCACGGCCGCGTACGAGGAACCCGCCCCCGGCGCCCAGGAGCAGCAGCACCACGAGGGCCCCCAGCACATAGCCGCCGCCCATGCCGCGGTCGGTTCCGCCGTTCCAGGAGGCGGGCGCGTCGCCGCGGGCGTCCGCGGTCGCCCCGTCGACGAACCGGTCGAGCTTCGCCTTCGTGTCGCCACCGGTGCCCTCGGCGGAGCGGCGCAGGTCGTTCACCCTGCCCTGCGGCATGACGGACCGGTCGGCGCCCGCCGCGAAGCGGTCGCCGAGCACGACCCCGTACACACCGCGGTCGCCGACCTGTGCGCGCAGATCCTGCAGCAGATTGCCCGGCGGGAACTCGCGGGCCTTCGGCAGCACGGCGATGAAGACCGGCTTGTCCGACTTCTTGATCTTGTCGGTGAGGTCCTTGGCGTCGGCGCCGGAGAGCCGGCCCGCGGCGCGCGGATCGACGTAGACGGGACCCTCCCGCAACGCGGCGGCCACCTCCCCGACGCTGTCCGCCCGGGGCGTCGCGCCCGCCGCGGGTGCCAGGGCGAGCACCGGTACGAGGACGGCGGCGAGAAGCGCGAGGACCACCCGCAGGGGGCTTGTTCGACGTATTCGGTCCATACGCCGTGAGTACCCCGGAAGGTCACGAGTGCACTGAATCCGCACGGTGTGCGGGCGGGGCCGGTCCGTGACCGGAGCCGGGGCGGGCACGGCCTGCGACGTCGTGTCACGCGTCCGCGGGGCCGCTGCTCCGTCTCCGTTGGGGGTCCCGCGAGGCGGGCGGAGGAGGCAGCGGCCCCGCTTCATATGGGGGGTGGAAAGCGGCCGTTGTGACGTCGGGACGCCGCGGACGACGTCGGACGCCGATGTGACGTCAGGGGCGCGACGTCAGGAGCGTGGCGTCAGAGGTGGCGTCACGGGATGGGGTCGACGCCGGGCCCTTCCTGGGCGAGCAGGTCGCGGGCGAACTGTTCCCACTGGGCGTACCGGTCGGGGAAGGCCGAACCCTGGACGGCCTGGCAGACGTCGCCGGGGGCCATGCTCTCCCAGCCGTCGATCTGGATCAGGCCGGGGTTGGAGCCGAACGGGGCGACGCCGTAGAAGGACTTGGAGGAGGTGGGGACGTCGGTGATCTGCTCCGGCGTGCCCCAGCCCGTGCTGGGACGCTGCTGGAAGATGCCGAGCGAGTCGTGGTCGACGGGCGTCGTGTAGTTGACGAACTTCGACTCCTGCATGGCCGTCATCAGCGCGATGACGATGCCCTGCTCGGGGATGTTCGCGCCCTTGCCGACGCCGATGACCGTACGGGCGTTGGCCAGCTCCTCCGGGCCGAGGTCGGCGGCCGTGCGGAAGACCTTGCGCAGTTCGCTGTCGGGGGCCTTCTGGAGCTGCTTGGCCGTGGACGAGTTGACCGAACCCGTCGCCTTGAGGCCGTGGTTGGCCTGGAACCACTTGATGCCGTGGCCGGCGTCCTTCGCCGAAGCGCCCGCGGCCGGCTCCGACGTGACGGCCCCGGCGACCGTCGGCGTGACGAGCAGGGCGCCCGCGGCGGCGATTGCGGCGGCTGTGATGGTTGCTCGTTTTCTGTTCATGCCGCGACACATTGACGTGTACACGTAAAACATGTCAAGAGATCACGAACCCGGCAAAAGCGATTGATGACGTATGTACCGAACGAGGCCGCTTTGTACGGAAGTTGATCCGGGTCCATGACGCCTCGGCCCGACGGGCGGCGGTCGGCGCGTGATGCCTGGTCCGCGGCGGGCGGCCGTCCGTCGGGTGGCGTGTGGTGCGGTGCTCTGTCGGCGTGCACACGCGCCACACGTATGAGCCGCCGTCCCTGTATGACATCCACGGGTGTGACACATGCCACTCCGTATGCCGCTTCGAATGCCACCCCGTATGCCGCTCCGGTCGCCTCAAGGCGGCCCGGACGGCCGGGTGTTCGGCGGGGGCGCACGAGGCGGGGGGCGCGGGGTCGGCGGACCCCGGAGTCTCACGCCGTGATGAGACCGGCCAGGGCCGAGACGAGGCGTTCCTTCGGGTACTCGGCCGGGCGTTCCAGCGTGAGCCGCGCGAACTCCTCGACGGTGACGACGAGAACGTGGGCGAGCACGCCCACGTCGAGACCGCCGGCGCCCCGCGACTCCAGCGCGGTGGAGAGCCCGCGCTCCACCCGCGCCCTGACGAGGTCGCGCGTCTCCTCGATGCGGTGGCGCACGACGGCCGGGGTGCCGTGGACCAGGCCGAGGACCGGCCGCCACACGTCGGGGTCGGCCGCCACGCAGTCCAGGAAGCGCGAGACGGACACCGTCAGCCACTCCTGGAGGTCCTCCGGTTCGCTCCCGCCGTCGAGGACCGCGACCGCCTGCTCGTACGCGCGGTTCCGGGTGCGCTCCAGCAGGGCGAGCATCAGCGCCTCCAGGCCGTCGTACGCGCTGTAGACGACCGGTCTGGTCACCCCCGCCTCCTGGGAGATGGCGCCGACGGAGACCTGGTCGTACCCGTCGCGCACCACGATCCGCAGCGCGCAGTCCAGCAGATGTTCCCGGCGCTGCTCGGGCCGCATGCGGGGGGCGTAGCGGCGTCGGGGCGTAGCGGCGGACGGGGTGGTGGAGGTGCCGGATGCCATGGGGCGAGGGTACTTCTCACGAAAGCTACTCCCATGTAAATTTCGTTGTGCCCCGGAGCCGCAAGGAAGCGAGTACGCCCATGCCGGAGAAGACGGCGGAGAAACAGAAGCAGACGAGGCCCCAGCAGACGAGGCCCCTGCGCTCGTACCTCCGATTCAGGTCCCGCAAGGGATGGCGGAACCACTTCCCGCCCCACGACGACTACGGGTTCTTCGGGCCGGGGTCGGTCTCGTGGAAGGTCTGGGGACACCCGACGTCGTACGTCCTCGGCTTCGCCCGCTCGGTCACCATCGAGCACCTCGACCCGAACCTGGCCGCCGCCGTCGTGCAGTCCGGCGGGGTCAAGTACCGCCCGCACACCCGCTACGGGCGCACCATGCACTACTTCTCGCTGATGGCGTTCGGGGCGACCTACCCCACGGCGAAGGCGGCCGACGTCCTGGTCAAGGTGCACTCCAAGGCCATCGGCAACGACCCGGTCACCGGCGACACCTACGACGCCAACCGGCCGTCGTCGCAGCTCTGGATCCATATGACGGCCTGGCACTCGATCCTCTACTGCTACGAGAAGTTCGGCCCCGGGGCGCTGAGTTCACAGGAGGAGGAGCAGTACTGGGCCGAGTGTGCGCGCTCCGCCGAACTCCAGACCATCGATCCGCGGACGGTGCCGCGCAGCCGTGCCGCCGTCCGCGAGTACCTCGAGAACTGGCGCCCGCACCTCGCCGCCTCCGAAGCCGCGCAGGACATGGTGGACTTCATCCTGCCGCTGGACGTCGCCCTGCCGCCCAACCTCAGCCGGGCCGGGCGCATCGCGGTCGCACCGGTCGTGTGGATGCTCAGCAAGGGCGTGGCCGCCACGTACCCGAAGTACATCCGCAAGATGTTCGGCGTGCGCCAGGGACCCGTCATGGACGCGCTGGCCGTGGTCCTCAACAAGGGCTACCACGCCCTGCTCTACCGGTCGTTCACGATGAAGTTCTTCATGATGAACCTCCTCGCGCCCGGCGCCATGCAGGTCGCCGCGCCGGCGATCCTCGGGATACCGGCGAAGAACCCGGTCACGATGACGCCGCGCGAGGCCCAGCAGAAGTACGGCTTCGCCGAACCGGCCGACGCACACCCGGACTTCCGGGCCCGGCAGCACGAACGGGTCTTCGGCAAGGGCGAGAAGCCCAGCGACGAGGGCCTGAACGAATCCCAGCAGCACTTCGGCGCGCTGAACGCCGGGGACGTCCGCAGGGATGCGGCCGCCTGACGGGCCGGGCGGGCGGGCGGCGTCCAAGACCGGCCCCCGGTCCCGTAGCCGGCTGTTACGTCCGCATCCGGGTCCGTCGCCGGGGCCGCCGCCGGGCGGTCACCGGGCGGTCACGGGTGGTCCGGTTGCCGCCGGGGCGCTCCTCGGGACACTGGAGGATGGAAGGACGAAGCGGTCACCCCGGGCATTTCACGCCAGGCCGTGTCCCTGTCCCGTACGGGCCCGTGCAGATCCGTAAGGGCTCATACGGGACAGGGATCCGCACGGGTGCGCTCAGGCCGCCGAGCAGCCATGGCCGCCATGGCGTGACGACGGAAGGAACGACCCATGCTGAAGGCCCACCCCGCCGTGCTCAGGGATCTCCTCACCCGGTACGAGACCCTCCGCGACGCCGCCGAGGACGGCGCCGACGAGGGCGCGGAGTCCCGCCGTCGCCTTGAGGACGTCTCGTACACCCTGTGCATACTGACCGGCACGCGCCACATCGACGCCGCGGTCAGCTCCGCGCGTGACGACCTCGCCCGGCGCGGGGCACGGGACGCGACGACGACGCCGGTGCGCTGAGCGGCGGGGGCGCGGGGTCACGGAGACACGGGGTCGCGGGGCCGCGAGCTTGAGGGAACGGCGGGCTTTACGGGGCCCGTTGCGCCGCGTCGAAGCGGCGGCAGGGGCCGGGCGGGGGCGGCGAGCGGCCCGTGACGGTCTCAACTGTGCATCACGGCAGGTCCCGACGGCTTTCCTCCCTTCCCGAGCGGTTCGCCCATCGACCACAATGGGCGGCTCGCTCACAAGGCAAAAGGGAAGGCGCGGGTGACATATGCCAGGGAAGCGCGAAGCGTCACGCAACTCCGGTGCGGATCGCGCCGAGTTGACGGACGAGCCCGGTGCGACGACCGCGTACGACGGTCTGTTCCGGCAGCACCGTTCCGCTGTCTTCTCCTACGCCGTCGCCTGCTGCTGCGACACGAAGTCCGCCGAGGCCCTCACATCGGAGGCGTTCGCGCGCGCCGTGCAGGCGCGGCGCGGCGGCGGCCCCGTCCTCGCCTGGCGGCCTCAACTGCTGGTCTTTGTCCGCCGCACGGCCGCCGAGTGGGCGGCCACGAGCCGCCGCGCCGACCTCTCTCCCGACTTCCTCCAGTGGTACGAGCACACCGTCGCGGGAGGCACCGCCGACGGTGCCGCCGACGAGGGCGGCATGGCGCGGCTGGAGGAGGAGCGCGTCGTGCTCCGGGCGTTCCGCGCGCTGCCCGAGCGCTGGCAGACCGTGCTGTGGCACACCGCCGTCGAGGAGGAACCGGCCGACAAGGTCGGCGTCCTGCTCGGCATCCTGCCCGGCAGCGTCGGGCAGTTGGCCTCGCGGGCCCGGGACGGGCTGCGCGAGTCCTACCTCACGGCGTACGACGAGTCCGGGGCCGAGGGGGGCGAGTGCCACCACTACGCGGCGCTGCTCGCCGCCGCCGTTCGCGGCGCCGGGCTGCGCGCCGACGACGACCTCGGCCGGCATCTGCGGGAGTGCGGCCGCTGTCGCCGCGCCCAGGACGAACTGGCCGACCTCGACCGGCGGTTGGGCGCCACGCTCTCCTCCGGCGTACTGCTGTGGGGCGGCTCCGCGTACGTCGCCACGCGCCTCGCCGAGGCGGGGACGGCCGGCGGCAAGGAGAAGAACGCGGACGCGGAGCGGAGTTCACACGCCTGGTACCGCGGGCTGAGGAGTCTGTCGCTGCCCGCGGCGGTGCTCGCCGGCTCGCTCGTCGCCGCGGCGGGGCTCATCGTCTATCTGATTCCGGTGACATCGCTGTCGGACGACGAACCGCCCGGCACCTCCCTCCAGGTCGTCAGCGGCCCCCCGGAGACCGTCGTCAAGGACGGCCCGACCATCACCTCCACGGCCACTCCCGCCCCGTCGGCCACCGCCTCCGGCCACGCGCCCCGACTCCCGGAGCAGCCGGGGGACTTCACCTCCCTGAGTCTGCGCTCCGACCAGTCGCTGGGCGCCGCCCAGGCCGGTACGGACACCGTCACGCTGGCCGCCACGACCGGCAACCACGACGGCAGGCCACACGATCCGGTGACCTTCGTACGGGAGGGCGTCACCGCCCAGTACCGCGGCGGGACCACGCGGTTCGACCTGTCCGTCGACTCGGGCACGACCATCGGCAACGGGCCGCAGGTCCGCATCTCCTACGACCTGACCGGCAACGGGAGTTGGGACCGCGTGGAGACCTACCGCTACTTCGAGAGCGACGCCGCGCCCGGCTTCGAGCACTACACCCACACCCGCGGTCTGACACCGGGCACCACGGGGACCTTCGGCGATCTGGCGGAGGGACGCGTCAAGGTCGAACTCTGGGACGCCATCGGCGCCGGCGCCAGCACGGTGCGTACGGGCAAGGGCTCCTTCATCAGGATCCCGTTCTCCTGACGCGTGCGCGTATGCGTGCGCGTACGCGTCAGGCGGTACGTGGAACGCGGAGGCGTACGAGGGGAGTCGGGCGCGGGGCGGTCCGCGGCGGGTACGTGGGCGCGGCGCGGAGGGCGCTGCGCGGACGTCGAAGCACCGTCCGGCCGGTACGGGCGCACGCGGCCGGACGGTGCGGTGGAGGCCGTGGCGGGATTCGAACCCACGTAACTCGCTTTGCAGGCGAGCCCCTGAACCACTCGGGCACACGGCCGGGCCTCTCCGGTCACTCGACTCTAGGCAGGCCGTGCGCCGGGCGGGAAGGGTGTGCCGTGGTCTGCCGGAAGACCGCAATGTGCTGTTCATGAGCGGGGTGGTGGGGGCGGGGCGAGCGGGACGGGGGGAGTGGCGGTGGCGGCGGTGGCAGCGGTGGGCGTTCAGGCGGCGGAGGTCGGGCGGCAGAGGCCAGGCGGCAGCGTTGAGAGGGCAACGTTGAGAGGACAGCGGTCGGGTGGCAGCGGTCAGATGACAGATTTCAGATTCTGTCAGCCGTCAGCCGTCAGCCGTCAGCCGTCAGCCGTCAGCCGTCAGCCGTCGCCTGTCGGCACGCTCGTACGCGTCCCGCATCCCAGCCGTACCCGGCTCGCATGCCGAACCGGCTACCCGAACCCGCGCTCGCGTCCGTACCCGTCCTGCCACCCGCGCCCACACCCGCACCCGCCGCCCCCTCGCCGAAGTGTGGCCGGAGGCGGCCTTGACCGGATGCCTCGTGGCCGCCGAGAATTTCCGGTACCAGCCAAGACAGGGCGTACAAACCCGACTTGAGGCGGATTGCGATGACTCGTGCGGGCAGGGATGCCACCCGTGACGTCTTCCGCACGTGGATGCTGACGTCCCGCCGCCACATCGATCTGCTGCGGGTGTGCAGCGCAGTCAGTCCGCTGTACTGACGCTCCTCCGCTCCCGGCTGTTCCCGGTCCGTACCCGGCTGTTCCCGGCCGTCCGGCTGTCGCCGTACGCCCGGGTGCCGCGCCGCCGGCCGACTGTCGACTCCCGGGTGCCCCGCGGCGCTTCCGCCGCTTCCGGCGTGCGCTGCCGCACCCCCGCAGTCGTCCCCCGTACTCGTCCCGTACTCGTCCCGTACTCGTCCCAGTCCTCCGCGCCTCAGCACTCAGCACCTCAACGCCGCAGCTCCGCCTGCCCGTTGTCCGCGCGAGCACCCCGTGTGCCCGGCGCGGCGGACAGGCCGCTACCCCGAGGGAGAGCCATGTCCAGGACGACGCCCGTCACCCCGTACTCGATCCGTACCAGGATCGGCCGCGACGCGAGCAGCGGCTTCTACGCCGTACCGCACCGCTACCGGCTGCATCTGTCGCTGTCCTGTCCGGACTGTCTGCGCATCGCGATCACCCACGCCCTGCTCCGGCTCGACGACATCCTCCCGCTGACCCTGCTCCCGGAGCACCCGGACGACGACGGCCGCGCCGCGCTCCAGCAGATGTACGAGGCGACCCGGCACGGGAGCGGGCGGCCCGCCACCGTGCCCGCGCTGAGCGACAGTTGGACGGGGCGGATCGTCAGCAACCACGCTCCCGACATCCTGCGCGACCTCGCCACCTGGTTCCGCGGGCCCGGCGCCGTCGATCTGCACCCGGCGCACGCCGAGAGCGAGAGCGGGATCCTCACCAGGATGCTGGACGAGGAGATCACCGCCGCCGTCCAGCCCGCCTGCCGCGGCGAACGCGTCGACGGCGAGCGGCTGGAGACGCTGTTCGCCGCGCTGGACGACCTTGAAGCGCGGCTGGCCGTGCGGCCGTATCTGCTGGGAAAGTCGCTGACGGCCGCCGACGTCCATCTCTGGGTCACGCTGCTGGAGTTGGACACGGTGCACCGGCCGCATCTGGACGCGTCGGCGGTACGCCGGATCGCCGCCCGGCGGCGGCTGTGGGAGTACGCGCGGCGGCTCTGCGACCAGCCGGCCTTCCACCGCCATCTGCGGGCCGAGGAGGTCGCCCGGCGGCACGGGCGGCGGTGCCGCGGAGCCGAACCGGCCGGTGGTGAGGGGCAGTTCGGCGAGGGGCGGTTCATCGACTGGACGTCGTCGCGGGCGGCCGTCTGACGCCCCGCCCGGAGCCGGTCCGGGAGCCGAGGGCCCCACGTCGCACCCGGGGCGGGGCCCCGTGCCCCGGTGCAGCTCAGGAAGGTTTCCTAACGAATGGCTTGTTGAGGCCATGCCAGGGTCAGTAGGTTCGCCTACCGAGAACGGGCAGATGCGTCGACACCGAGAAGGATGTGCCCCCCACATGCGCAAAAGCCTCATAGCCGCCATCGGCGGATCCGGAGTCTTCGTCGCGGCAGCGCTGCTGATCCCCTCGGCGGTCGCGTCTCCGGGCGATGCCACCGCACACGACCAGGCCGGCCACGCCGCCGCCAAGGACACCAGGGAAGGCTCGGTCAGCGCCGACGACCTGCTGGCCAAGGTGAAGGACTGCGACCAGATCTCGAACGGCAAGTACAAGCCGGACGAGGACGGTTCGGCGACGGTCCCGGTCTGCGACGCCGACAGCGCCGTGTTCTGGAAGGCCGACCTGGACGTCGACTGCGACGGCCAGGAGACCGAGCAGTGCAACCTGGACACCGATCCCGCCTACCAGGACGACACCGCCTTCCACACCTCCGACGGTCAGCCGCTGGACGCCGCGAAGACGCCGTACGTCGTTCTGCCGGGCAAGAGCGACATCTGGGACTACAGCGACTCCGGGCTGGAGGGCGGCAGCATCGTCGCCGTCATCAACGGCGACAAGGTCGAGTACGCCGCCGTCGGCGACATCGGTCCCGAGGAGGCCATCGGCGAAGCCTCCTACGCCGCCGCCGACGCGCTCGGCATCGACCCCGACCCGGCCACCGGCGGGGCGGACGACGGCGTCACCTACATCGCGTTCAAGAACTCCAAGACGGACGCGATCGAGGACCACGACAAGACGGTCGAGCTGGGCGACAAGCTCGCCCAGGACTTCGTCAACGGAGGCTGACCCTCTGGCAGTCGGCGCCCGTCCCGCCCGGGACGCGGCCCCGCGGTCTTCCCGCGGCCCCTCTCTCCGTCACCGGTGGGAGGGGCCGTTGCCGTTGCTGCTGCCGTCGCGCTCGCGTGCCGGCGCTCCGACTCTCCCGCCGGGCGGACGCGGGCCGTTCAGGTCCGTCGAGCAGAGCGGACACCGAGATCCGGCGCGAGCGCACGGAGGGCCGCCGCGGGGACGGCGTCTGTCCCGGGCACGGGATTGATCTCCGTACTGGCGGCCGTCTTGAGCGCTGAACGCGGTCGCCGGACCCGTCGGTTGACGACGTACGGTCGCTTCACCGTACGGTCCGGTCGTTCCGTCGTTCCGTCGTTCCGTCGTTCCGTCGTTCCGTCGAGGACGTCACGTGTCCGCTTCGTCGCCGGCCCTGGGCGGCCCTCCCTCCGCCGCCGTTCCTGCCCCCGTTCCCGCCCGCCCGTCGTCCCTCACGCCGAAGGAGAACCCGTATGTTCATCCATCCCTGGGACGCCGCCCTGGACGAGAACGAGTGGCAGAACTGGCTCGCCGACGGGCACGACTTCGGCCAGCTCAGCGTCAACGGCCTGCCAGGGCAGGCGCCCGTGGTCGTCCCCACCCACTTCGTCGCCGACGACGGCCGGCTGCTCGTCCATCTGGCCCGGCCCAACCCGGTCTGGAAGGCGATCGAGCACGACCCGGACGTCACCTTCAGCGTCATCGGCGACTACGCGTTCATCCCCGGCACATGGCGCGCCAAGCCCGGAGTCCCGGCCACCGACGGCGTGCCCACCAGCTACTACGCGGCCGTCCAGTTCACCTGCCGCGCCCATGTCGTCGACGACCCCGAGGCCAAGGCCGAGTTGCTGCGCCGGCAGTTGGCGCACTTCCAGCCCGACGGCGACCACGCGGCCGTCGAGGCCGACCGGCCGCCGTACGGGCGGATGCTCTCCGGCATCCGCGGCCTGCGTCTCGATGTCACCGCCGCCGTGGCCAAGTTCAAGTACGACGACCAGAAGCCGGTCGAGCACCGTACGTCCGTCGCGGACCGTCTCACCGCGCGCGGCGACGGGCTGGACGTGCCCGCCGCCCGTCAGCAGCGCCGCCGTCTGGACCGCATCGGTCCCTGGACGTCCTGACAGGAAGAGGCCATGACCACCTTCCATCTCACCCCCGCCGTCGCGGACGCCTTCCCCGGTACCCGTATCGCCGTGATCGGCGCGAGCGGTCTGCGCGGCCGCGAAGCCTGGCCCGACACCACGGCCGCCCTGGAGGAGCTGGAGTCCCAACTCGCCGACGGCGCCTGGCAGCCCGCCGACGAGAGCGATCCGCGCATCGAGTCCTGGCACACCGCCTACCGCGCCTTCGGCACCAACCCGCGCCGCGTCCGGCCCAGCGTCGACGCTCTCGGCCGCCGTATGGCCAAGAAGGGCACGCTGCCGCGCATCAACCCGGCCGTCGACTCCTACAACGCCGTCTCCGTCCGCCACGGACTGCCCGCCGGCGCCTTCGACCTCGACCGCGTCACCGGCGGCGTCGGGATCCGATACGCGGACGGGAGCGAGGAGTTCACCCCGCTCGGCGAGCCCGGCACCGTCGAGAACCCCAAGCCCGGCGAGGTCGTCTACACCGACGGCGCCGGCGTGCTGACCCGGCACTGGAACCATCGCGACGCCCACCGGACGCGCGTCACCGAGGACTCCGCCCGCGTCGCCTTCCTCATGGAGACCCTGCACGCCGACCGTGACGGCGACCTGCTGACGGCCGCCGCCGGCGAACTGCGCCGACTGCTCGACGCACACGCCGAGTCGACCACCGTGCACTACCTCGGTGCGGCACATCCGCACGCCGTGGCCTGACGGCGGTCCGTACGGCTCGTACGGTCCGTACGGCCCCTGCGGGACGACGGTCCGGACGACGAACCGGCGACGGTCCGGACGCTCGGCCGCGGCGAACTCCGCGAGTGATCCGTGTGGTTCGGGGGTATGGGGGTCGAGCGGTGGCAGGAAGCACGTGCTTCCGACACGCGAGACGCACGCGGCGATCCCGCGTTTTCGCGTGTCATGCCCCGGACATGCACGCATCGTGTGATGCGTCCCGATGGAAAGGCGCCGACGCCATGAACAGACCCGCCTCCCGCAGCATCCTCCGTACCGGCCTCGCGATCGGTGCCGTACTGGCGTCGCTACCGCTGGCCACCGCGGCCGGCGCGACCGAGCACCCGGCCGGGCACCCGGCCGAGTCGCACGAGGCGGCCGACGGGGCACGGGCCGCGGACCGGCACGGCTGCGCCGTCGTCTGGTTCGACCTGGGCGAGACCCTGGTGCACACGGCGGAGGACGAGAGCACCGCCTATATGCCGGGTGCGGCGGCCTACCTGCGCGAGCTGCGGGAGCGGGACATCGAGGTCGGCCTGATCACCAACGTCCCGCCCTCCTGGGGCGACACCGACGCCAAGCGCGCGGCGGCCCTGAAGAAGGAGGTCGACAAGACCTGGAAGGGCTCGACTCCCTTCGCGTGGAAGGACTTCGGCGACCGGATCCTCACCCCCCGTACCGAGGCGGAGAGCAAGCCCGCGCCCGCGCTGTGGGAGCGCGCCAAGAAGAACGCGGACGGCTGCCGCCTCGTCTACCAGGCCGAGACCGCCGAGGAGACCGACGCCGCCGCCGAGCTGGGCTATGTCGCCTACCAGGTCGGGCAGCCCGACCGCCCCGCCTTCCTGCCCGCCCGCGTGATCGAGCACCTCGCCGACGGCTCCTGAGCGAACGCGGACCGCGACCGCGACGGCCACATGCGACAGCGGCGTACGGGAGTNCCACATGCGACAGCGGCGTACAGGAGTCACTCCCGTACGCCCGCCGCGGCCCGCTCCGCACGCCCGCGCCCCGTACATACCGGGGGGCGCGGGCGTGCGCGCGTTCTACGTCCCTACGCCCCTAGCCCCTACGCCCCTACGTCCCGGCCCCCGGGGTGCACGCCGGTCACCGCGTCACCGCTCGCGGAGCTGCCGGCCGCGGCCCCGGCCGGTACGGCACGCTCGCGCCCCTCGCGTACGGGGCCCGTCTCCGCCGCCCGGACTGCGGGCGCGGGCGCCGACGCCGACGCCCGTCTGCGCAGGACGAGTTGGAAGGCGCCGAGCAGGACCGCCGTCGCCAGGGCGCTGTGCCAGAGCAGTTCGTCGAGGTGTCCGGCGGAGAGGTACGCGCCCACGGCGACCGCCGCCAGCGCGCACACCGCACGGTCCACGATCGACTCGACCGACAGCAGCGTGGTGCGCGGGGCGTCGGCCGGTACGGCGTCGTTGACCAGCTTGCGCTGCACCGGGTAGGCGAAGCCGGTCGCGGCGGCGAACAGACAGAGCAGGGCGACCACCGTCCACGGCCCGCCGAGGGTGATGCCCGCCAGGGTGCCCGCGAGCGCGAGGCTGAGGACGGAGACCCACGCCACCGGACTCAGCCGGCGGCTGAGCCACTGCGGACGCGCCGAACCCACGGCCTCCGCGACCGTCATCGCGGCGAGCACCCCGCCGTGCGAGGACTCCCCGATGCCGTGGTCGAGCAGGATCGGCTGGAAGAGGTTGACCTGGCAGATCCGGGACAGCGTGAAGACGCCCACGCCCTGCACCATCACAAGCGCCAGCCACGGCGAGGACGCCACGCAGCGCAGTGCGGCCTTCGCCTCGCGCAGCGAGGTGCCGCGTCCGCGGCGCCGTGCTCCCCGTACCCGGCCCGCCCTGCCCGGTGAACTCGCCCCGGACGACGGGTCGTTGCCGTTTCCGCCGTCCGTACCGGATCCGGCAGTGGCCAGCCGCGGCAGTGCCACGACGCAGATCAGCGAGCCCGCCGCGCTCGCGGCGCTCAGCACATACGGGGCGGGGTGGGCGAGCGCCATCAGCGGCCCGACCAGCGGCCAGCAGACCACCTTCGCGGCGAGGCCCAGCGCACGCGCCGTGCCCTCGGCCTTCAGATAGTGCTCGTCGCACCCCTCGGCGCGCAGCCCGTCGTACAGATACGCGCTGGCGGCCCCCGAGGTGAGGGAGCGGCCCGCGGCGATCGCGAGGAAGTGCAGCAGAAAGCCGCTGTAGGACGGGCTGAAGACCGGCGCGAGGTTCGCCGCCGTCATCACGACGGCGCCGGCCCGCAGACAGTTGCGGGCGCCGATGCGGTCGGCGATCAGCCCGGTCGGGATCTCGAAGAGGCAGAACGCCACGTAGTAGATGCTCTGGATGCCGAAGATCTGCCCGTCGGAGAGGCCCGCCTCCTTCTGGTACGCGTAGAAGACCGGCATCCACCACAGCAGGTTGAACAGAAGCTGGAAGCCGTAGTTGAGGCGGATGATGCGGCGGGCGACGGGAGTCGGGACGCCGGACGTCACATCGGCCGGCACGGCGGTCGCGGTGCCCGCGGCGGAGCGCCGGCGCAGGCGCGGGAGGCGGGCGCTCACAGCGCGTACGGACGGATCTGGACCAGGCGGAAGTCGCCCTGGTCGGTCAGCAGCCACTCGATGTCGAGCGGGGCGTCCACGTCGGGCGCGCTGAAGTGCGACTGGAGCAGCCGCCCGGTCAGCGACAGGTCCGCGAGCCGGGACCGCATCCCGTCGGGCTGCCCCTCGATCGGCGAACCCAGCGCGACCGTACGGCCGCCGCCCTCCACGGTGTTGTAGAGGTACTGGTGCGGAAGGACCGCTCCCTCGACGACCTGTTCCGGCGAGCCCGCCGAGCAGTTGAGGTAGACGTTGCGGAAGTCCTCGCGCCGGGTCGGGTTGCAGGTGACCAGGACGCCGCCGAGCGCGGCCGGCACGTACACCTGGACGATCACGCCCATGTATGTGTCGTCCAGGGAGATGCCCACCTGGTGGCGCAGGCGCACGCTGCGCGGCGAGAGCAGCGAGGCCCACACCTGGCGTACGGCGTCGAGGAGTTCGTCCGTGCCGCGCGCGGTCGTCACGGAGTCGTACACCCCGGCCGCGGAAAACCCGGGCAGGTCCTCGGCGTTGGAGGAGGAGCGCACCACGAGGCGGTCGCCCGCGGCGAGCGGGCCCGGGAAGGCCCGGACGATCTCGTGGGCGACGGACTCGGGCATCGGCGCGTTCCGGATCAGTTGCTGGATCTGGAGGCAGAGCGGGTCGAGGACGTCGGTCGCCTCCAGTTCGAGCGCCATCTTCAGCTTGCCCAGGCCCTGTTGGAGCGCCGGGACGGAGGTGAGGAAGCGGTGCTGGAGGGAGAAGGGCAGCGCGACGCCGTCGGGGGCCTCGACCGTGCCGGCGACGAACGACGTTGCGGCGGTGCGGAGTTCGTCGGGGGAGGGGCCGTTCAGGCCGAGCCGGGCGGCGAGATGCCCGTAGAGGTTCTCGCGCGGCGGGCGGGGACGGCCGTGGAAGGCGGTCAGGTCGGCGCTGCGGCTGTCGAGGACGTGGTGCAGTTCGCCGAGGTTGGCGGCCTTGGTGCCGTAGCGGTCCCGGTCGGCGCTGCGCAGCCGGTGCAGGGCGAGGACGGGCGCGTCCTCCAGCAGCGGCGGTTCGAGCCGTATGCGCTGCTGGTGCCAGACCGGCGCCGCCAACTCAGGGGCGTGCTCCAGCCGTTCGAGGGTGACGTCGTCGTCCTGCACCCGGTAGCGGACCCAGGCGCCGTCCAGGCCGTCCCGTTCGGCGATCTCCGGCAGGTCGCGGACGATCGCGTTGGGGATGCCCCAGCCGGAGGCCAGGACGTTGGTGTGGGAGAGCGGTGTGATGGGCGCGGTGTTGACGAACCCGGCGACCCGCTGCACGTCGTCCGGGAGGCAGGGCATGGCGACGATGTCCGACCAGCCGAGTCCGGCGGCGGCCGCCTCGTACTCCTCGACGCTGCCGAAGCAGCGCAGACGGCCCGTCGCCTCACCGGTGTTGAGCGGCGTACGGGTGCGGGTGCCGAACAGCTCGTGGCTGAGGATGCGCGGTACGCGCTGCTCGCTGACCGCGACCAGTTCCTCCTCCTGGCCGTGGTTGGCGGGCTTGAGCAGCAGCGGCAGCCGGGCGTCGACGCGCTCGCGTACGAAGGCGTGGAAGTACTCCAGCAGCTCCGCGTGCATGGTGTCGGCCTCGGTCGTCTCCAGTACGAGGAAGGTGCGTTCGCGGCCCTCGGCGTCCTCGTCGGTGTGCAGGGAGAGCACGCCGAGCAGGAAGCGGCGTCCCGGGTCCATGTAGACGGAGGCGTTGAACTCGTCGAGGGAGGCGTCGAGTTCGGCGAGGTCCATGCCGAGGATGCGGGTGGCGACGTAGTCGACGTGGAAGGGGTGTGCGGCCGTGTCGAGCACGTGCCAGGTCTCCTCGGCACGGTCGACGACGACCTTGAGGTACGGGTGGCCGGCCAGGGTGCCGGACAGCGCGCGGAACAGCGGCAGCGAGAGGTTCTCGCCGACGACCGTGCGGTCGACCGCGGGTACGGGGGCGCCGGCGGCGAGTTGAGCGGTGCTCATGCGGGGACCTCCTCGGTGCGGGCGGCCGTACGGAGCCGGGGGCAGGCGGCGGCCGTGGAAGGCACCACGGCGACGGCGGGTGCGGGAGTGGCAGGGGCCGGAGCCGGGGCGGCGTTCGTGTCCGTCGGCTCGGCGGCGACCGCGGGCGGCAGCACGCGGGGCAGGGCGTCCACCAGGGCCGTGAAGTCGCGGAGCACGGTGGGCGCGTCGGCGGCGGACAGCAGACACAGGGCGGCCATCGTGTTGGCGCCGCCCGCCGGTTCGTAGACCGGGACGGCGCTGCCGTCGGGCAGCGAGGACTCGGGCACGACCGACAGGGCGCCGCCCTCGCTCAGGGCGACGGCCTCCCGTACGGCGGTGAAGTCCCACACCCGGCGGTCCGGCCAGGCGTGCCCGTCGCCGTCCACCGCGAGGACGACGAGGGAACCCGCCGCGCCCCGCGCCTGATCAGGGCCGAGGGCGCCCTCGGGCCAGTCGACCGTGCGGCCCAGCAGATGGTCGACGAGCATGCCGACGAGGTCGAGTCCGAAGACCTCCTCGATCTGCGGGACGGTCATCGCGCCGCCGAACCGCGCGGCCGTCTCGATCAGCCACATGCGCCCGTCCGCACCGAGCTTGATCTCGGTGTGCGTGCCGCAGTCGCGCAGACCGAGGGCGTCGACGGCCTCACGGGCGAGCGCGACGACACGGTCCTGGAGGCTCGCGGGCAGCGGTGCGGGCGTGATGCTGGCGCGCTCGGTGAACGGCTCCACCGTGGGCATGCGGCCGCTGACGCAGACCGGGTGGAAGACGCCGCCGGCCACGACGCCCTCGACGCTGACGTAGTCGCCCCAGCCGGGTTCGTCGAACCACTGCTCGGTGGTGCCGGTGACGATCTGCTCGACCACGAAGTGCGCGTCGGCCTCGGCCACATGGAGCTCCGCGAAGCCCAACTGGGCCGATTCGGCCATTACTTCGCGCGAGCAGCGCCACGCGGCGTCCGCCTCCTGCGGCGAGCCGATGATCTGGTGCGCGGTGGAGCCCGCGCTCCAGGCGGCCTTCAGCAGCATGGGGAAGGGCAGCGCCGCGACGGCCTCCCGCAGATCCGCCCGGGTGGCGACGGGCCGGAACTCCGGCTGCGGCAGGCCGCGTTGACGCCAGGTGTGCCGCATCATCCGCTTGTCGCGGGCCAGTCGGGCGGCGCCTCCGGGACCGGCGAGACCGAGCGTCTCGCACGCCTCGGCGACGGCCACGACCGCGTACTCGGAGAAGGTGAGCACCGCGTCCGCCCCCACGGCCCTCGCCCGCGAGACGATCAGCGAGCCGAGATCGGCCCGTTCGGCGCCGGAGGGCGTCTCCACCGAGGCGCACAGCTCCTCGGCGAGGGCGGCGACCGCCGGCGGAAGCGCGCTGAGCGCCAGCAGGTGTACGTCCGCTCTCGCCGCCGTCCGGGAGAGGACGTGACCGAGCGGCGGGCCACCCTTGGCGTGCACCAACAGCACTGTGCTCACAGAAGTTCTTCTCCCATCGGTTGTCCGGTACGGGACGCCGGGCGGTGGCCCGTTCCCTCCTCCGGCCGTGCGGCCGGGGCCGTACGCGGGCGCATCCCCGGGCCGCGCGGGCGCGCACGGACGTGCGCGCGAGCTACGACGCGCGTAGATTCACGGGGTGTAACTGGCGCCGTACACAAGGGAATCAGGCGCGCGGGGTCCGCGGTGCCACCGGAGGCCGGACCCGGTCAGGCAAATGCCAAAGTTGCAGACATTGGCAGGTGATGGTGAAGATTCCGTGATCACACAGACCGTGCCCCGCGGACGGCCGCCCGCTCCGCGGGGCGCACCGGCCGGGCAGGGGCGGCACCCGCGCGGGAGCGGCGTCGCGGCGCCCCTCCCGCCGGTCCGAGGGAGACGGACGGAAGGGCCGCCGTGGACGATTCCAGTCTGAAAGCACTGCTCCAGCACCTCCCCGTGTCCTGGTGGGAGACCGACGAGCGGTGGCACGTCCTGGAGAGCGGCGGAGGCGCCTTCGCCGACCCGGACACCGCACGGCGCTTCCTCGACCGCGTACGGGAGGAGACGTCCCTGCCGGAGCGCTCCCGTCGACAGGGCCACCGGCTGGTCCGGTTCGACGGCAGGACCTTCGATGTGAACTGGCCCCTGGCGGGCGGCAGTTCACGCGGCCACCGCGGGCTCGCCGTCGAGGTCCCCGAACCTCCCGCCGACCTCCGCCAGTACGCCGCCTTCGCGGACTTCGCCGACTACGCGCCCGCGGCGGCGTTCCTGCGCGACCGCGACGGGTGCTACCTGTGGGCCAACCACTCCTACGCGCATCTGTACGGCACGACACCGGAACAGGTCGCCGGCAGCAGCATCGAGGACCTCGACTCCCCGGCGGACGCCGCCCAGTTCCGCGCCCTGGACCAGGAGATCCTCAGCCGCGGCAAGCCGGTGCGCCACACCCTCACCTACCACCGCTCCGACGGCACCACGGGGCAGGCGGCCGGGCACCGCTTCCCCGTACAGGAGAACGGCCAGACCTGCGTGGCTGGCATCTACGTCGACATCACCGAGCACACCCGCGCCATGCACCAGCGCCGCGAGGCCGAGGAACACCTCCGGGCGCTGCGCGACCACAGCGGACTGCCGTGCGCGCTGCTGTCCGCCAACGGCCGTATAGAACAGGCGAGTACGGCCGCCGCCGACCTCTTCCGCACCCGCCTCTCCGACCTCCTCGGCCGCCGCGCGCACACCCTGCTCGCCGCCGCTCCCGAACTGAGCCGGCTGCATCTGGCCTGGGAGGCGCTGATAGCCCGCCGCGTCAGACGTGTGGAGACCTCCGCCCTGCTGCTCGACGCGGAGGGCCGCCGGCGCCGCGTACAGCTCCACTTGACCACCGTGAACGCGACGGGCGGCCGCGCCGCCCGCGTGTGGGCCGTCGTCACCCACCAGGGCCTGGCCCACGAGGCCCGTCCGCCGCTGACCGCCGCGCAGTTGCGCATCCTCTCCCTCCTCGCGGAGGGCAGCACCAACGGCGAGATCGCCGCCTCGCTGAAGCTCTCCCGGCAGACGGTCGACTACCACCTCAGCCGCCTCCGCGCCCTGCTGGACGCCCCGACCCGCCCCGCCCTCGTCGCCCGCGCCTACGTCCTCGGCGTACTGGCACCCCGGGCGTGGCCACCGCGCCCGGCGGGGGCTCCGGGGGGCGGGGCGGGAGCGGGGTGAGAGACGGTGTCGACGGGGTCGTCGCCTGCGGCTCCACCGGCGAGTTCGCGGCGATGATGGGCGACGAGCGGCGCCTGCTCGTCGAGACCGTGGTCGACCAGGCCGGCGGACGCGTCCCGGTCGTCGCGCAGACCGGAGCCGTCAACACCCTGAGGCCGTGGGGCTTTCGCGGCACGCGGAGGCCGCGGGCGCCGACGTCCTGATGGTCGTCGCCCCCTGCTACGAGCCGCTGACGACGCACGAGACGCTGCACTACCTGCGCACCGTCGCCGACTCCGTACAGATCCCGGTCATGCTCTACAACCTGCCGGGCGCCACCGGCGTCAACCTCGACCCCGACACGGTCGCCGCCCTCGCGTACGAGCACGAGAACATCCGGTACATCAAGGACACCGTCGGCGACATGTCGCAGGCCGGGAAGCTGATCCACCACCACGGCGACGTGATCTCCACGTTCATCGGCTGGGACGCCCCGCTGCTGGGCGCCGTCACCGAGGGCGCGGCCGGCGTCATGGGGGGCACCGCGAACGTCATGCCCGCCGAACTGGTCGTGGTCCACCGGGCGTTGCGCGACGGGTGACCCGCCCCGTGCCCGCGAGGTGTGGGACACGGTCTACCCGCTGGTGGACACCCTGAGGTCCGCCCCCGTTCATCCAGGCCGTCAAGGCTGCACTGGAGGAACTCGGCCTCCCCGTCGGCCCTCCGCTCCAACCGCTGCTCCCCGTGGACGACGCGGCCCCGCGCACGCATCGCCGCCGAACTCGCCGCGCTGCCACAGCTCGTGGCGTGAGAAGCGCGGAGTTGTCAGCCCATGATGAGACCCACCCATCGCTGGAGCCTTTGCGACTGCGCGCGACCTGTGCCTGGTCGCCGGTGTGATCATGGCCGAGTTGCGCCCTATCTATGGCACTTCGTTACTGCTGCCATGAACGAAGGAGCGGAGGGGACCGCGTCGATGCAGGGGGCGGGATGGGTACGTCCACGCGTTGGAAGGGTCCGGGCGGCGGCCCGTGGAGTGCAGCCGGCGGACGGCTGGCTCAGTGGAATCCTGACCGTCCGCATGCCGAGGAGCGGCTGGAAGAGATCGCCGCGGATTACCTGACTGCGCTCCACCAGACCATTCGCACGGACCGCTCGGCGTTCGGGCTGTACGACGCAGTCCTTGCAGCCGGTGACCGACTCGCCCTCCAGATGAGCTCGTTGAGAGAGGAACATCCGGACTCTGCGGAGGCGTTCATGGCGCTTCTCGCCGAGCAAGTGGGCGGGGACGGGGGAACCGTTACGGACGCTTGCATACGCAGAGCGGCTGTCGCAGCCGGCCGTGACGTATTGGCACAGCATCCGGAATTGGAGCAAGCCTGGGCATCGGGCGACACAGGCGGACGAGGCTTCCCATCGGACATCCTCTGCGATCTCTACCGGCTGTTCTTCGGTGACGTAGTGGCCGAATTCCTGCGTTCCGTCGTGGCAGAACACGTCAAGTTGGCAGTGCCCGTGCTGGCCGGGGCCGATCCGGGCGACCAGATAGCTGACTGGATCGCCGACCAGGTTCTCACCCTCGTTCCGGACCCGTGCGAGAAGGCGGCAGAAGTGACGGACAGCGTGGATGAAGCGGGGGCGGCCGTGGAAGCAGTTGAGAACCCCGTCTCGGTGCTGCCTGCCATCGCGCGAAGTCTCGTGCCGCACGCGGCCAGAGGGGTCTTGGGACTGATCACTGGAGAAGAGGAGACAGCGGCATGACCTCTTCCCAAGCGTTCGTCTGGTGGCGCAGCCATGCAAAGGACACGTCTCCGGGGGACATCCCATGGCTGGAGATCGGTGAGGACTCTTTCCAGGAGAGAGAGCGTCGAATCACCGGTCGACACCGCTTGCCCGGTCCGGTCCCCGACTGGGCTGACGACCTGTTCCGAATAGCTCGGGCGGCGTTCCTCGCCGACAAGTACGTACGGCGGGCCGGCACAGAGGACAGATGGACTCGGCATATACGCCTGTCCGTACCGGTCCTGGACCGGGATCGCTGGGAGTCCACGACAGCCTTAGGTCACATCACCGCGCTACTTGAGACTCTGACGTCCGACGTCTGGGAGGTGGAATACCGAGGACTTACCCAACACCACGTGGAAGAGGCAATACCCGATCTCGGAGCCGAGCGCGCCTCCGAAATAGCGCTTTTTTCGGGTGGACTTGACTCTCTCAGCTGGGCCGCTAGTTGCGCCCGCGCCAACACCACGCGCCCCCTTCTCCTTGTGATGTTCCGCGAGATCGGCCTGCTGCGGCTTCAACAGCAGGTGTACGCATCGGTCAAGCGCATCGCGAAGAGCAGGGAGATCCTGCTGCTGCCGATGAGTCAAACCCCTGCCGGAGACGGCTCAGGGAAACGGCCGGAGACCTCTTCCCGCAGCCGGGGCCTTCTGTACATGGCGGGCGCGATACGCGCCGCTACCGCGCATGGCGGGACAACAGTCCATGTCCCCGAGAACGGACAGTTGGCCCTCAACCCCTCTTTGACATCCGCTCGTTCGGCAGCGTGCTCCACTCGATCCGTACACCCGTGGACCTTGCAGCACCTGAATCGGCTATTGGCCGCAGTCATCGGAGATGAGAGCACCGTAGAAGTGGTCAACCCGTTGGCCCGGCTGCCGAAGGGCGAGGTGTGCCGCGCCGCACGGGCCTCGGGCCTGCACCCGTCCGACTTGGAGGCCACGCTCAGCTGCGGCCGGCCTCCTGCCCGTCGCCGTCACGGTCCGCGACTTGCCAACTGCGGCATCTGCTTCCCCTGTCTCGTGCGTCGCTCAAGCCTTCTGCACGCAAACGGCACTGATCACACTCCGTACGCCGCCTCTCCCTGGACCGAAGACCCCGAGTCGCAGCGGATGGCGGACTGGCGGGCACTTCAGCGGTGGCTGCACCGCCCGTACTCCATGGCCGACCTCCTTGCCGACACACCTCTGCCGCAGGGAACGGACCGTCGGGCAGCCCTTGATGTCCTTACGAAGGGGCGAAAAGAACTGAGTCAACTGCTCAGTGAAACAAGGTCCGCTGACCACGAGTCAGGCAGTGTGCCGACGACCTGCTCTGCCAGCGCTTCGACGTGTTGTAGCTGAGGGCCGCATCGGCGGTTACGTGAAGTCGCGTGCCTGCGTGTGCCGTAGCCGTTGCTGCCGTTTGCCCGGTAACCCTTCCCGGGCGACTGAGCCGCCCGTCTCACCCCACCTCTGTTGTCTGGGCGAGGACTCACGGCGGGGGAAGGGGGAAGAGCCGCACAGGGACATGCTGCGCCCGAGGATCCGGAACACATAGGCCGGTACCGGTTGTTGGGCCGGCTCGGCGAGGGCGGCATGGGGCGGGTGTACCTGGCCCGTTCGGACCGGGGACGCACGGTTGCGGTCAAGGTGGTGCAGGCCGAACTCGCCCGGCAGCCCGACTTCCGGCGGCGCTTCGCGAAGGAGATCAACGCCGCACGGCGGGTGGGCGACGCATGGACCGCCGCCGTGCTGGACGCCGACACCGAGGCCGCCACTCCCTGGGTCGCCACCGGCTATGTCGCCGGTCCCTCCCTCCAGGAGGTGGTCGACGGACTGTACGGTCCGCTGCCGCAGTTCTCCGTCACCGCGCTCGCCTCCGGACTGGTACGGGCGCTGGAGGCGATCCACGGAGCGGGCCTGGTCCACCGCGATCTCAAGCCCTCCAACATCCTGATCACCATCGACGGTCCGCGGGTCATCGACTTCGGCATCGCGCACGCGCTGCACACCGCCGCCGGCGGCGGACTCACCCGTACCGGCGCGGTGATCGGCTCTCCAGGCTTCATGTCGCCCGAGCAGGTACGCGGTGAGACGGTCACCCCGGCCTCCGACGTCTTCTGCCTCGGCGCGGTCCTGGCCTACGCGGCCACCGGCCGGATGCCGTTCGGCACGTCCGCCGACGGGATACACGCCCTGTTGTTCCGCGTCGCCGAGAAGGAACCGGACCTCACCGGCCTCGACGGCTCCCTCCGCGAACCGGTCGCCGCCTGCCTGCACAAGACTCCCGCGGAGCGGCCCTCGGCGCCCGCCCTGCTCACGGCCTTCGGCGACGGGTCCGCGCTCGACGGCACCTGGCTTCCCGCGGAGGTGCTGGCCCAACTCGACCGGCACGCCGTCCGGTTCCTCGACTCCGAGGAACCGGACGCCCGCGTCGGCCATCAGCCGACCCAACTGGACGGCGCGGGCGCCCCGTTGGCGGGCCCGGGCACACCTCCGGCGAGCGCCGGTACGTCCGGCCCATCGCCGTACGGTGACGCGACCCCGCACGCGACCCCGCACGCACTCACGGCGACCGCCCCCGGTCCGTCCCCGCACGCCGGGCAGCGCACCCCACACCACCAGGTCCCCGGCCCGGCGGACGGTCCGGCGCCCGGACGAGGACCGACGCGGCCGGTGCAGCCGCTGCGGTCGCTGGCGGGTGTCCTCATCGCGCTGCTGGGCGTCCTCAGCGCGGTGACCGTCGCGAAGGTGATCGTCGATCTGCGGACCTACAGCCGTCTGAGCGGTCTCCAAAAGCCCGGCTGGCAGCTCCTGTTGGACTCCGGACGGCTGGACGGCCACCGGCTCGCCACCGATGTGACGACCGTCCTCACCGTGGTCACCGTGCTGCCGGTGATCGCGCTGACCGCCGCGGTTCTGGCGATCCTGGTCGTACGGCGGCTGACGGGCTGGCAGGAACGGCGCCTGGCGCGCTGAGCAGCGGCTCCGTCGCGGGACCTGCTTCTCTGCCGGGCCGGCGCAGGGCTGGTCGGCCGCACCGAAGTTCGGGCAGCGGAGCGCCGACGCCCCTCTTCTCCCCTCGACTTGAAGAGTTCTTCAATTCGCAAGTTGCTACACTTCGATGGGTCCGCGCGCAGTGGGTGCGGAGTGGATGAGGACGCCGCGCAGGACGCACAGGAGACAACGCACGGCAGACGTACGGCGGACGGCGTCGGCCACGGGAACCAGGCACCGGGCCGGAGAGTGAGTCAGAGCGTGAACAAGGGCCAGATCCCGCTGTACGAGGCGAAGGCGGAGTTCTTCCGGATGCTGGGGCATCCCGTGCGTATCCGTGTGCTGGAACTGCTTCAGGCCGGACCGCTGCCGGTACGGGATCTGCGGGCGGCCATCGAGGTCGAACCCTCCAGCCTGTCGCAGCAGTTGGCGGTGCTGCGCCGCTCCGGGATCGTGACGGCCACCCGTGAGGGATCCACGGTGATCTACGCGTTGGCGGGCGGCGACGTGGCCGAGTTGCTGCGCGTCGCGCGGAGCATCCTCACCGAACTGCTCGCCGGGCAGCACGAGTTGCTCGACCAACTGCGCTCGTCCCAGGACGTGTTGCCGCAGGACGCCCTGGCGCGGCAGGAGGGGCCGTGAGGAGACCGGGCGAGTTCCGGCCGAGGCCGCAGTGTTCGTCGTGGGCCGCCCGCGAGGGTACGGCGCCCGTGCCGTGGCGGTGCGCCTTCGTCGTCCCCACGGAGCCCGGTTCGGTCCGTCTGGCCCGGCAGACGGCGGCGGCACGGCTGACCGAGTCCGGCGTCCCCGCGGGTTCCGTGCTCGCCGATGCGGCGCTGCTGGTGCTCAGCGAACTGGTCACCAACGCCGTGCGGCACACGGCCGATGTGTCCTCCAGCACGCGGGTGGCCATGACCGCCGAGGCGGACAGGCTGAGCATCGCCGTCGGGGACCGGGACCGCCGTACGGTCGATCCGGCCGGCGCCCCGGCGACGGGCGGCCTGGGCACGGTGCGTGAGCTGGCCGCCGCGTTCGGCGGCGGCGTCCGTGTCGAACCGGCGATGAGGGGGCGGGGCAAGACCGTTGTGGTGTGGTTCCTGCTCGCGGACGCCTGATGCCCGCGGTGCCGGAGAGGGACGCGTCCGGGCACTTCGAGATCACGTTCCTGCACGGTGCGGGCGAGGACACCACGCGCACCGTGGACGCGGCCGAACTCCGCTCTCTCGTGGGGTGGGCCGGACGCATGGGTGTCCGTGTGTGCATCCGCCCCCGCGCGCCGTACGCCGTGGACGGTGGCCAGGAAGAAGACACCGAGAGACGACCGGAGTCCGACCGTGACCGATGACGCCGACGACAAGCCCGTGCCCGCTCCCGCTCCCGCGGTGAGCCGCTCGGACGCCGGCAGCGAGGAGTGGAAGGAGCGCGGGGTGTTCTGGCGGGCGTTCTTCTACATCGTCGGGACACATTTCCTGCTGGCCTTCATGGCCCTGCTGTTCTACGTGGGGGACCACGCGAACAAGTAGCGCGCGGGCCAAGTAGGGGGAATCCGCCCGCCGTTGGAGCCACGGCGGCGACGGCGGGCTTATGCCGTCGGACCGCGCCCGTACGGCCCTCCCGGAGCGGTCAGAGATCGTTGCCGGCGTAGGAGAGATTGAAGCTCTTGTTGGTCAGCGGGAAGTCGGGAACGATCGTGTCCGCCAACGCGACCGGCAGAGCGGGCCAGTTGAAGAACGAGGGATCGACCGGCTTGACCCGGCCGAGGGTGTGCTCCGGGGTGATCTCGACGCGGGTGGTGATCGTGCCGCGCCACCCTTCGACGATGCCGACCCCGGACCGTACGGTCTTCGCGTCCTCCCGCGGGCCCGGGACCGTCGTCGGCCCCGAAGTGAGGCCCTGCGCAAGGCGGTTGACCAGCGCGACCGACGCGTCGATCTCCTCCGCGCGCACCAGGAACCGCGCCAGCACATCGCCCGTCGTGTGCACGGGAACGGTCGGCGGCTCGTCGTACGCATGGAAGGGATGGGCGATGCGGGCGTCGTAACCGAGACCGCTGGCGCGGGCGACATAGCCCAGGCACCCCAGGTCGCGGGCGACCCGCGCGGGCAGCGCCGAGGTGCCGGTGAAGCGGTCGCGGACGGTGGAGTGGCCCAGGGCCAGGTCGGCGACCTGGCGGACGTCGTCGCGAAGTGCCCGCAGCCGGGCGGCATCCGGCACCGCATGCAGATGGGCGCCGCCGAGGACGACACCTCCGCGCAGCAGCCGGTGTCCCGTCGTCTCCTCGTTGAGACGGAGCAGTTGCTCGCGGATCCGCAGGGCGTGCGCGTTCAGTACGGAGTGGCCGACGTCGTTGCACAGGGCTCCGAGGTCGGCGACATGGTTGTGGATGCGTTCCAGTTCCAGCAGCAGCGCGCGGGCCTGCCGTGCCTCGCGCGGGACGCCGATGCCGGCGGCCTCCTCGACGGCCAGGCAGTAGGCGAGGGCGTGGCCGACGGCGGTGTCACCGCTGATGCGCTCGGCCAGCGGAAGACCGGCGTCGAGGGTGCGGCCCTCGAAGAGCTTCTCGATGCCCTTGTGCACGAACCACAGACGGGCCTTGAGCTTGAGGATGGTCTCGCCGACCACGGAGAAGCGGAAGTGGCCGGGTTCGATCAGTCCCGCGTGCACGGGGCCGACGGGGATCTCGTAGACGCCCGCGCCCTCGACCTCCAGGAACGGGTAGGGGCCCTCGGGTTCGGCGAAGGGCGGCGGCGGTCCGGCGTCGGGCCGCATCGGGTACCAGCCCCGGGGCCAGTGGAAGTGGCGTACCAGCCGGCGCGGCAGGGGATGGCCGAGCGGTACGACGCCGTGCAGATCGCGCATCTCCCGCTCGAACCTGCCGGTGGCGAAGGACTGCGGAGCCAGTGTCGTCAGCCGTGGATCGTCCGCGTCGAGACGTACCCGCAACTCGACGCGGACGTCGGGCGGTCCGGAGACGAAGAGATAGACGACGCGCACGGCCCGGCCGCCGGGGGCGGTCTCGTCGTCGTGGTGCGCCGCCACCAGGGCGAGCCGGTGTCCTTCGCGCAGCAACTCCCCGGCGCGTGCGGGGAGTTCGGACGCCTCGGTCTCGACGACGGTGCGTCGCGCGGGCAGGGGGATCATCGTCACTGTCCTCCGATGACGGCGGCGCCGGCGGCCAGAAGGCGGGTGAGGGGCCCGGCGGCCACGCCGAGGACCGCGCAGGCCGACAGGCTCAGTACGAGCGGCAGTCCGGCGGCGAATCCAAGACGTACGGGCCGCGCCTCGGTCTCCGGGGGCCGGGCGCCGGCGACCGGCAGGACCGCGGTACGGGATCCCGCCGTCCCGGAGCCGGCAGCGGCGACCGGGCCCTCCCCGCGGGAGCCCTCCGGGCGCTCCGGAACAAACGACGGCGCGTCGGCGGGTGTTGGCGACGGCACCGGACGCCCGTCCAGCAGCATCCGCGCGGTGCGCGCCGACAGCGCGCCGAACGCGATCAGCACCAGCACCAGGGCCACGGCAGTCGGTCCGCCCAGCCCCGCCGCGAACCCCGCCCGTACGATGCCGAGTTCGGACGCGAACAGGCTGAACGGCGGGAGCCCGAGCAGGGCGAGCACGGCCAGGCCGAAGGCGGCGCCCAGCGCCGGGGCCTGCGCGAGCAGTCCGCGGATCCCGTCGATGCGGGAGGTGCCCCGCAGTTGGAGCAGATGTCCCGAGGAGCAGAAGGCGACGGTCTTGGCCAGCCCGTGTCCGGTGATGTGCAGCAGCACCGCGGAGAGCGCCAGCGGCGTACCGACGGCCGCACCGAGGGCGATGAGGCTCATGTGCTCCATGCTCGAATACGCCAGCATCCGCTTGTAGTCGCGCTGGCCGAGGAGGAGACCCGCGGCGAGCGCGAGGGTGAGCAGGGCCATGGCCGTCAGCAGGACCCTCGTATAGCCGGTCCCCAGGGCGGCGTCGGCGATGGCCTTGCACCGCAGGACCGCCATGAAGGAGACCGACAGCAGGACCCCGGACATCAGCGCGGAGACGGGGGCGGGCGCCTGGCTGTGCGCGTCGGGCAGCCACGCGTGCAGCGGCACCAGACCCGCCTTGGCGCCGAAGCCCAGGAGGACCAGCGCGGTGGCGAGGCGGATGACGGGCGGGTCGAAGTGGTCGGCGTACGCGAGGAGGGTCGGCCAGTGGAGCGCGGACTCCTCGGGGACTCCGGCGGCACGGGCGGCGTGGTGGATGAGCACGATGCCCAGGAAGGCCAGGGCGATTCCGGCGGAGCAGATGACCACGTACTTCCAGGCCGCCTCGACCGAGGCGCGGGTGCGGCGGTGTCCGACGAGGAACGCCGTGACGATCGTGGTGGCCTCGACGGCCGCCCACAGCACACCGAGATTGGCGGTGAGCACCGCCGTGCACATCGCACCGAGGAAGAGGTGCACGAGCACCTGGTAGCGGCGTACGAACCGTTCACCGCCGCGTCCCGCCGCGCGTTCACCGGCCAGATAGGCGGGACCGGCGGCGCAGGCCGGCAGTGCGACGGCGCCGACGGCGAGCAGCATCCACACGGTGAGGGCGTCGGCCCGCAGCAGTCCTCCGAGGGCCGGGACCGCTCCGCCGCCGGCCGCCGATGAGGACAGTGCGGCGGCGGAGCCCAGTACGGCGGCGGGCGAGACCAGCGCCGCCCAGGGGGTGAGCGGGCGGCGGCGTGCGGCTGCGTAGAGGGCCGCGACGGCGAGCGGTACGGCCACGGGAGCGCAGAGCCAGAGCGCGGAGGCGTGTGCGTTCATCAGTCGTGCAGCTCCCGCAGGTCGTCCAGGTCGGTGGTGCCGAAGGCGGTCCGCATCCGTGTGGTGAGGATCTGCAGGACCAGTACGGCCAGCAACACGTCGAAGGAGACGCCGAGTTCGACGATCAGCGGCACGCCGGAGGTCGCGAGGAACGCGATGGCGGTGATGCCGTTGTCCAGCAGCAGAAAGCCCACCACCTGCGACAGGGCGCGCCGGCGGGTGGTCAGCACGAAGAAGCCGATCAGGACGACGGCCAGACCGACCGGCAGCGCCCGGGTGGCGGGGGAGGGGTCCAGGGCGATCAGCGGGCGGGAGACGGCGTAGGCCAGCAGCGTCAGCAGCGCTGCGGTCAGCAGCGAGGCCGCGACGTTGACCAGCGGCTGGGTCTCGCGTGCTTCGCCGGCGTCCGCCCGGTAGCGGTGCGTGCCGTCCGTACGGTCCGTACGTTCCGGACTGTGCGCGCCGTCCGTACGGTCCCAACTGGCCGTGCCGTACGGACCGTTCGTGCCGTACGACGCCCCGTCGTCCTCGTCCTCGTCCGCGTGCGGCGGCGCGGTGGTCGCGGTCAGCGCCCGCCGCATCAGATGCGGCAGAATCCCGGCGCGCAGCACCGCGATCCCGGCGGCCACCGCTGCCAGGTCCCAGCGGCCCTCGTGCCATCCGATCAGCAGCGGGACGGTGGCCAGCGCGACGCCCTGAAGGGCGAACACGTCGACGATGACGGACAGTTCACGCCGCCACAGCACCACGACGGCGGTCAGCAGGAACGCGCCGCAGGCCAGATCCAGCAGTTGAGTGAAGACGCTGTCGCTCACCGCACCTCACACCCCGCCCAGGAAGTAGGAGCTGGTGACGGCCAGCAGCGCCAACAGGAAGGAACCGGCGAGCAGTTCGGGCACGCGGAAGAGCCGCACCTTCGCCCAGAACACCTCGGCCGCCGCGAGCACCGCGCCCAGCATCGCCACCTTCGCCGCGAACAGCACCAGGCCCAGCGCCACGGCCGCGGCGGAGGCGCCGGTGGCGATCCCCCACGGGGCGAAGAGCGAGGCCAGCAGTCCCAGCAGCACGGTGAGCCGCATCTGGGCGCCGAGTTCGACCAGGGCCAGGTCCGGGCCCGCGTACTCCAGCACCATCGCCTCGTGGACCATCGTCAGTTCCAGATGGGTGGAGGGGTTGTCCACCGGAATCCGGCCGGTCTCCGCCAGGACCGCCACCGCGAGCGCGGCCGTGGCCAGCAGGCCCGCGGGGGAGGCCAGCCGCGCCGGTTCGTGCAGGGCGCCCTCCACGATCCGCGGCAGGTTGGTGGTCCCGGCCGGTATCGACAGCGCGAAGACCGCGAGCAGGATCGTCGGTTCGACCAGCGCCGCCACGGTCATCTCGCGTGAGGCGCCCATGCCGCCGAACGCCGTGCCCGTGTCCAGACCGGCCAGCGCGAGCGCCACCGAGCCCAGCGCCAGCAGCGCGACGACGAGGATCAGATCCGCTTCGCCGCTGACCGGGGTGGCCGTCGACGCCAAGGGGACGAGCGCGGCCGCGACGGCCGTCGTGGCCACCAGCAGGGCGGGAGCGACACGGAAGGCCGGTCCCGTACCGGTCGGTGTGACGGGGGTCTTGCGCAGCAACTTCCGCATGTCGCGCCAGGGTTGGGCGACGCCGGCACCGGCCCGTCCCTCCATGCGGGCCCGTACCTGCCGCATCAGACCGGTCAGCAACGGCGTCCCGAGGACGACCACGAGTACCTGCGCGGCCACCGCCGCGACGCCCACGCCGCTCACCAGCCCACCGCCAGCACCGCCAGAAGGAGCACCAACACGGCGAAGCCGTAACCGAGATAGAGATGGACGCTGCCGCCGGCCAGCCGCCGCGCGCCCCGTCCGGTCACCGCCAGGGCCGCCAACACGGGCCGGTAGAGGCGGTGTTCGACGCGGTCGGGCACGGCGTGCTGGAAGCGGACCCGTTCGACCAGATACGCCGACTCCCGTACGGGCGTGACGTCCACGTCCTGCTCGGGCGCCAGTACGTCGTCGAAGACCCGCTGCAACGGCTCGGCGAACGAGGTGGCGGTGTAGGCCATACGCGGTGTCGGGGAGCCGCCGCCGCAGTCCCAGAGCCGGACGTCACGGCGCCGGACGTGACGGGACCGCCGGCGCACGGCCAGGCGCGGAAGCGCGGCGGCCAGCACGACTGCCGCCGCCAGCGCGGCCGTTACCCACAGGGGCGAGAGCCGTGCGGCGAGCCCGTCCAGCTCCACCCGCAGTCCGCCGCCCGTCAGCGGACCCGCGCCGGTGAGCCCGGCCGTGGCCACCGCCCGGTCCAGAGCGCCGCCCAACAGGCCCGGAACCAGGGCCAGTACGCCGCATCCGGCGGCCAGCAACCCCATGCCGGCCAGCATGCTCGCCGGGCTCTCCCGCGCCTCGGCGGCCTGCGGGCTGCGCGGCCTGGCGAAGAAGGAGACCCCCAGCGCCTTCACGAACACCGCCGCCGCCACCCCCGCCGACAGGGCGATGAGCGCCACGGCCAGCGGCAGCACGATCGCCGTCGACAGGCCGGGCACCGCCAGCCCGTGGATGAGGGACTGCAACAGCAGCCACTCGCTGACGAACCCGTTGCCCGGCGGCAGCGCGACCGCGCCCAGGGAGGCCAGCGCGAACAGGCCCGCCGTCACCGGCATCCGCGCCCGCAGTCCGCCCAGCCGGTCCATGTCGCGTACGCCCGTGGCACGCAGCACCGAACCGGCGGCACAGAACAACAGGGCCTTGAACGCGGAGTGGTTGACCACATGCAGCAGAGCGGCCCCCAACGCCAGGGCCGCAGGCCCCCGTTGGCCCGCCGCGGCGAACAGCCCCGCCGCGCCCACCCCGATGAGGACCAGACCCATGTTCTCGCTGGTGGAGTACGCCAGCAGACGTTTGAGGTCCGAGGAGACGGCGGCCTGCAGAATCCCGTACACGGCCGACAGCCCGCCCACGGCGATCAGCACCAGCCACCACCAGCGCGCACCGCCGCCCAGCAGATCGAAGCCCACCCGCACGATGCCGTAGACGCCGAGGTTCACCATCGCCGCGCTCATCAACGCCGAGATGTGACTGGGCGCTTCGGGATGCGCCCGTGGCAGCCACGCGTGCAGCGGCACCGCGCCCGCCTTCGACGCGAACGCCGCGGTCACCAGCAGGAACACCCCTCCGCGCGCGGCGGGGGACAGGTCGCCGGCGCCCTCGCGCAGCGATGCGAAGTCCTCGCCCCCGGCGCCGGCCGCGAACCACGCCAGCCCCGTCAGCAGCAGCACCAGGCCCAGATGTGTCATCACCGCGTACCAGACCCCCGCCGTCCGCACCGAGGGCCGCTCGCGGTGCTCGGCGAGCACCAGCAGCAGCGAGGCGAGTGCCATCGCCTCCCACAGCACCAGGAAGGTCGACACCGAGGCGGCGGCCGGCACCAGCACCAGCGTCAGCGCGAACAGCGGGAGTACGCCCTGTACGCCGCGCGAGGCCGCGCCGCCTCGCCCGTGCCCGCTGTAGCCGACGCCGTACAGGGACACCGCCGCCACCACCGCACCCGCGACGGCCATGAACAGCCCCGACAGGGCGTCGACGTGGAGGTGCACACCGGCCAGCGGCAGCAGCCACGGCAGCTCGGCGGACCACCGGGCGCCGCCCAGCGCGGCGACTCCCGCACAGCAGCCGGCGACACCGCTCACGCCCGTGCACACGCCGACGACCGCCGCCCGTACCCGGCCGGATATCAGCGACGCGGCGGACCCCGACGCGGCGGATCCCGCCGCCACGGCGAGCGCCGTCGCGACAGTGTTCACCGGCCGGTCACGGTGCGCAGCGCCGCGACGATCTCCTCGGGCCGCGGCGGGCATCCCCGTACCTCGACGTCGACGGGCACCACGTCGCCGACGGCGCCCTCCACCCCGTAACCCCCGGCGAACTCACCGCAGTTCAGGGCGCAGTCGCCCACCGCGACGACCACCCTCGGCTCGGGCATCGCCGCGACCGTACGCCGCAGCGGCTCGGCCATGTTGCGCGTCACCGGCCCGGTCACCAGGGCCACGTCGGCGTGCCGCGGCGAGGCCACCAGCCGCGCCCCGTACCGCTCGGCGTCGTAGACCGGGCCGAACGCCGAACCGATCTCGATCTCACATCCGTTGCACGAGCCCGCGTCCACGCACCGCACCTGCGCCGAGCCGCGCAACTCCCGTGCGGCGTCCGGTGCTTGACCCTCCGGACGCGGCGGAGCCTCCTCGGCCACGCGTCCCGTACCGCGGATCTTGCGCAACAGACTCACCACATGCTCCTACAGCATCAGACTCGTATCCCGCCGGGCGAAGGGCGGTCACCCCTCGCTCACTTCGCAAGGGGCTCCCTCACCGGAGACGGCCGCAGCACCGAGGACTCAGGAACGTCCGCGCCCCCGGGCGTTCCCCTCCGGGGATCCCTCCGGCGCCGCGGAGGACCGCAGATCCGCCAGCAACTCGGCCTGTCCCGACAGCACTCCGGAGAGAATCACCCGGGCCACCCGCAGCAGCTCCGCCACCTCGGGGCTGGTCAGCGAGTAGTAGACCGTCGGCCCCTCCTTGCGGGTCACCACCAGGTTCATCCGCCGCAGCACAGCGAGCTGTTGGGACAGATGCGGCGGACCGACGCCCACCTCCGGCAGCATCTCCGCCACGGCATGCTCCCGTTCGCTCAGCAGCTCCAGCACGCGAATACGGACGGGGTGCCCCAGCGTCTTAAAGAACTCGGCCTTGAGCTGATACAGCGGAGTGGTCACCGAGCCCGCCTCCCGATGCGCTTCGTCACCGGCCGCGGTTCCGGCCTCGCCATCCGCTCTGTACATCGTCCGTGCCTCATTCCAGGGACCCTACGGTCTCCGCCGTCCGCACTGCGCAATGGATGATCCCTGCAATTGCTAATTTTCGCAACTGGCTACATGTGCAGGTGACGCCGGACGCTCCGGGCCCGGCCGGATCGCCCTCCGGCGCCGCGCACCCGCACCGGCCCGCGGCCCCTTCCCCGACTTCCCCCCCCCGCCTTCCCTTCGGCCCGAACCAACGTCCGCAGAGCGGCAGTTGGCCTCGTACGCGCCGTCCACGACCGGGACGCTCCGGACGCTTCAGATTTCCGAATCGTGGTTCAATAGCCCCCATGGCGCGTCCCAAGTCCATCTCCGACGGCGAGTTGCTGGCCGCCTGCGAGCGCGCCATCGGGGAGCACGGTCCCCACTTCACGCTCGCGCAGGTCGCCGTCGTCGCGGGTGTCTCGGTCGGCACCGTCGCCGGACGGTTCGGCTCCAAGCACGCCCTGCTTCTCGCCCTCATAGCGGGAGGCACCGCGACGCTGGAGGCCCGGATGCGGGACGTCATCGAGAAGCACAGCGACCCCGTGGACGCGGTGCGGGAGGCCCTGGTCCTCGCCGCCGAAGGGATCGACGACCCGGAGACCGCCGCCCAGCATCTCGCCCAACTCGGCAAGGACCTGGCCGATCCGGGGCTCCGCGAGGGGATCGCCGGCCTGCGCAGGACCGTCCGGTCCGTACTGACCCCGTTGCTGGAGACGGCCCGACTGCCCTACGCGCCCCCGGCGGTTCAGGCCGCCGGAGTCCTCGCCGCCCTGGCCAACGGACTCCAGCAGGACTGGGCGCTGTGCCCCCAGGGCGAGTTGGCCGACCGGCTGCGCCAGGACCTCGACGCGGTCCTGTCCGCCTGGCGCGGTCCGCAGGGCGTCTCCCCACGACCGTCGGACGATTCGAAGAGAGAGGTCGATCAATGACATCCGCACTCGCCGGCAAGGTCGCCGTGGTGGCCGGAGCCACCCGCGGCTGCGGCCGGGCGATCGCCGTCGAACTCGGTGCGTCGGGCGCGACGGTGTTCGCCGCCGGACGCTCGACCCGCGAGCGGCGCAGCGAGATGAACCGGTCCGAGACGATCGAGGAGACCGCGGAGCTGATCACCGCGGCGGGCGGCACGGGGATCCCGGTGCGCTGCGACTTCCTCGTCCAGGACGACGTCGACGCACTGCGCGGGCGGATCGCCTCCGAAGCCGGCGGACGGGTCGACGTGCTCATCGACGACGTCTGGGGCGGCGACCCCTTCATCGACTGGGACACCCCGTTCTGGGAGCAGGACGTGGAACGGTCGGTACGGGCCTGGCGCAACGGCCTGGAGACCCATCTGCGCGCGCTGCACGCCCTGCTGCCGCTGGTGACGGCGGGCCCCGGCGGGCTCGTCGTCGAGGTCACCGACGGTGTGGCGGACGGCAATTCGGGCTCGCTCGTCTACGACCAGGTCAAGGCCGGAGTGCGGCGGCTGGCCCTCGGACTCTCCGAACAGCTCCCGGAGTTCGGCGGTACGGCCCTGGCGGCCACGCCCGGCTTCCTCCGGTCCGAGGCGATGCTCGACCACTTCAAGGTCACCGAGGAGAACTGGCGCGACGGCATCGCCGTCGATCCGCACTTCGCCCTGTCGGAGACACCGCATCTGCTCGGCCGCGGCATCGCACGCCTCGCGGCCGACGAGGAGCGCGCCCGCTGGAACGGCGACATCGTCACCTCGCATGCGCTGGCCGACGCCTACGAGGTCGACGACCTGGACGGCTCCCGCCCGGACTGGCCGCGCTGGATGAAGGACGTGGTCTCGGGCGGACTCCCGGTGGAACAGGCGGACCCGGCGGCGTACCGCTGAGCGCGCGTGTCCCTTCGCCTCAACTCCCGGTCTAGCCGGGTTCGTTGGCCGGGGCGGCGGCAGCCGCCGCCCCGGGGACGACTGGGGTGCTCCGGGTCACGGGCGCCCGGCCGAGCCGGGGACGCAGCCGCATCACCGGACGCTCCACGGCGTAGAAGCTGAGCGTGGCGGCGGCCAGCGAGGCGACCAGCACCAGCCCGAGCAACGGCACGAAATCCGCCGTGCCCTGGGGCGTGTGGCTCCAGGCGTAGTAGCCGTCCAGTACGAACAGGTGCCACAGGAAGACGCCGTAGGAGATCCTCCCGCAGAACTGGACCGGGCGGCTGCCGAGGAACGTGTGGACGGGGGAGCGCGGGGCGGCCGTCGCGGTCAGCGGTGCCACCAGCAGGGCGCTGATGAGCAGGAACCACAGCTTGGTCAGCAGGGCCTGCGGCACCGACGGGTAGTCGATGGTGTGGGGAGTGCCCAGCGGTGTGCACGCGCAGACGAAGGCCGCGGTGGCGAGCACCCAGGACGTGCCCGGGTGCGCCATGAGCCACCGGTACGGTTCCCAGACGCGCACCCCGAGTTGCAGACAGACCGACAGGGTGGCCACGGCCATTCCCGCCGCGAAGTACGTCAGATACTCCGGCAGCCACAGATAGATGAACGGGTAGTCGCCCATGCGCGGCAGATGGGACAGAACCGTCCACCCGGCGCTCAGCACGGCGACGGTCAGCAGAACCCACAGGACTCTGCGCGCACGGGCTGCTGTGTCTCCCGCCCGTCGTGCCCAGCGTGTGCACGCGACGGAGAACAGCGGCAGCAGCGCGTAGAAGCTCACCTCGACGGCGAGGCTCCAGGTCTGTCCCATGCCGGCCGGGAGCACGTCCTGCTGGTAGATGTGCAGCAGCAGCAACGGCCGTACCACGTCCCACACTCCGTGCAGGGTGGGACGTGCGAGCAGGAGGAGCGAGGCGACGGCCAGCACCCAGAACGCCGGCAGAATCCGCAGGGCCCGGCGCCACAGATAGGGACGCGGCGCGGGCGGGGCGGTGTCCGTGAGGGCGGCCGTCACAAAGGGTCTGTACAGAAGCATCCCGGAGAGCAGGAAGAAGATCGGGAGTCCGGCTTCGGCGTTGGCCAGCACGGCCGCGCCGAGCGTGTTCCCGGACTGGTTCCACATCGAGGAACCGACCTGTCCCGAATACACGCCGACGTGGTAGAGGAGGATCATCAACGCGGCGATACCGCGCATCCCTTCGATGCTCCGGAAGAAGCGCCGAGGCGGTCCGGCGGATTGCGCGTGGCCGACGGGCGCGGTGTCACCGGGTTTTCCCGTGTACTCACGGCGTCCGAGATCGTTTTCCTCACCCATCGAATTCCCCCTCCTTCTGCGAGGCAGGCCATGGTGCAGCACCCGGAGCCGGCGGGGGAGCGGAGTAACAGAAACACGAAGGAATTCCGGTCCCCGTGCGACGAGTTGACCTTCTGTTCGCCGTTCCTCCGCGGATCCTGTGCGCCGCCGGGAATCGGAAGTCGCCCTTGTGGCCCGTGCCGTGGCCGTTTACGGGAAAGGGGACGGTCTCGTCTGCGGGAGCCCGTCCGAGGCTGAAAGAAGCCGGACAGAAACGGCGCACAGGCCGGCGTCGCCGCACCGCGAACGGTGCG